>JAISID010000004.1 GCA_031262205.1 Holosporales bacterium | reverse complement strand
GGAGATATGGATTTTAAAGTCGCGGGAACTAAAGACGGAATCACGGCTCTTCAAATGGACATTAAAATAACAAGCATTGATCGCGAGATTATAAAGGCCGCCTTGAAACAAGCGAAAGCAGGACGATTCCATATTCTTGAGATTATGAATAAAGTAATTTCAACGGCTAGAAGCGAGCTAAATGAAAACGCTCCTAGAGTTGAAACTATCATGATCGATAAGGATAAAATCAAAACCCTGATAGGGCCTGGCGGAAAAGTTATAAAGGAGATTTGCGAAAAGACTCAGGTAAAGATCGATATAGACGACAACGGCGTCGTTTCCATTTTTTCTTCAGATAAGAAAAAACTGGACGAAGCGATAAAGTCTGTCAAATCAATATGTTGTCCTCCCGACATAGGTTCGGTGTTTAATGGAAGCGTTGTTAAAATCACTGATTTTGGAGCATTTGTATCAATTGGAAATAAAGAAGGTCTCGTGCACATAAGCAATATCGCAAATCATAAGATTAAAGCTGTTTCAGACGTTCTGAAAGTAGGACAAGAAGTTAGAGTAAAGGTTATTGATATCGACGATAGAAACAGAATCAAACTTTCAATGAAAGACGTTTAGGGACAAAAGGTAAAAATTTCCTTCTTGGAACAGTTGCGGGAAAAGTCTTAGAAAATCGTACCCTCGCTTGCGGCAGGTAGGCGAGGGTTTTTATAGACAAAATGCCGCATGTGAATGGACGGTTCGCAACTATATTATTAAGATAATCCTTTTATGAAATTGCATTTTAAAGCCGTGTTTCACGCTAAAGAACGATTCCCATTGGAATTTATATAGAAAGACTCTCCGCCGAAATTTGTAAACATGTTTCAACCAAATCTGGGAACGGTAAATTCGAAAGACCGACGGGTTGCCCGTCTTGCGGTTGCAAATTGGCTCAATATCAAGACCTCGTGGACTTATATTGCCCGAATCATCAAGTAATGACTTAAAAAATCTCTGGTAATCTTCCTTTAACACACGACCACAACGTTGAGGCATGATTTCTGTAAAAAAACGAAATCATACCTAGTTATTTCTTATACATCTCTATCTTATGCATGCTCCCCGTACTCTTGCGCAGAGTGTTTTATGAGAATTTTGTAGTCGTAGGAAACGAGCGCTCGCTTGTACCCTAAAACCTAATTTACATTTCCCGATGCGCGGCAAATAGCGGTTGTATACGAGAAATGCCGCTGAAATAAACACGACCTCGCCGATTAGAATTGCCTAGCTGTAAGCAAGATATTTAGGACGTTATGGTATGATTCCCTTATTTTTTAACAAGTAATTTATTTTCCCAATCTTAACGTTCTAAAATCTCATTTTTGAGAGGGCGGCGGCTTTCGCAGTATTAACTGCGAGTGAGCTATGAAGCTCGGGTTCGGCAAAGCCGAACAAGCCGCCGCCCTCTCAAATTTACGATATGCTAAAGCTATGCTTGCATAGATTGGCTGTTGTAGGGAGCAAGCCCCGAGGAGGGCGGGGGTTTGGGATGGTTATTATAGTACAATTTCGTTAATTTTTCGTTAATTTTTGAATTTTATCTTTCACTAAATTTCTTATCAAAGTTTCCCCATTTTTCGCTAGACTTTTTATCAAATCTTTTGAGCGGATTTTTCTCCATTTTCTAATCATTTTGGGTCTGGTTTCCCAAAGAAATCCCCCTGGTTTTTTGGAACCAACCGCTTCCCTCAGAAGAAATCTCCTCCGTTAATACGCGAGTCTCTTAGATTCGCCCTCGGTTCGTCTGATATTTCAGGGGAGTTTTTGAGGACTACTTTTCCCAAGGAGGAATTTCCTCCGTATGCATAAGTTCCTTAGATAGTCCACCCGATTTGTTCGCTTTGCAATATGTCGCAGGATGATTCCCACAAAAAAGTTTGAATTGTGAAAATGTAAAAGAGGCGACCAATATATTGGAATTATTCTGAAATTGCCGCCTTATGGCTGGCAGAAGGCCTATTGCGACGGATAAGAAAGAGAATAATTTGCGGCTTTTAGTTGTTTGAAATGTTTATACAGAGACGGTTTAACGAGATGATCCTGCTTCTAAATATATTTGGCGGCGACAGGCTTTTTTATAATCGCGGAGGTTACAAGGTATGCGGAAGATTCTGGTTTTCAAAGAAGATTAGAAAAAAGCGGCTTGTAAAAAAGTCTTCCAGACTGGAATATAATGGTAAAACGACGGTTATTTCTATAGGCGTTTTATGAAATCTATTCTTGTTGTAGACGACGATCAAAGACTCGTCTATCTCATAGTCGAACTTTTAAAATTACATAGCTACGACGCGGTTGGAGCTATATCCGCTTCCGAGGCGAGAAGATTGCTAACGTCGAAAAATTTTGACATTGTCGTCGTCGACTGGATGATGCCTAACGAATCGGGAATAGATTTTATTAAGTCCGTGAGGAATTCAAATTTATATTTGAAAGATATTCCAGCGCTTATGTTAACCGCCGCGAACGATATCGATAACAAAGTCGCAGGGTTTGAAGCCGGTTTTGACGACTATATAACTAAGCCTTTTGAGGAACGCGAATTTATAGCTAGAATCAGAGCGCTTTTAAAACGAACGGAAAAAGAGACGTCGGGAAGCGTCGCGAGGTTTGGTAATTGCGAATTTAATTTAGCGACGGAGAAATTGAAAGTGGATTCAAAGGAAGTCCCTCTATCGACGACTGAATCGACCCTATTAAAAACGCTTTGCAGCAGACCGAATCAGCCGTTTTCTAGGACGGAATTATCGAGGAAGTTTTCGTTCCAGGTTTCAGACAGAACGATAGACGTTCAGATAACAAGGCTTCGTAGGAAGATCGGCGACGATCCGAAAAACCCGACTGTGATAAAAACAGCGCGTTTTATTGGATACTTATTGTGTTGCGAACAAGGCTAGCTCTGGAAACGTTGAATGTAAGACGATAGGTTTACGCAGGTTTTTCTTGCTAACGCAGCATATTAAATATAGATTGTATGTTACGGCGTCATGCCTTTTTATCTGTAAATAATGTTATCGGGAGATATTAGTAAGTTAATCAGTTGTTTTAGCAGATTGCCTGGAATGGGGTATAGATCCGCCGTAAGAATCGTCGTTTACCTTCTTCGGAAAAAACATAGCGTCATGGAATATTTTATCAAAACCCTCGAGAGCGTCTACGAAAATTCGAAAATATGCGAAGTGTGCGGGAATGTGGACGTTGCTGACAAGTGCTCCATATGTTCCGATTTAAAAAGAGACGGTTCGACGATTTGCGTCGTCGCCGATATTTCCGATTTGTGGTCTATTGAAAAGGCGGGATTTTATCGCGGAAGATATCATGTTTTGGGAAATAAATTATCCGCGATAAACGGAGTGATGCCGGAAGACTTAAATATTGACAGACTTTATAATCGTATAAAATCGTCGAAAGAAATAAGAGAAGTTATAATAGCTTTAAGCGCGGATATAGACGGGCAAACGACCGTGTTTTTTGTAAACGACAAAATAAAGGATTTGGGAGTTAAAATAACGACCCTTTCGCAAGGAATCCCAATTGGAAGCGAATTGGAATATCTTGACGACGGGACGATAATAGCGGCGTTTAATCAAAGGAGAGACGTTTAATGAAATTCCTAGACGAAGCGAAAATATATCTAAAAGGGGGAGATGGAGGAGACGGATGTCTTAGTTTTAGACGAGAAAAATTCGTGGAATTTGGAGGCCCCGACGGAGGAGCGGGCGGCTCCGGAGGCTCTATATACATCGAGGCGGTAAACGACGTTAACACATTGGTAGATTATAGATACAAACAACATTTCAAAGCTAAAAAAGGAGCGAACGGAGCGGGGCAGAATAAAACGGGAAAATCCGCCGACGATATTATTTTGAAAGTTCCTGTGGGGACGCAAATCCTAGACGACGATAAACATACTGAAATTGCCGATTTAACCGAAGCGGGGCAAAAAGTTTTGTTAGTTCAGGGAGGAAGAGGCGGCCTTGGAAACGCTTATTTTAAAACCTCGACGAACCAAGCTCCGAGAAAAATCCAAAAAGGAGAAGTTGGCGAAGAAAGATGGATTTGGCTTAAGCTGAAGCTAATAGCGGACGTAGGTTTAGTCGGGCTTCCAAACGCAGGCAAATCGACGTTTATTTCCGCCGTAACTAATGCTAAGGCGAAAATCGATGCTTATCCGTTTTCAACGACGGTTCCTCAATTAGGCATGATAAAATTTAATGACAAAGAGATTGTAATAGCCGATATTCCAGGGCTTATAGAAGACGCTCATTTAGGAAAAGGGCTTGGAGATAAGTTTTTAGCTCACGTTGAGAGATGTTCGGTAATTCTTCATATTATTGACGTTTCAAGGGAAAATCCAGTTGAAGACTATTACGCTATTCGCAAAGAACTTGAATTATACGACAGTAAACTATGTAAAAAATTTGAAGTAGCGGCGTTAAACAAAATAGATATAACTTCTCGAGAGAAAGTCGAAGAGGTAAAGAACAAGTTGAAGGATATTACAAAAACGCCGATATTAACAATGTCCGCCGCTACGAAACAGGGGTGTCGAGAAGTCGTTAATTATTTGGCGACTTTTTGTTAGCAAATCGAAGCAAATGTAGTAAAATGTTCTCCCAAACGACAGTTGGAGCAGCGTTTAAAATTTCGCGGAAGAAAGGGAAAATTAGTGAATAAAGAATTGGAGCAAGCATCGTTTTCGCAGGGGGGTTCTGAGAAAAGCGACGTTCTGCATAATTTAGCCGATTATAAATTTTATATAGAAAACCACGGCTGCCAAATGAACGTTTACGATTCGCGGAAGATCGTAGACCTTATGATTGATTTTGGTTTTACGCAAACGTTTAATTCGCAAGAAGCGGACATTTTGATTTTCTATACGTGCAATATTCGTGAAAAAGCCGCTCAGAGAGTATTTTCCAACATAGGGTTTTTAAAAAATCAAAACACCAAAGTAATCGCCGTCGGAGGTTGCGTCGCTCAAGCGGAAAAAGAAAATATTTTCAAACACAAAGGGGTAAACATAGCGTTCGGTCCTCAGGTATATCATAAGTTGCCGTCTTACGTATCCTCCGTTTTGTCGGGACAAAAGGATAAAATTTTGGATATTGAATTTGAACAAGATAAAAAATTTGGATGCTTGCATGATAGGAGAGAAGTCTCTTATAGCGAATTTGTGACGATTCAAGAAGGATGCGATAATTTTTGTACTTATTGCGTCGTCCCATATACAAGAGGCCGCGAATATTCAAGGCCTGCGCTCGATATAATAAACGAAACGAAAACGTTGCTGAAGAACGGCGCTAAAGAAATAATATTGCTCGGTCAGAACGTTAATTCGTATCACGGGGAAGCCCCTTATATAAATATTGGCAAACCTAAAGGAACGTGGAGATTAGAAAGACTGATTCAGGAAATATCAAGTTTAGACGGTTTAAGAAGGTTGCGTTACACAACTTCTCACCCTAAAGATTTTACAACCGAGCTTATGGAGATTCACGCCGATACTCCCGTGTTGCCCCCATTCGCTCATATCCCCGCTCAAGCGGGAAGCGACAGAATTTTAAAAATGATGAATAGAGGACATACCGCCAGGGAATACTTAGACAAACTGAAAAAGTTTAGAGACATTTGTCCAAATATTCACTTTTCTTCCGATTTTATAGTGGGCTTCCCGTCGGAAACAGACGAGGACTTTGAAGATACTTTAAAGTTAGTTAGAGAAGCAAAATACACGATTTCGTATTCGTTTAAATATAGCCGCAGAAAAGGCACTCCCGCAGCGGTTATGGATTCGCAAGTATCGGAAGCCGTTAAAACCGAGAGGCTAAAAATTTTGCAGGAAACGTTGTTGAAGGATCAAATCTATTACAATAATCAACTTGTCGGCCAGACGAACGAGGTTCTTTTTGAAAAGGTTGGGCGTAAACCTAAGCAATATATAGGCAAGAATGCGTATTCTCAATCCGTGATCGTTGAAAGCGATAAGAATTTAATCGGCGAGTTCGCGAATGTGTTTATTGAAAAAGCCTCTGAAAACAGCACGTTGGGAAGGCTCGCGTGAGAACGAATCTCGTAAACGTCGTTATAGACGACGACCAGTGGATTAAAATTCGCGGTTTCAAAACCTGGAAGGCTTCTTTAGGCAAATTATACAAGGCATCTATGAACGAGGCGTTAGATAGTCAAATGGACTCTTCGGCTAATCTGCTATTGACAAACGACGAGCGTATTTGTAAACTGAACTTAAGTTTTAGGAACAATAATAGGCCGACTAATATTTTATCGTTTCCTCAGTTTGAAACAAATGATCTAAAACTTCTCTTGGTTGGCAAAATAGACACAACTTCGAAAATTAATGAAATCGTAATTGGCGATATTGCTATGTCGTATGAAACAATTGCCAGAGAATCCAATATGTTTAGCGTAAAGTTCTTTGATAGATGTTCGCATTTATTTGTTCACGGAATGTTGCATCTTTTAGGGATGGAGCATGAAGACCCTTTGAGAGCTGAAGAAATGGAGCGGACTGAAATTAAAGTCTTAGAATCGTTCGGTCTAAAAAACCCATATTTTTTGTAAGGGAAATAAATGAAAAAGTTTTTGCAAAAATTGTTTTTCAAAATCTTATTAAAAAAGACGTCTCTCAGAGACCTTATCGAGGAATTAATAAAGCGGAATGATTCTTCAAAAATTCAACCGCTTGCCCAGAATGAAACAGAAATGCTGAAAGGCGTTTTGAATCTAAGGGATGTTAAAGTTAAAGATATAATGATTCCTAAAAACAAAATCGAATCTTTACCGACGGAAGAAAAATTTGAATCTTTGATATCTAAATTTGTCGAAACTAAAAAATCCTCGATAATAATATACCAAGAGACAATCAACAACGTATTAGGAATCGTTTACCTAAAAGACGCCGTAAGTTGGTTTTATACGGATAAGCCTTTTAGCATGAGCGTTGTTACAAAAGAAGTCTTGTTTATTCCGCCCGCTATGAATAGTTATAATCTCCTTCTAAAAATGAAAGAAAGCGGCGTTAATACCGCCGTGGTGGTAGACGAGTATGGAGACGTCGACGGACTTGTTTCCCTAAAAGATATAACAGGGAAAATCATAGGGAACATACAGGCGGAAATCGCCGATACCAACGTGCGTATCGCCTAACTCTGAGGATAAACTGACCGGCTTGAAAACCGATAAGGTTTTTTAGAAATTCTATGTAAGGTTTGTTCATGTAGTAGATAATTTTGAAACTATCCCCTAACATTTCTCAAAACGCTTAAAACGACACGGTTGGCTTATAGGAAAAATGTAACCGAAAATCGTTAATTTAGACTAATCGATTACAAATGAAATCTCAAAGCATTATATATGAACGATTTCCAAAAACACCTTGTATAATTTTCTAAAAAGAAGGTTTAGATTACGTTGTGGAAATAATAAAGCTAAAGATTTCGGATGATTATATTGGAAAAAGGCTCGACCTTCTGATCGCGGAATTATCGAATCGCTTGTCAAGATCGCAATCGCAGAAACTCATAAAAAGCGGACGCGTATTGGTCGACGACGTTATGGTCGCCGATCCGTCTAAAAAAATACAAACTCCATGCGAGGTCGTTATCAAGGATTACGAATCTGATTACTCCGACTATGAAATAACCGCCGAGGATATACCGTTGGATATTTTGTTTGAAGACGAGCAGCTAGTCGTCGTAAATAAAGCGGCGGGCATGGTTTGTCATCCCGCTCCAGGTCATAAATCGGGGACGCTGGTTAACGCTATGGCGTTTCATCTTAAAAACGAATCGTATAATACTAGGGGAGATTTCAGGCCGGGAATCGTCCACCGGCTCGATAAAGACACCTCCGGCGTAATGGTAATCGCGAAAAATAACGAAACGCGAAATCAGCTTTCGAATTTATTCGCCAATGAAAAAGGGAAACTCGTAACTAGGAAATATACATGCTTCGTCTTCGGCGTTCCATTTGAAAAAAGAGGACGTATCGAAACTTTCATAACAAGACACCCTAGGTTAAGACAACAGTTCAAAACAAGCGAAACGACGGGGAAAAAAGCAGCGACGCTTTACGAGGTCGACAAATCCGCATACTTTACCTCGACAAAAGCTATTTCAAAGATTAATTGCGAACTATTAACAGGCAGAACCCATCAAATTAGAGTACATATGCAGCATATAGGACATTGTGTCGTTGGGGATCAAGTCTATGGGAAGAGAAAAATTGAAAGTTCGTATCCCGATATAGTGAAAAATTTTTCTAGGCAAGCGTTGCATTCAAGCGAGCTTTCATTTGTTCATCCAATCTCGAAGAATCGTCTTAAATTCGAAGCGCCGCTGCCGGAAGATTTAAAACAATTAGAGAGCTTATTTTAAGTCGCTAATATGAAATATGCCGCGCAACATAAGAAAACATAATCTGCGAATTTAAGAGTTCGCTGGATTACAGCAAGCCGATACGGATAAAAAAAGCAAAGTTGAAAGATTCAAGCCTTGGAAGTATATTATAAACTAGACGCTAAAAAAGCAGCTGACGCGGCGTGGAGCTAATTAACGAATGGAATAATGATAAAACTAACAAAAATACCGAAAAAATACCGTGTCGCTCTCGCGGCGCTTGGTCAGCCCTTATGCTATTTGTTACTATGCGCGGAATGGGGCTGCAAATGGGACTCTCTGCTCGGGCTAACAATGCTTTGTTGCTTCTTAGGCTCCGGGTTCCTGTTAGCCGTCTGTAACTTGGGAGAGGGACGCAATCTTCCCCTCTGCATGCGCAATTACCGCGTAGGCTGGGAACATGTAACGGGATTTTTTATAGACTGGTTTACGTCTAGCGCGCTAATCATGACGGTATTAACTTGCCTGCGGACGGTAGGCTTCATCCTACAATGCATGTGGCGCGCGCCGTATTAGGAGAAACCTAATTTAGCTCTCCAAAGGGCGGCTTTTTCGCGATGCTCCGCCGCATAAAGACTTCGCAATATCAGTAATAAGCAATGCTCAATGGGGTACACGTTATATAAGAAAGGTCATATTAGCCTGAAGATTTTAGAGATAATGTACGCGACGATAGGAACTTATGGAATTTTTTGGTTTTATTGTTTATAGAGAATAAAAAGGAACAAAGCAACAAAGATTGTAGGGTTGATTTTAGTATATCTTTTCATATTTCCGCTTATAAGGGCGAGCTTGCAATATATGACGAGGTCTGGGGCTAAGAAATCCGATATTGAGATAGCAAGAGAATATCTAAGGAGCAACGCATATAAAAGACATAAGGATTTGGAAGATAGGGGAACGGCGTATAATCTTCAAATAATCGCAGAAGGTATAAAGTAAATCTAATCCGTCGCGTTTTCATTTAATGATGAAGACGGCGGAATTGCTTACCCTTTAAAAAGGAATCATCCCGCGCGCTTCGGCGGCGTTTTTATATAAAAAAATACGAGCTGCGGCCTATCGAGAACGATGCGATTTGGGAACGTTAAATTATAAAATGTTTCACGTGAAACATTTTATAATTTTTACAAATATCAAAGGAGATGGAGGAACGTCGGTGTGAAACCTCGTAAAAGCAGGAACCGTACGTTGCGGGGAATTAACGTCGCGTCTTCAGGGCTATAAATGAGAATCCCAAAATACAAAATGTTTCACGTGAAACATTTTGCTGCGACGATGGGAATATTACCCAAAATAATTCTCTTTCAAAATACCTCCGTCGATCATTTTTAATGCTTGACGTTTTTTATACGATAGAGATATAATATTTTATATAAAAGGATAACATTAATATTTTTATTTGTGGGAGGATGAAATGAAGAAATTTTATATCGCTATAGTATTATTAACGCTGTATTTGGCAATACCTAATATAGGCAAAACCGCGACGGCGCTTCAATATGAGCAAACCGCCGTTGTGAAAATTTCAGGGAGCGACTTGAGACGACCTCCGAAAAAAATTAAGCGCTCTGAAAGATTAGAAGTAATAGACTTTACAGAAAAGATTACCAGTAGAATGGCGCATCATTTTCAGGGGCTTAAATCAATAGACCTTAGACAATGCGACGGTTTAAAGAAAATATGTCCTGGGGCGTTTGAATGTTGCCGTTTTTTAGAAGGCGTACATTTACCGCCTGGAGTTTTAACGATCGGAGCTAGGGCGTTTAGAAATTGTTTTCACTTAGGCTCCTTAAATCTTGAAGATTGTAAGGATTTGCGAGAACTAGGATGCAATGCTTTTGAAGGATGCGCGGCTCTAGTAGAACTACGATTTCCCGGCTCTTTAGAAATAGTCGGCAAGGAGTGCTTTATGTATTGCGACTTGCTTGAATCGGTAGACTTTAGTCCTTGCGTAAACTTGAGACTAATGGGCGAACCGACGTTTGACTTTTGCGAAAAGTTGAAATCAGTAATGTTCAGTCAGCGTTTCCATTTTGGAGAAGGAATTTTTGTAAATTGTCCAAGTCTGCGCGTCAGATTTGCAGTTTGATATGGCGGGGCGTATAAAAGTTTAAAGCCTTCTGTAAAAGCATTCTTTTGAGATTGCCGCATACGGCAGATTGCGCGTCGTTGCCAACTTTCTTAATACGATACGCCGACAAATTGCTTTAAATTTGTCGGCGTCTTTGCTGATTACATTCTTAATGTTTAATGTGGAAGTCATTTCTTAACGTTCTGGAGATTTTATCGGCGACTAATTTTAGTGGGAATCGCTTTTAATGTACGTCCACAATTCCAAAGGGAATCATCCCATAACATGTAGTAGCTCTTATAAGTAAGATTTTAAAAACGGATTTCTTTAAACATACTTATAAACTCTAGAGATATATTTTTAGTTAAATTCTTACTTGTCTGCTACGCGCCAAGGGATGATTCCCATTCTAAAAATACAATTTTGATAATTAAGAAATCACGCCCCGATAATAGATTATGGGAATCCTCAAGACCCTTAAATACCTTATGCAACCAGGCAATTTTAAGCGAGGGTCGCGCTTTATTTTAGTTGAGTTTTTCCACATAAATCTGCTATTTATAGCGGCATCATGGAATGATTCCCTAGATTATAAATAAGAATATATTTTAAATTACTCGCCATATATCGGCGAGGCAATTCCTCTTTTTGATTGCCATATGAATTTGCAAGGGTTACATATTTCTCTAGTATTCAGGCGAGACAATAAAAACGTTGTTTTTAAAACCTCGCCTCAAAATTAGAAATCGTTTGCTTGGTAGCTCAAGCGGTAAAAAGAATAGTTAATCGCGCTGCTTCGCTAACTTCCATTTAGTTAGGAAATGCTCGCTTAACATGCGGTAATGATTCTTATAAAGAGATTACTTTAAACATACTTATAAACTTCTTGCAGCTTTAGCGATATGTTTTGTTTATATGAACTTTGGTTTATCTACTGTGCGTTGGAAGATGATTCCCTCTAATTATAGAAAAATGCGCAATGCAAGTAATTCGCTTTGATTCCCGCAAAATATTAGGGAATCATCCCCCGATACCATATAAATAACGATTGTATACAAGAAACCCAACTGAAAGAAAAATCAATACCGATTGGAATTGATTGGCCGCAAATGAGGTTTTAGGGAGTATAGGACATGATTCCGAAACTCTTTGCTTTTAGCATTGTGGAAAACAAATCCTAAAACTTTTATTTACCACCTATATCCCAATCTTAGCTCGTATATATCTACGCTGCTTTTAGTTTTGCTAGTCGATTTGGTTTTATCGTGAGTATGTTTAAAGTTATGCTGATATTTCGCGGCGACATAGACTCCTGAATTTCCTAAGTTTTGTATTAATTTTATTCCTATAGACGGGAAATTTTTGTTCCTTTTAACGCAAATATTTTTATTTTCATGCGTAAAGTTCCATCTGCCTTCAAGCCTCAGGAAGGTATAATTTGTCAAATTAAATACGGCTGTAGGTCCTATCAAAAATTGATTGTAAGCCAATCTCATAGAGCGTTTATTCCCGTTTGAAATTTTATTGAAATGTATAATATCTCCCGCCGTCGCCCCTAATTTGACAAATCCTAAATCAAAAGGCAAATATTCGAACGCTGGGAATAATTCTAGTAATAAAGAGCCTTTTTCTCCTTTAGTTTTTTGACGCCCGATTGTGAAATCGCAAAGTAGACAAGCGTCTTTATATAATAAATAAGGAGACCCCGTAAATTGATATAAATTAGTTTTATAGGTATGTTTTGAAGAGCTTTTCCCCGACTCTTTTGTAGTTGATTTTACTTTAACATACGTCCAAGCTCCGCTTACGTCGACGCCGAATTTTACCGAAGTTGTATTTCCTATGTTAATTCCCGCTGTTGCAGCGGCTACGCAAATTGTTTTTAATAAAATTTTCATGTTCTTATTCCTTTCTTAAAAAATAAATTTCTTAAAGCCGTCTCTGTTCCATTAGGGAAAAGGATTATTGCTCTACCAAATTGTTCCCGACATTAAAAGAGCTTTTTCACGGATTAAAATTTTGATTAACGACTCTTCAATCGCATCTTTGGTTTATACGTCGATTGCCGTTTACAGGGCGTCGATAGAAAGCTCGCGAATAGGCCGCGAAAAGCGCGGGAAGATTTTTCTTTACTTAATTAAAATAACTACGATATACTGTTAGCAGTCGCACTAAGAGAGTGCTAAAAAATAACAGAACTTATAAGGAGAAAGAAATTATGGCAAAAGTATTAGGAATTGACTTAGGAACAACCAACTCGTGCGTCGCGATTATGGACGGCGGAACTGGAAAGGTCATTGAAAACTTAGAAGGCGCGAGGACGACTCCGTCAATGGTGGCGTTCTTGGAAAACGGAGAAAAACTTGTTGGGCAGCCCGCGAAAAGACAAGCGGTTACAAACCATGAAAATACAGTCTTCGCAGTCAAAAGATTAATTGGGCGTAAATTCGACGATCCGATGACGAAGAAAGATATGGAGTTGGTGCCGTACAATATTATTAAGTCGTCGACTGGAGACGCTTGGGTGAAGGCTAGAGGCAAAGAATATAGCCCAAGCCAAATAAGCGCTTTTATTCTTCAGAAAATGAAGGAAATAGCGGAGGCTCACCTCAGCGAGAAAGTAACAAAGGCGGTCGTAACGGTTCCAGCGTACTTTAACGATTCGCAAAGACAAGCGACGAAAGACGCCGGGCGGATAGCCGGTCTCGAGGTATTGAGAATTATTAACGAGCCGACAGCGGCTGCGTTGGCCTATGGGCTTGATAAAAAGAACAGCGGCTCGATAGCGGTTTACGATCTTGGAGGAGGCACTTTCGATGTTTCAATTCTTGAGATAGGAGACGGCGTGTTCGAGGTTAAAGCCACAAACGGCGATACGTTCCTCGGCGGAGAAGACTTCGACGCTCGAATCATAGATTACGTAGCGGCCGAATTTAAGAAAGAGACTGGAATCGACGTTAAGAAAGACAACATGGCTCTTCAAAGGTTGAAAGAGGCTGCCGAGAAGGCAAAGATCGAGCTTTCGTCGTCTATGCAGACTGAAATTAACCTTCCGTTCATAACTGCGGACGCTTCGGGACCGAAGCACCTTAACGTGAAACTAACGAGGGCTAAGTTTGAGTCTCTTGTTGAAGATTTGATAGAAAGAACCATGGCTCCTTGCAAAACCGCTCTTAAAGACGCAGGATTGAAACCTTCCGATATTCAGGACGTAATTCTTGTCGGAGGAATGACGAGAATGCCTAAAGTCGTTGAGAAGGTTAAAGAGTTCTTTGGAAAAGAGCCGAATAGAGGAGTAAACCCCGACGAAGTAGTCGCTCTTGGAGCCGCTATTCAAGGAGGAGTGCTTCAAGGCGACGTTAAAGACGTTTTGCTTCTAGACGTTACGCCTCTTTCACTTGGAATCGAGACTCTAGGCGGCATCTTTACTAGGCTTATTGAAAAGAATACGACTATCCCGACTAAGAAGAGCCAGGTGTTCTCAACGGCGGAAGATAATCAAACTGCGGTTACTATCCGAGTTTTTCAAGGGGAAAGAGAAATTGCCGTTCAAAACAAAGAGCTTGGAAGATTTGATTTAGTAGGTATTCCGCCTGCTCGAAGAGGACTTCCTCAAATCGAGGTGACGTTTGATATCGACGCGAACGGAATAGTTAACGTTTCGGCTAAGGATAAGGCCACGGGTAAGGAGCAACAAATTAGGATTCAAGCCTCTGGAGGATTGTCCGAAGCCGAGATTCAACAGATGTTGAAAGACGCCGAAATGAACGCCGCTGAAGACGCAAAGAGAAAAGAACTTATCGAGGTCAAAAATCAGGCGGAAACTTTAATCAATTCGACGGAGAAGGGCTTGGCAGATTACGGCGATAAGGTGTCCCAGGATGAAAAGGCAAAGATTGAGTCGGATTTGAACGAGCTGAAAGAAGCGGTCAAGGGCGAAGATAAAGACGCGATACAAACCAAGACTCAGGCTCTGCTTCAATCTTCGATGAAAATTGGCGAGATGATGTATAAGGATAAAGAAGCTAAAACAACGGAAGAGGCTCCAAAAACCGATAAAGGAGACGACGTGGTCGATGGAGATTACAAAGATTTAAACAAGTAAATTGAGAAAAAAGAACGATTTAGAATTTCCGCTCCTAAATCGTTCTTTCATTCTACTGAATCTTATGAAATTAATCGTATAGAAAAAACAGGCTGATGACGACTGTGTTTTTTCATTATAGCTGCCGTATTACAACGGGTTGTAGCGGAGATTTAGAGAAACGTTGCGAAAGAGCCGAGATAGAAAGAGATATCTATAAAACGATAATACAATTTAGTCGCGACGGAAGCCCCGTGATTGTTAATGGAAAATAAAATCTGCAAGTCGCTCTTTTAAGTTCTATAAAACAGCATGTATAATATTTAAAGTTATTTATAGAGCCGAGAAAAACGACCCCGTAGTTCGCGGCGAGAAGATTAACCAATAAGGATTAGAGTTTTTTAGCGTATTAGGCGTAGAAGAAGGCGAATATAACGGAAATAAGTTTCAAAGAAACACGATATGGCCGATATCTCAAACATTAGCGTACTCGGAAACGCCCCAGGCGGAATTAGAACTTGACGACGAGGTTCCATACTAAAATGACATATAAAATTAAGAAAGAAGGAAACGTAAGCGCTACAGTGGAAAGCAGATTTAATTTAATAGAAAAAAAGCTAACCGCAATCTTAGAAAATAATAAAAAAGCGCATAAAAAAGAATATACCCAGCAAGATCTAATCAGGTTATTCGACGACGAAAATTACACGTTACAAGCATACGATATCGGAGTTCTAAAAGAGTTATACCAAAAATTAAATCTAGGCTGCTTAGATGTAACATCGGATGTAGGGGTGTACTACAGCTTAGAAAAAATAAGAAACGCCATAAGAAATATAAATAAAAAATGGAGGGAAATGTAATACGTATGGCGACGACAAAGATAAGCGACGAAGACCGAGAACTAATATTAAAGCTAACTGGAGCGGATAGAAGATATCTGCTCCAAATATGCGAGAAATGGAGCTTTAAGGACATACAGAGCTATTTAAGGTTTGTAGTAAGCATAATGCTCCAGGGAGAACCCGTAGGGTTAGGAATAAGGAAACCGAAGGAAGAAGCCTTATCGTGGGACTGTTGGGAATATAAACAACCAGCTAAGCATTTATTATTGGAAAAGGATTAATAAATGAATAGCGAACTCAAAACAAGATATATAAAAACGACAATCAACGATAAGCATATTAGCGGACGTAGTTACGTTGGCGAAACTTATAAAGCGTTTATTAAGCGATTAGGAAAATAATTAAAATGAAAAGACCTAAAATTTTTGAAAAACTGGAGAATATGGATGGGAGGGAAATGTCTATTTTTTTGCGGGTTTTTAATCTTTGCAACGATTATGTCGGCGGCGATCATCGAGCCTCTCTGGTTAAAGAGAATGCGAGAAAACGACAATCCGCTTCTACTTCTTGTATTAGTTCTTCCATATTTTCCTAGGCTGATATATTTTATCTGCCAAGAGAAATTAGATTGTTTTAAATCTTTTTGGAATTTCGCGTCAGGCGTCTTCGCGGCGACGATATTTTGGTATTTATTTAAAGCGATTATATGGATAATAAGATATATCCTTACCCACTGAAAGGCCGCCTTTAAACAGGTTTAACAGCCTAACGCAGGCGCATTACGTCAAAAAATCCCTGTCTCCGTTAAAAATTTTTAGTTTCTGAATAGCTCGTTTGCCGTTCTGGTCTAGTTTACCGCTCGAATATTCTAATGTTATCTTTGACTGCGTATCGACGCTTCGTAGGCGAGCGTAGCTCCTCTTCGCGGCGGGACTTATTACTCGCGCTTCGTTTACGCTTCTTTGGGAGGCCAGCTTCTTTATCCACCTTAAACGCAGCAAATCTCTTAAAGTCTGGGCGGAAACCATGAATTTCTGGCTAGCTTCCGCGCAAAATTAGGCGATATAGTCAAGCTATTCGAAACGAAGTTTTTACAGAAGACGAATGACTAAACTATTAGCGACGCTTTTATTGGCGACAATTACGACGTTCTCTTGCCAGGGAGCGTCCTATCGACATGATTTGGATAAAGCTAGTCGTTATTACGAGGAAATTATCAAAAGGCCGCTAAGCATTGGGAAAAAGCTATAGCGGGAGACGACAAAACGCTTATGGACGATATTAAACTCGCCGCAAAAGAAATGCCCGATAGTATAGACGATCAATTTATGGACGAGGTTATGCCGCCGTTATTAAAAAGAGCGTCTTGCAATGCGTTTTCTAATCTAGCAGACAATCTTTTTACTATGGGAACGTTTAATATAAAATTATTTTCCTTTTATAAAATATTAGATTTATACGCCCAAACTCGTTAAGAATTAACCGATTATATCTTTGGGTCTATTTTGCGGAGCATACGTATGCTCGTCGCTCTCGGCAACGCTTTAGATATAACTAATGATTTTCAGCATAGCGTTAGCCCGCGTTTGCCTCCTCTTTAGCGCAGCCCCGAATATTAACGTTAACGACAAGCAACTAGACCATGCGACTGGAAGCCCTCCCCAGTCATATTTTTCTTTTGGAACGAGAATATCGCGACCAATTTATAAAGCGACTTGTCAAGGGCTATAGAGTCGAGTAAAGCGAAGCATCCCTTGACAAGCTACGCGTGGTAAATCGGTATAATCGCAGGAGCCAAAAGATAAATGGTTTGTATATAACCTCAAAACATTCTCTATTGCGCCTCTTATATAGGGTTGCTTTTTGAATAAATTTAGCGACGAATCGTAGAAAGTATATAAATACTCTGAAGTAACTTCTCAGACTTCCATAAAGGAAATTACTTTCAAACGGATAAAGAAGTTCTGTTACGCTGCCTTTTTGGTTTTAATAGAATTTGATTTCCACAGTCTTGTTATCTTATCGAATACAATGGCCATGGATGCGTTTCCAAACACGTTGCACGTCGTTATCAATGGATCGAAGAGAACGTATATCGCCGTTATAAGAGCGGTCATTTCAACGGTTAGTCCGAGACAATTTTGCATAATTGGAATCATAACTATTACTCCTCCTGCAGGAACGGCGGCAACCGCAAATTTAGCCATGACAAAATGCAATGCAAATGCGATATATTCTCCGATCGATGGGAACTTCACGCCGAACGACGTCATAGTTATCAAGGCTATCATAGGTATGAAAAAGCAATCTCCGACAAGGTGAATGTTTACGACCGAAGGAACAATAATTCCAGCATTTTCTTTATCCTCTAAATTTTTCTCGGCCGCTTTAATTGAAAGAGGCAACGCCGAGACGCTAGACATCGAGCCGAATGCCGTCGCCATAGCCGGCAGTATGTTTTTTACGTATCTAGAGACTACGGATAACCTGAATTTTGAAAGGAATAAAAACTGTATGAAAACATAACCGTAGGCGGCGACGATAAAGATCAATAAGATAGGCAAATATTGTTTCCATATTGATTGTAAAGTTCCGTCGTGTTGAAGTTTCATTGTCGTTCCAACGACTAAAAACGGTATCGTTGGGAGCAATACTTTAAAGAACGCTTTAGTAAACGCGTCAAACTTTTGG
>JAISID010000042.1 GCA_031262205.1 Holosporales bacterium | reverse complement strand
TTAACTGCGACCGAGCTATGAAGCTCGGGTTCGGCTTCGCCGAACAAGCCGCCGCCCTCTCAAAATAGTAGTTGTATACGAGAAATCCAACTGAAATGAAAGTCATTGCTGATTGGAATTGATTAGCGATAAACGAGCTTTTGTGGCGTTAGGATATGATTCCCATTATAAATGTCTCGCGTGAAACATTTCGCGACAGTAGCAATATTTATTTAGGCAAGTTTTGGAGCCTCGATTAAAACCGTCGCTAGGCGAGTCTTTTTAAAGTAATGATAATAAACGCCGCAAACCTCGCGGCGCTTATTTCCCGAGATTACTACTTCTTTACCGACCTACCTATAGAGGCGTCTCACGGCGTCTAGTAAGCGGCGATTCGGAAAAAGGCAAGATAGGGATTGATTAGCCGCAAGTGAAACTTACAAGATATCAAGGTGTAATTCCTTTGACTTATAATTCAAACCTTGATTTATTTGGAAAACGTTTTTCCAAAAATACTTTTATATTTTTTCTTTCAATATCCGTTGTGTTTTCATTGTCGTTAATACAAAACAACTTAGGCGAACGTTTAGCAAGAAGAGCCTCGCAATCCCAGTTTGGAATCAAAATAAGCGATTCCGAGGGAGCGACGACTTTAGGGACGGCTTTTCCGATTGCTATTCCATAGCAAGATACCAAAAACCGAGAAATATCGTTTTCAGTTCTAAATCTATTTCCAGCGCATTTTTCATACTCCTTTTTAAACTCTTTCCTACACTTTAGAAAAGTCGATTTCAAGTATGCGTCGATATTATGATGAGGAAGACGTTTTTCAAGTTGTACAGAATATTTATCCATAACAAGATTTATTACTCTATTAAGCGTTTTTGCGTAAAGATCTTCGGGCGGGTCTGGCAGTTTGTATTTCATCCTAACTATCGGATACCCGTCTTTATTGTAAAAAAACTCTTTAGTAAGAACAGTATTAAACATCGTGTCGTCGTTGGCGTATAAGAATTTTTCAGATAGACCGGGGATAAACGGCAAGTAGGCTTCAATTACGGTAGAGTTAAAAGTCGGCAAAAATTTGGCGGGAATGATTTCCTTATGATCGACAATTCTGATCTTCGGATGATTAGTATTCAGCCACTTTGGAGCTTGATTATCCGTTACGATAAATATTTTGCGAATCCACGGCGCGTATAGCTCGACTGATCTCAACAAATACTTTAGTTCGTCGTTATCGGCAAATCTACATTTCGAAACGCCGTTAATATCTTGAGGAAGCGAATTTTTACTAAGCCAATAAAGTTTCTTTTTCCGCCACTCTTGATCGCCGCCGTCTACCCAAGCAACGACTAAGTCTACTGAATTTGTTCTTTCATAAAAGATAAAACAGCATCCTAACAAAAACGCGATAATTATAAAGACGACGCCGAATCTTTTTATTTTATATTTTTTAATCAACCTATCCTCTATTTACGCTCGAACGTTTTTTCAAGTTGTTCTTTTGAAATTTTAAAAAAGCTCGGTCTATGGTGGTTGCATTGGTGAATCGTGGGGGTATTCTCCATTTGTTTTATTATCTCAATCATTTCTTCGCGAGATAATTTCCTACCAAACCTTATGCTATTATGACACGCGACGTCGGCTATTTTTCGTTTTAAAACATCTATTACTTTTATATCTTCGGCGGTTGTTTCATCATAAGTCTCAAGAACGTCTCTGATAAAAGCGATCGCTTCGTCTATATTTAGTACGGCTGGAATCGCATGTATTATTGCAGAATCCCGAAGTATTTCCGCTTTAAATCCGCAGTCGTTAATGTAACCGACAATCGCCTTCGCAACGCTAAGCTGAGACCGAGTCAATTCAATAACTTCCGGTTTCATCATAAACTGCTTATTATTAGGATTTAAACTTTTCATTATTTTGTACTGGGTTATTTTTTCATGAACCGCATGTTGATCAATTATCAATATCCCGTCTTCAACCTCGGTTATGATATAAGAGTCGAATGCCTGCCCTATCGGTTCTCCAAAGAAGCCAGGTTTATTAGCTTCTTCCACAATTTGAGGAATTGTCGTTTTCGCCTGAGACAAACGCGACGAACTGCTTGCGTTGTTCACAACGAGTCCAGACGTTCCTTCTCTAACGATATATTCCTTTGGTTCTTCATGCTTAACGCTCGGTTGAGTCTGTCGTTTTATATCCAAAATCGAAGCGATTTTCGAAGCGTCGAAATCTAATGCATGTCTGTCAAAGCGCGATAGGTTTTTGCTTATCGCATTCGTCAAAAACTTCTGAGCGTAAGAACTATCGCGGAACCGAACTTCAGATTTCGTAGGCGAAACGTTGACGTCGATGTGAAAGGGGTCAATTTCAATAAAAATTATGGCGGCGGCAAACCTGCCGGCCGGTATAAGGTCTCTATAAGCGTTTCTTAAAGACAACGAAATTATTTTATCCTTAACAATTCGCCCGTTTACAAAAGTTCTTTGAAAGCTCTGAGAATATCTGTTGTCCATCGGATGAAACAAGTATCCGCTCGCCGTCGCGGTTTCGTCGCTTTCTTTAAAACTAACGGCTCTTTCAAACAGATCGCTTCCTAGAATTTTAGACGCTCGTTCCTCAAGAGAATCATTCCGAAAAGATAAGATTGTTTTATTTTCCGTTCGCAATACAAAGTTTATATCCTTTCGCGTTAAAGAGAAGTTCTCAACGACGCTTGCGCAGTTTGTTAACTCAACGCTATCCGATTTCAAAAACTTCAACCTTGCGGGAATCTTATCAAACAGACTTTCCACAGTAACTTTCGTCCCATTCTTAACGGGAGAAGGATAGACGTCGGATTCGTCTGAGAAATTCACCGATACCCCAAAGCCGTTCGACTCGATTGAAAAATTGCTAACCGCAGCGATTGAAGGCAAAGCCTCCCCTCTGAATCCGTAGCTCGCAATGGAAAATAAATTAGAATCGTTTAGTTTTGAAGTCGCGTGTCTTTTAACGCTCATTAGAATATCTTCTTTTGATAATCCAAAACCGTCGTCTTCGACGACTATTTTTGATTTCCCGCCGTTCATTAGGAAGACGTCGATATTTTTCGCATCAGCATCGATTGCGTTTTCAACAATTTCTTTTAAAGCGGAGGCGGGTCTTTCAACAATCTCTCCGGCAGCTATTTGGTTTATTATTTCATCGCTTAATAATTTTATTTTCGCCATATAAAACGCCTCCGATAATCTGCAATGCCGATGCGAAAATAGCCGCTAAAATATCGTCGATCATTATACCAAATCCTACCGTTTTACTGTTGCGTTTTAACGAGTCTTCGATAGTTTTTATCGGGAAAGGCTTCAGAATGTCAAAAAGCCTGAAAAGCAAAAAATTAATAAAAACGGCTAAAATTGATTGGAGCCAAAAACAATAAATAACAGCGCAGCCAAAAAATATCCCGCACGCTTCATCGATAACTATATAGGCGGGGTCTTTACAGGATTCGTATTTAAATTTTGTTATGTATAAATCGCAAGCTAAAACTCCAACGATAAATAATATGCTGGAAATTAAAAACAATAAGCGAGGCGATCTTGGGAGGACAATCACTATTAACATGGCAAACAGCGAACCGATAGTCCCGGGCATTTTCTTTGAGATTAATCCCGTTCCGAAAAATGAAACTATTAAAAGAAGCCAAAAACGTTTGCCAAAATATAACTGCTTCATTGTGATAAACCTCTTTTCTTTTAAGGCGGAATGGAGTCGTTCCTTAACATACGACAATTCTAATAGATTAAACCGCCGCGAATTTTCTAACGATTTGCTAATATTTTAATATAATTCGTTTATAAAAACCCTTCTATTTAATTTACGGGCTATTCTCTGTAGTCCTACAAGCGACGTTGTGTATAAAAGAAGCGCAATTAAGAAGAGCAGAAACTATTTAGATTTCTAAAGCGTTAAGTCGTGATATCCATATTGGGCGATATTACTCTGCGGCTAAAAGTGTTTCGCGTAAAACATTTTAATTTAGTGCTCCAATATATTGACCGACGTTCTCTATGAAAAAATTCATGGTTTCCTTATATTCTAAAACTTAGCAATTAGCATTAGTCGTAATAATTTTTAATTGTGTTATAATAGAAACCATATGCATTTTCCAAGTCTCGAAATTATTTATGATAAAAAGAATAGTCCAACTTTTAAAGACCTGTTATTTATTCTGGAAAGAACTTCTACTAGTTAAAGATAAGAAAAAGTTTATTAAAACTAACTTACGCGAAGTTAAGATGCAGGCAATAATTCTTCTATCCGCCGTTTTAGTCGTTTTTATATTCTATAGTTGTATGAAGCCGGTCGTGAGAGGAACTTGCCGTATTATTTTGCAGGCGGAAGACGATTCGCTAGGAAGGGCTGCGGGAAGAGTCGTTGGGATTGAAGCGAAGAGAGCGAAGAGAGGAACGACGTTTCGAGAAATAAGGTCTATCGGAACTTTAAAGGCAAACCAAGAGGTTGTTATAAAATCTGAAATACCTGGCAAGATAGCCGAGGTGCTTTTTACGGAAGGGTGCGAAGTCGATAAAGATCAAGTATTAATAAAGTTCGAGGACGATATTTACAAGGCTGAGAAGGACAAATGCGAGGCAGAATACGCTTTGAGAAAAGCAGAGTTTGAAAGAGTTGAAAAATTGTATAAGCAAAAAGTCGGTTCTCAAAAGACGTACGACGAAGCCTTCGGGCAAATGGGGGCGGCAAAGGCGCAATTAGACCACGCTACGGCTCAGCTTTCCAGAACGGTAATAAAGGCTCCGTTTAGCGGAACGATTGGAATTTTAAAAGTCCCGTCTTCTCCAGGGAATATAGTTCAACAAAATACCGAGCTAGTGAATATAGTCGACAACTCGTTTGTTAAAGTGGAATTTTCCATTCCTGCGAAGTTTGTGGAAGATATAGCGGTGGGGCAAAATGTGGAGATTATAGTCGACACATGTAAAGACGCGACTTTTACCGGCACCGTCGATGCAATAGATTCGGAAATAGATCAACGCAACCATAGCGTTTTGGTTAGAGCCGTAATTTCTAACAAGGGCGGAAGACTGAAACACGGTATGTTCGTTAACGTTAAGTTGATAACTGGCGAAAAAGGCGACGTTATTTTAATCGACGAAGATGCACTCGACAGAATGGGTTCTATCGAAGTCGTTTGGGTTATAGATAAAAAAGAAAGAGCGTATTTAAAGCAAGTCATACCGGGAGCTAAGAACGAAAACGGCGAAGTGGAGATTTTAAACGGGCTGGAAGAAGGAGATATTGTCGTCATCGCGGGACAGCTTAAATTAACCGACGGGATAAAAACAAAGATTTTGAATAAAGACTTTTTTGAAACCGATAAGAAAGACAACGAGAATCAAGAAAGCGAGACGAAACCCGACGAATCGCAGAAACCGGAGGACGAAGCGAATAAAACGGAAGAAGCTCAAGCAGATTTAAAGGAAGGCTCGGAAACCGAGAAGAAAGACGACGTGAAAGAAACCCAATCGGAGACGGAATCTTCAGCGATTGAAGGCGAGTCAAAGACGGAAGGTAAATCAGAGGAGGATTCTAATAAACAACGAGATTCTCAAAATAAAGAAGAAAGAAACTCCAATATTAAGGCGGATGAGGAGCAGCCTAACCAGAAATCTTTCGTTGATTCGGTGAAAGCTCTATTTAATAAAATCCTAAAACCATCTAATAAGGACGGGAGCAAAGAGTAATGATATTATCCGAAGTTTGTATAAAACGTCCCGTTTTCGCCTGGGTTTTAACGTTAATCCTTGTTTTGCTCGGCCTCGTTACCGGCGATAGATTAGCTGTTAGGCAATATCCAAAAACCGAAAAAGATCACATTACGATAGAAATGAATTACTATGGGGCGGGACCAGAGATCATAGAGAATCAGATTACCCGATATATAGAAGAAGCCGTCTCGGGAATCGACGGCTTGGAAACCGTGGAATCCACTAGCGAAAGCGATAAGAGCAAGGTTACGGTAGATATTGCGGAAAACAGGGATATTGAGTCGGCTACAAACGACATAAGAGACAGGCTTAGCAAATGGAGAGACAAATTTCCTCGCGAAGCTCAAGAACCTTTGCTAACAAAAACCGGCTCTAATGAGAAATCTATACTAACGCTTGTGCTTTCAAGCGGCAAAATGGATGAAAGCGGACTATACGCCTATGCGGATAACGAGATAAAACATTTGCTTGAAGCCGTGCCAGGCGTCGCTAGGGTGGATGTTTACGGAGCCGGCAACTATGAGATGGCTGTGACGCTTGATCCTAAAAAAATGGCTTTTTATAACTTGACGGTTATCGACGTTATGAACGCCTTAAGACGGCAAAGCGTGGAAAGTCCTGCGGGAAAGATTAAGAACAAAAACAGAGAATACGTGGTTACGACGGTCGCGGACTTACAAAATCCCGAGGAGTTTAAAGACACTCCTATTGCGAATAGGAAAAATCGTATTATCAAATTGAGGGACATAGGAACCGCTAAGTTAGACAAAAGCAATAAGAACGTAATGTCTAGGTTTAACGGAGAAGAGATTGTCAGCTTATC
>JAISID010000008.1 GCA_031262205.1 Holosporales bacterium | reverse complement strand
TGCGTTCACGACGCTTCCCAAACTATGGATGTTTTACGTTATAAAACTTTATGCGGAGATTTTCCTAAACCAGATTTGATATTCCTGGATATTTATTTACCTAAAGGAGACGGGTTAAGACTGATATACTTTTAGATAAATTTTTGGGAATTACATACTTGACTAGCCGATATAATTGTTTGATAATAAAGGCATATATAAGCGTATAAGAATGTGCGAAACGATTTAGTTTAGTTGATTTTTTAAACAATATCCAAATTTTGAATCGTTGAGATAGGTAGACAATATAAAAAGCCTATATTGTAAAAGTATAAATGTTTCCATATATAAGAAACCAACGCCTTATCGTAATTACTATAAGCATTTTCAGTTAGAGTTAATGCGCATGTCAGGGGATGATTCCCATAAACAAAACTGTTTTGGCTAGCTTTGTATGTAATTCCCAAATTTTTACTTATCCGCCATATATCGAGGAGCGGTTCAATCCCAACCGTAATTATATCTCTTGGCGAAAGAACGATAGAAGAATCGATTCCAATTGTTTCGTCAATGACCTCGGAGAATAAATGACTCCGCAGGAAATTATTCCCGGTTGTTAATGGGTAAAATCCCCCGAAATTCTGCAGGTATGGTTTGGTTTACATATGGAAGATGCGCTTAAAAGAAAAAAGGAAGATCGCAAATAGAAGTTAGTCGCAAATAAAAAATGGTTCATTTCTCTTGATATGCAACGGCGATTGTGTAAGCGCTTTTTATAAATGGATTATTTTAAACATTTATAAGTTCTTAGAAACTCTGCAAATATACCTTTTTATAAATTCCAATTGTCTTGCTACATGTCGTAGGATAACTCAAAGCAATCAATACTTCTCCCAAAATCGCTTCCGATAAATTTGCTTCGCGATACAATAAAGACATAGTCCCTTTGCTTTTACAAGAAATGCAACCGAGAAAAAGCGTTACTAGTTAGATTTGATAATTGCAAATGAAAGTCCAAGCTCAGTAGCTCTTTGCGAAAACTGCGTCTGTTTTAGTATCCGTTCCCGTTAAAATACACTTTCCCATAGTCCCCGACTGTTCGGTTGGGATACATCTAACCGTTACGGCAAACTCGTCCAGGGCTTCGGTATCCCTCAAGTTTTCATCAAATTTGGCAATTACAAACCCATTCTCATTTTTAGAGAAAAATTCCTTCATCTCAGCAAAAGTTTTAACCGATCTATTAATCTTCTTTCGGCTAGTCTCCTCGCATCTTTCTTTCAAAATCTCATCGTGGCGACGTATCAATTCCGTAATCTTATTGCCAAACTCGGCGAGAGGCATAGACGTCCCTTCTAAAGTTAAGCGTTTGGTAAAATACACCCTTTCCTCTGAAGTTTCTTTTACGCCGATTTCTAAGATAAATGGAACGCCCTTTCTGATATAATCCCATTTTTTATTTTGCGGCGAGGTTTCTTTCTTATCGATAAATACTCGAACGGAATTAGGCGTCAAACGTCTTATCTTTTCGCAATATTCAAGAATTTCTCCTTTGTCGTCGCCTTTTATAATAGGAATAATCACAAAATGATAAGGAGCGACCTCGGACGGTAAATTTAATCCGTCGTCGTCGGAATGGCTCATAATAAGACCGCCGATAATTCTCGTCGAAAGCCCCCAGGAAGTCGTATGGGCGTAGCGCAGATTCCCGTCTCGTCCTTGGAATTGAATGTTTACAGCTTTCGAAAAATTCTGTCCTAAATAATGACTCGTCGCCGACTGAAGAGCTTTTCCGTCCTGCATCATAGACTCCACGGTATACGTATCGACCGCTCCTGCGAATTTATCATATTCAGGCTTTTGCCCCGCTATCCCAAACATTTTCAAAACGTCGCAAATAAACCACTTATAAACTTCGTGCATCCGAATAGTTTCCTCCCGAGCTTCCGCTTCCGTTTCATGAACGGTATGGCCTTCTTGCCAAAGAAATTCCGTGGTTCTAAGAAACATTCTCGTCCTCATTTCCCACCTGACGACGTTGCACCATTGATTAATGAGAAGAGGGAGGTCTCTATAGGATTTGACCCACTTGGCCATTGAATCGCCTATGATTAGCTCTGAAGTAGGCCGAACCGCAAGAGGAGTTTCCAGAGGCGATGTTGGAACTAACTTTCCATTTTTACTCTCGACCTTACGATGAGTAACAACCGCCATCTCTTTAGCGAATCCCGCTACATGTTCCGCTTCCCTTTCAAAAAGATCTAATGGGATAAACATTGGGAAATACGCGTTAACATGCCCTAGTTCTTTAAACTTGTCGTCAAGAATCCGCTGCATTCTTTCCCAAATAGCGAACCCATACGGTTTTATCACCATGCAGCCTTTAACAACCGAGTTTTCCGCCAACTCCGCCATAGTTACAACCTCTTGATACCACGCGGAAAAGTTCTTCGCTCTGGTTACAGACAATGCATGCATGCGATTCACCATAGATAATTAAAAAATGCGATGTTTTATTTTAACATCGCATTAAATATTAATAAATATCTAAATTGCACTTTGTCAGATATTTTTTAAACTTCTATTCCTAATTCATATATAGCATCCTCCAAGTTTAGAAAAGCCCACGTAGCATAACACGCTTGAGAGCTGTCTCTTACCGCCATTCCCTTCACTATCCCTAGTATATTATTGTACTCACTGATAATATCTTCACTATGAGCTTTCCTAATTACCAGGTTGTCAAATCTTTTTAAACTAGCACTTAGTACAGATCTGCGTGGAATTCCAACATACGCTCTTAGAACAGTATCTAACCTTTTCTTCTTACTCGCGATACCCCTAAATATTGCTCTACGGTCTGACATATCTGCAACACTCGCATTATCCAATAATCCCATTTTCTCTGGCTGCGGTGTTGCAACACGCCCAGAGTATTTATCATGAAGACGTCCGCCTAACTCCCCCAAAGGAGCGCCCGAAAGAGCAATTATAACGCCGGGTAGTCCCCCTGTAAAAAAACCTACGGCACCGGTAAATATTCCGCCGGCAACAAATTCCAAAGGATGTTGTACCAAACCTCTAACCCAGGTCGCTCCCCTCGTCAAACTCCTTCCACAATCTCTACATTTTCCTCCACAACATCCATCTCGCATATCCCAGTTGGGGTCTTGCATTGCTACTGTTTCTATTGAGCTTGCTTGGAAAAACATTACCGCAGCAACTGCTTGCATCATTAATTTCCCTACGGTATACTTACTTTTTCTATTTGTGTTCATAACACTCTCGCATAAATTATTTATCGTAAGAAAAATTATAGAAGCGTTTATTTACCTTGTCAATACAAATAAATCAAAAAAAAAAACAATAAAATATCTGCTATATTTGGTTTTGTATATATTTATTTTAAATCTTAATTAAAATCCGATAACAATATATCAATACGGCAGACTCCCAAATATCTTACTTCCCAAAGTACAATTCTCCATAAGACAAAATTCTCAATCAATCTTAAACATAAACAAAATCGCGAGACAGAGTTTTATACAATATATAATCCTTAAAAGACATGTCATCCAATTCATAAGACGATTCGATTTTTAAAAATCTAACGGCAACATCCGAATAGAAATTCCAATATTTTAGCGATACCACAAAACTTCAAGTTCTGGCGAGCATCGGCGAAGAAACGGCCGCCTCCAGGAACTTGTCTATCTCTCCGTCTAAGACCGCCATAGCGTCTCCGTTTTCCACGCCGGTTCTCGCGTCTTTCACCATTTGATAGGGTTGAAGAACATACGATCTTATCTGGTTTCCCCACGCTATATCGGTTTTAGTCTGCGATGCGTTCGCCAACTCTTCTTGTTCTTTTAACTTTTTGGCATACAGTTTAGACTTTAACATGCTCATTGCGATTTCTTTATTTCTATGTTGAGATCGATCGACCTGAGAAGAGCTTACGATTCCCGAAGGTATATGAGTTATTCTAACCGCGCTGTCCGTTTTGTTGACATGCTGTCCGCCCGCTCCCGAAGCTCTATAAGTGTCGATTCTTAAATCGCTCGGGTTGATTTCAATTTCAATGTCGTCGTTAAGTTCCGGGGTCACAAAGACCGAGGCGAAACTCGTATGCCTTCTCGCATTAGAATCGAATGGAGAAATCCTAACTAATCGATGTACTCCGGACTCTCTCTTCAACCATCCGTACGCCTTATTTCCCTTTATATGAAGAGTTATAGACTTCACGCCTGCATCGTCGCCGTCGTTTTTATCGGTTATTTCAAGTTTGAACTTCCTTGCCTCCGCCCATCTGGCATACATTCGAGCCAACATTTCCGCCCAATCTTGAGCCTCCGTTCCGCCGGCTCCCGCGTTTATCTCGACAAAACAATTTGCCGAATCGCGCTTATTGCTAAGGATTGCTTCAATCTGTAACTTGACGGATTCTATCGCCAGCTTTTCCAAGGCTTCGCTCGTTTCAACTATTGCTTTCTCGTCGTTCTCCGCCTCCGCCAATTCTAAGAAGCCCGTTGCGTCGGACAACTTTTCTTCAAGATATGCGATTGGGGCTATGAGATTTGAAAGGCTATCCTTTTCCTTCATAACTTTCACGGCTTCTTCAGAATCGTCCCAAAAATCCTGAGCCTCGCTTTGCTTCTTAAGGTTTTCAAGTTTAACGATAGTTTCGTCGTAATTAATAAAATTTTTAATAAGCGTTATGGAATTTTTAACAACGTCTATATTTTTCTGATCTTGAGGCGTCATCAATCAAACTCCAAATTGAACGCCGTCTCTCAATGTTCCGTTGCAATTCTTAGACACTGCGTCGATTATTTTCGCCGACGTTTCGGAAATCTCTTCTTCGGATAACGTATATTTATCCGATTGCAAAAGAACCTCGAAAGCGACGGCTTTATTACCCTCTCCTATTTCGTCGGACTCGTATACGTCGAAAATCTTGACCTCCTTAACTATATTACTTTTCAGCTTCTTAATCGCGTTTAAAATATCCGCCGCAGGCAACGATTTTTGAACTATAAAAGAAAAGTCTCGAGTCGTCGGTTGATATTGTGATAAAACCAACGGCTGTTTTACTTTACGCTCAAAAATCAAAGGCAGTTTATCAACGAAAAGTTCGAAACATACGACCTGCCCCGCTATCTCCATCTCCTGTAAAATCGATGGATGAATCTCTCCAAAATACGCTAAAACCGTATCTTTTTGAAATATATAAGTCCCGCTTCTTCCAGGGTGGTAATAACTTGGCGCTTCTCCTAAAAGCCTAGCGCCGGAAACCGCCGTATTTAATATTTTCTCCAGGTCTTCCTTTATATCGAAAACGGAGACGTCCTCTTGTTTAGTTCTCCAATTGCGATTTGTTTTTTTCTCGGAAATAGCGGCGACAAGCGTATTTTCTTCTATTACGTTCTCGCCGTTTTTAAAGAACCGTTTGCCTACCTCGAAAATGCGAACGTTCTTTTGGCTTTTACTTTGCAAATTTTTAATCGATTTCAAATGCGACGCTATAACGGAAGGTCTCAGAGTTGAAAACTCAATAGTCAACGCGTCTTTTATTTTTACCAATGCGTTTTCGTTTTCCGAAAAAAGAGCCGCCGTTTTGTAATCTATAAATGAAAAGGTCTCCGCTTCATAGTATCCGTTGTAAACAAGAGCGTCCGATATTTTATCGACGGTATAGGTTTGAACAATAGGCTCCGCTTTTTCAAGCTCGACTTCTTTGATGTTCTCGAATCCTCGAATTCTTAAAATCTCTTCGATTACGTCTTCTTCTATTTCCAAATCGTGTCTCCACGAAGGAGTCTCGATTACCATTTTTTCTTGATCTATAGACTTAACAATCATTCCCAGTCTTTCGAGAATAACTTTTGAATCGGTAAAGTCCTTTTCAGTTAAATCGGAAATAGCCTGGAATTTCTTAAACGTCAGCTCGATAAGATGTTTATTATTAGGAATAGAGCCGTATTTCTTCGCTTCGGATACCTTGCAATCGCAGCCTCCCGCGATAAGCGACGCGGCGTATTGAACGGCAAAATCAGTGTTATCCGCATCGATTCCTCTTTCAAATCTCATTCTTGAATCGCTTGAAATTTTTAAAAACTGCCCCGCTTTTGCAATTGCCGCCTTATTGAAACAAGCCCCCTCTATAAGTATGCTTCTTGAACCGTCTGAAAATGCAGCGTCTTCTCCGCCCATAATTCCCGCTATGGATAGAGGCTCGTTTTCGGAGGCGACTACGACCGCTCCGTCTGGCAGAATCGTTTCCTTCCCGTCGAGCGTTTTAATCTTCTCGCCTTGCTTCGAATCTCTAACAATTAATTTTTTAGGCAATTTATTTAGATCAAAAATATGAAGCGGCTGGCCTATATCGATACAAACGTAGTTTGCGATATCGACGGGGAAATGAATCAATTTTTGCCCGATTGCTTTCAGCCTTCTAGCTATATGTTTAGGAGTGTTCCCAGATATGTTTTCAAGCGCGACCGTTGAAAAATAACCGCACTTATCAGTCCTGATTTCCACGTCTATTGGATTTTCATTTTTAAAATTCAAAAACGGAAATGTTTCACGTGAAACATTTTGAATTAAAGAGCCGCATCCCGAGGCGGCTAAATCTCTTGCAATTCCCCTAACCGAGAAACAATCCGCCCTATTCGGCGTTATGCTAACGTCAAAAACGACGTCTTCCATTTCTAATGCGGAAGCTAAATTTTGTCCAGGAGTCAAACCAAGTGGCAGCTCTATAATCCCGTCGATTTTATCGTCCTTATCGTCCTCAAGAAGCAGCTCGTCGGACGAACACATCATCCCCTGACTTTCGACTTCTCGTATAACCCCTTTTTTCAAAGGCTCGTTTGAAGATGGAATAATCGCCCCGACTAACGCGACCGCCGCGTAAATACCCTCTCTCGCATTCTTTGCTCCGCAAACGATTTGCAAAGTCTTAGAACCTATGTCTACTTCGCAAACCTGCAACTTATCGGCATTCGGGTGTTTACCAGCCTTCTTGACAAATCCGACGACAAAATTCTCAAACTTTTTAGACTGGCATACGACTTCTTCAATCTCAATCCCCAAATCGGTTAATTTGTCGGCAATCTGTTCGGAAGAAAGAGTAGTGTCTAGGTGATCCTTTAACCAGTCGAAAGTAAATTTCATGGTTTGTTCTCAACAATTTCGCCGATTTTATAGTATCACAAACGATATGGCGAAACCAAGAAAACCAACGCAAATTTTACAAAGCGTATTTCAAAACAAAAATTCCTCCGACGTTCTCAATCTTAACATTCTGTTAAACAATTTACGATATGCTAAAATTATCTTGCATAGACTGGCGCGTTAAGGAAAACTTCAATACAATGGAAATAGGGGACGTTTTTATAAAATTGATAGAACAATTAAATTCAAGCGTTTTTGTTCTGCTTGTCATTTTAGTTGCGACATTCTTTTTAGCTTGGAAAATATCATCCTTTATTACTGCTTGGCGAATGAAGCGCGATATTCATAATGAAAGAATCGGTAAAGTTGAGAAGATGACGGAGACTGTCATAGAACTTAAAACTAAAGTTGATTTAATATATCAAAATACTAATCCTAACGGTTTTGCTCGTTCTCGCAGTCCTATGTCTTTGACAGAAAAAGGACAAGAAATAAAAGAACTTATAAACGCGGAATCAATCTTTAATAGAATCTACAGTAAATTGAAAGATTATATAAAAGACGAGAATTTAAAAAATGCATACGATATACAAACAATTTCTCTTGAGACGGCAAAGGAACATTTCTTAAATCTCTTAACGAAAGAGGAACTAATAAAAATAAAGGACGTTGCCTTTAAACAGGGATTGATACTAGAGGATTTTTATATAATTTTCGGCATTTTATTGCGGAATAAAATCCTTAAGGAAAAGAATATTGCTATCTCAGAAATAGATATGCGCGCCCCCTCTAAAACACTCTAATTTACTCCCAGGCGGGCGATCCCAACTGCGACTAATGCGAGGACTATTCCCGAGATTACCCAAGCGACGTGCGACGAAAGCAAACTTTTTTGTAAAGCGGAAACAATGCCGTCAATAGAATACAACGCTCTGAAAAATCTGCGGTTCATCAATTGAGTAAAGCGACGACTGGTTTTATCAAAGCAATGCATTGCAAATAAAACAGAACTCTTTATCCCATTGCATAAAAATTCGTAAATTTTATCTTCTCTAAAAACTTCGACTAAAATTTTTAATACTTTTTTACTAAATCTTTTATTTGAGAGTTTCTTAAGTATTGAATTGTTCTCAAAAATCCAAACGAAAAGAATCGCGACGCCCACGTACGCCAGCTCTTTTACGCTTTCGACAAGAAAGTTGAAAGAATCGTTAACGGTTACGTTTCCCCCATATCCAAAATGCAAACCCCCAAGTTCGTAAACTTTCGATACGGCAAACGCATAAACCGCTGAAACAGAAAACAACAGCCAAACCGGCTTTACGTTAAAAGAAATCTGGTTTCTCATCGGTAAATTCATCGTTGAAGAAACCCTCCTATTATAGAAAGAAAGAAACAACACTCTAAAAAGAGCCGCAGCGCCCAAGACGCTTGCCGCCGCATCCGTTATCAAGGCAAACGGCATGTTATAAGTTTGCATTGCATCGGCAAAAGCAACTTTGGCAAAAGAGCCTGGAAGAAAGGGAAATCCAACAGCAGCTAGAAAAGAAAGCCAAACAACGACGCGTATTTTTAAAGGAAACGCTTCAGACGCTTCAAACGCTGCAAAATCTCCAAACGTCCTAAATGCCCCAGTCTCTCCTATTTTCAAAATATCCTGTTCGCCGCGAGAACCCAATATTAAATATGCAAAACTTAAAAATATTGTCGATTTAAAAAATGCGTGGCATAAAAAATAAAGAAGAGCAGACGAGCACGCACCCGTTCCGCATAATGCGAACATAATCCCAGTCGACGAAGCCGTCAAGCAAGCTATTATCCTTTTCACGTTGTTTTGAAAAATTGAACGACACGCCATCCAGACCATAGTAAATAATCCGACGTTAAGCATAACGTTTTGTAAGACAGGGAAACGTTCGAATAAGAAATAATATTTAGAAACAAAAATAACGCCGACTCCCACGATCGTTCCCGCATGTATTAATATCGATGCAAAGACGTTTGCTTTAACGGCGTCTATCAGCCAATATGAAAAAGGCATTTGCGCTCCCTTACATAACACGGAAATAAGAAGCAATATCGTCGGCCAAAACAATTCGGCCGAGCCTTCGGTTAAGCATGCAGCCTTGATCTCCGAACATTCAAATCCCCCGGCTTTTCCAGCGATTAATGCTATAGCGATTAGAAACGACAAACTTGCAAATTTGTTAAATATGAATACCCTCGAAGATTGCTTTATCGAGTTCTTTTCAAACCCGACGAGAAACGTCGAAATTATGCCCATACCTTCGACCGCCATATAAAACTGAAACAAATTCGTAGACAAAACGGCAAGGCACATAAAGAACGCGAACACGTTCAAAATCCAAAATTTTTCATTCGTTTGTTTACCATCGAATTTTGTTTTATCGATAGAGGCAAAGCTAGCGAAACGTAAACTTTCGTTCGCGAAGTATAAACAACAAAGGATTAAAGAAACAGCCGAACATATAACAAGCCCCGTCTCGCTAAATTCAAAGGATAAACTAAAATCCAACCTGCGTATTGAAAACCAAGAAATCCGACAAATATCTTCTTTTCTAAATATATTTGAAATGAAAAAAATACTAGAAACAACCGCTCCAATTTTCGCAATATTAAAAGCCCGAAAATTAAAGGCTCTGAAAAGGCCGCCGCAGACGCCGGATAAAAGCAAGGTAAAAACAGGAATCAGCCCGAGCATATCAAACGCTCTTGTCTTCGTCGAGTAAATTCACGTTTTGATTTTCCTTCAGTTGAGAAGCTAAGATTGTAAAAACTATGCTTAAGCCCAAGCCGCTTAAAACAACGACGACTAAGATTGCAAGACCGTCCGAATTAGCCGCTCTCTCGCCGCATGCGTAAGCGAAATTGACAATGCTGGCGAACATCATTATTTCTATGCATACCATTGTTTTAACAATGCTAGCTTGTTTAAGCAGCCCTAGAAATCCAAGAGAAAATAAAAACCCGCTTAATATTAAAATGCTTTCGCTACTTACCATATAATTTCCCCCGCTTTCCAATATATTGCGCAGCCTTCGCAATACATATTTATTATATATTTTCCCTTTTAATGCCGCAAGAATATTGGTAAACTACATTTTATGTTTAAGTTTTTCCCGGCGGGATTCGTAGTTCTCGCGTAGTTTTAAGGTGTTTTAATGAAAGATAACAAAAAGTTCAGTTTTGCCGATATGCTGGAGGAATCTTTAGATGGAAAGAATTCTTTGGAAGGAACAGTAGTCTCTGGAACCATAGTCGCAATAAAAGACGACAAGGCGGTTATAGATATTGGATTGAAGGCCGAAGGCAGATTATTTTTAAGCGATATAAAAGCCTTAAAAGGAACCGAAGAAATTTCCGTCGGGGATTCTATAGACGTATTTGTCGAGAAACTTGAAGACAAAAACGGCGAACCGATTCTAAGCATAGAAAAAGCTAAAAAAGAAGCGATTTGGAAAGACCTAGAAAATCATCTGGGAAGCGGAGAAGTAGTCAAAGGAATGATCACCGGACGAGCCAAAGGAGGATTTGCAGTCGACATAAACGGCGTCCAAGCATTCTTGCCAGGCAGTCAAGTCGATTTACGACTCGTAAAAGATATCGCGCCGCTCCTAAATACGCCTCAGCCGTTTAAAGTCATAAAAATGGATAGAACTAGAAACAACATAGTCGTCTCAAGAAGAGCCGTTCTCGAAGCGAAAAGAAACGAAGAAAGAGCCGAGGTGCTATCAAAGTTCGAAGAGGGAATGGTTGTAACGGGAATCGTTAAGAACATAACCGAATACGGAGCTTTCGTCGATATAGGCGGAATCGACGGCTTGCTGCACGTAACCGATATGGCGTGGAAAAGAGTTACCAATCCGTCGGAATTAATGAAGGTAGGAGATAGCGTTAAAGTTCAAATCGTTAAATGTAACAAGGAATCAGGAAGGATTTCTTTGGGCATGAAGCAATTAACTAAAACGCCTTGGGAAAACATAGAGCAGAGATATATAGTCGGAGAAAAATACAAAGGTAAAGTTGTTAGCACTACGGACTATGGAGCATTCGTCGAACTTGAAGATTGCATCGAAGGGATGATTTACATAACCGAATTTAGTTGGACGCGAAGAAACGTTCCGCCAAACAAAATGGTCAATATCGGAGATATAGTCGAAGTTATGGTTCTCGAAGTTAACACGCCCAAGAGAAAAATCAGCTTAGGTTTGAAGCAGTGTCAAGAAAATCCGTGGGAAGCATTCGCGAAAGAGCACCCTGTTGGGACAAAACTTAAAGGAGAAGTCAAGAATATCACGGAATTTGGAATTTTTGTCGGCGTCAACGACGCTTTGGATGGTATGATTCATATGTCCGACGTTTCGTGGAGCGGCAGTTCTCAAGAAGAAATAGCGAAAGAATTTGAAAAAGGAAAAGAAATCGAAGTAGTCGTTCTCGACGTCAAACCAGATAAGCAAAGAATTAACCTAGGGATTAAACAATTAGCCGAAAATCCATACTCCGTCGCTTCCTCTAAATTTAAAAAAGGAGATATAGTAGTCGCAACCGTTAAGGAAATCCGCAATTCGGGAGTCGATGTAACTCTAGAAGGCAATATTTTTGGCTTTATTAAAACGCGTCAAAAAATGGATACTGCAGTCGGAGAGAAAGTTGAAGCTATCGTATTAAACGTAGATAAAAACGGCATAGTTAATTTATCTATAAAAGCCTTGGAAATGCAAAGAGAAAAAGAAGCGTTGGAACAGTTTGGCTCGACAGATAGCGGAGCAAGTTTAGGCGATATCCTAGGAGCCGCAATGAAAGAGGAAAACCAATCTAAATGACTGCCGTAACGACCGTTATCAGCGCAATTTCGCAGGTTTACGAGTCGTATTTGACGACAGAATGGGTTTTCGGAACGATTGCTTCCATAACGACTGTCATAGGCATAATTCCGCAGGTTTATAAGTCGTACAAAATTAAATCGATGCGAGACGTGTCTATGACTATGCTAATCAATTACTTCATATGTTCGGTATCTTGGCTTATATACGGCTATTGCGCCGATGCAAAGTTCGTTATGTGGAGCAACGTCATATGCACTGCGACAAGCATAATCTGCATCATGCAAAAATGTAAATACGACAAAATTGATAAACGTTAGTAGAGGATATAGTTACAAAATCATCCGCTAAAGCAGTAGACAAATCAGAATTCATATAAACAAAGTATATCGCTAGAGCTTCAAGAAGTTTATAAGTATGTTTAAAGTAATATATTCATAAGATTGTACTTATAAAATCATTACTGAATGTTAAGGGATGGGATGATTCCGAATTTTTATTACGTTCGCAAGAAGCTATTTTAGGGTTTTTTAAACTACCCTAGGGAAAACAAAAACGTTCCTTAAAGTTTATATTTTTCTTGTATAATAAACACATAAGCATTGTGGAAAGGATTTGCATATGAAAAGACTTATAGCGCTTCTTGCCGGCGTTGTTATTTTGGTCGGTTGTTCGGGAAGCGAATTTTCCGGCGATAGGTACGATACGCGTAACGTTGGCGAGGTGGCGAGAACGGATTGCGGAACAATCGTTTCTATGAGAAAAATTGAAATAAAACCCGATCCTTCGATTGCTGGAACCGCCCTTGGAGCCGCAGTAGGCGGTTTGGGCGGCTCGCTGGTTGGCGGAGGCAAAGGACAATATTTGACGGCTGCGGCGGGAGCGATAGCAGGAGGCGTCGCTGGAAACGCAATAGCGAGCAGACCGGAAGAGGGAGTGGAATATACAATTAAGTTGGACACCGGCTCGATGATAACCATCGCGCAAGGGGTTACGCCTAAGATGTCGGTCGGTCAAAGAGTACATGTTGTAAATAGCCAAAAAGGGAAGCGCAGAGTTGTCCCAGAATAATTTGAAAAATCCGTTTTGTTGTTTTGGGTTTCTAATCTTCGTTTGTTTGGCGGTCGTTTCCTGCGATATATTCCCAACTGTAGCGGTATGGCTTAGGAAGGTCGACTTTGAAGTCGATCCAAACGCCAACAATGGAAACGCTTTTGTTTGCCATATCGCCGTCGCTTATTCAAAAGACCTTTACGACAAACTGCAGGGCATGGACGCTAAAGGATACTTCTCAAGCGTAGCGGCGCTTGAGAAGACGTATAAAGATTCGATTGAGATTTTCAAATACGATATGATTCCAGGCAGGAATAAACTCAATCAGTCTATTAGTTTAAGTTCTTATACGAGAGCTAAAGGAGCTTTCTTATTTGCAAAGTATTTGACTCCAGGGAAATTTATGGAGAACGTTGGAAGCGCCAGAAGTTTGACGGTTAGATTTTTGCCTTACAAGATGGAAACGCATTCGGATATAAGTTTTGACGCTCTAAGACAAAAATTAAATTTGGAATAGAAAAACGTGTTAGAATCTTTTGAAAGGCGAACTGAGAAATTAAGCGGAAACTTGTTTAACAAATTTAAGGCGAAACGAGGTTCTTCAATAATTTGTTGTGGAAACATTTTACATTTCCAAAGCCGCGTGAAAAATTAGATTCAGGATATAAGTAGCGGATGACTGAAATTACCGATCAAAAGTTAAGTCAAATTTGGCTTGAAGCGAGAGACGATTTGAAATCCTTGATTGGCGAGAAGTCTTTTAAAACTTGGTTGTCAAAACTTGGAATCGTTTCATTCGACGACGGTATTCTAAAACTCTCCGCTCCGTCTAATTTTATACGCGACAACGCGCTTTCAAGATTTTCAGACATGATAATAAGAATCGTGAGTTCGTACGGTTGCGCCGTGAAATCCTTACGCATGGAGGTTTACGACAACAACAATCCCGAGACTATTGCTAAGTCTGAAAAAAACGACGAAGCCAAAAGTATTTCCGTTTTAGACAAAAAAAGATTTACGTTCAAAAACTTTGTCGTTGGAAAATCAAACGAATTTGCATATGCGGCTGCGTTGAAAGTCGCCGAGTCGGAAACTCCTTCATTTAATCCCTTATTCCTATACGGAGGCGTCGGGCTTGGAAAGACTCATCTTATGCACGCTATCGCTTGGCGTATTATGGAAGTTAGACCGGAAAAAAAAGTTATTTATGTTTCGGCCGAGAGATTTATGTATCTTTTTATTAAGTCGTTAAGATTTAAGGATACGGTGTCGTTTAAAGAGATGTTCAGAAACGTCGATGTTTTAATGATTGACGACGTTCAATTTATCGGAGGCAAGGATACTACGCAAGAAGAATTTTTCCACACGTTTAACGACTTGGTCGACAACAATAGGCAAGTTGTTTTGTCGGCGGATAAGTCCCCTTCGGATTTGGAAGGCGTTGAAGACAGATTGAAATCAAGGCTTGGCTGGGGATTGGTCGCAGACGTTCATCCGACGACTTACGAGCTGAGGCTCGGCATTTTGCAATCTAAAGCAAAAATGTATAAAATAAATATTCCAATCCCGGAAGAGGTTTTAGAGTTTTTAGCCGTAAAGATAACTTCAAATATAAGGGAATTGGAAGGAGCTTTAAACAGAATAGTAGCCCATGTGATTCTCGTTGGGAAACCGATAACCATCGATGTGGCTCAAGAGATTTTAAGCGATTTGTTGCGAGCTAACGAAAGATTAATTACAATAGAAATCATACAAAGAAAAGTATGCGAATTTTATAGCGTGAAATTGTCCGATCTTAATTCGCCTAAGAGGCATAAAGAACTAACAACCGCAAGGCAGGTCGCCATGTATTTATGCAAAGAACTTACAACAAAATCTCTCCCGGAAATAGGAAGAAAATTTGGAGGCAGAGATCATACGACGGTTATTCACGCAGTGAGGAAGGTAAAAGAGAATATGCAGAAAGATTCGACTTTTGCCGCCGATCTTGAGATATTAATAAAGTCGTTTGCAAATTAAGGCATATATGATAAAGAAAAAAAATCCATATTCCGACAGTTGCAACAAGTTGTTTAAATACTGGAGAATTAGAACGTTTTATTCCATAATCATAGGCTACGCTTCGTTTTATTTAATCAGACAAAACTTCTCGATGGCGATTCCCGCCATGTGCTCGGCTCTTCATATCACGAAAACGGAAATAGGAATTATCATGTCGTTCGCCGCAGTGTTATACGGCGTTGGAAAGTGCTTTTTTGGGCTTATAGGAGATAGGTATAGCGCAAGATACATTATGACGACAGGCCTTCTATTTTCGGCAATTATGAATATATTTATGGGGTTCAGTTCCACTATACCGATGTTCACCATATTCTGGACTTTAAATTATTGCTTCCAATCCATGGGGGCGCCGCCGTGTATCAAACTTTTAACGCATTGGTATAGCCCCGTTGAAATAGGGACTAAATGGGCGTTGTGGAATATATCGCATCAAATAGGCAGTTCGATTATAGTTGTAATCGCTCCTTTTATATTGATGCGTTTTAGTTGGCTATACGTTTTCTTTTTGCGAGGGATATTTGCGATTGTCGTTGCATTGATATTATTTAATAGATTA
>JAISID010000085.1 GCA_031262205.1 Holosporales bacterium | reverse complement strand
CGCAGTATTAACTGCGGCCGAGCTGCGAAGCTCGGGTTCGGCGAAGCCGCCGAACAAGCCGCCGCCCCCTCTTATAATTCACGATATGCATAAAGCTATGCTTGCATAGGTTAAGTAGTTAAGGGAAGCGCAGCCCCGAGGAGGGCGGGGGTTTGGGATGGTTATTATAGTACAATTTCGTTAATTTTTCGTTAATTTTTAAAATTTATTTTTCACTAAATTTCTGCTAGATTTTTAGCCCTTGAAAACCCGAAAAAATAAGAATTATTCTTCAACGCTCCCCGCCAAACCCGCTTCTGAAGCATTACCTCGCGTAAAAAGATGAATCTCCCAAATTATTGCCTATTTAGAAAATACTGGAGATTTCTTTAATCTTAAGGTCTTTCATTAAATTCTCCGGAATATCGGAAATATTAAAGTTCGCAATACGCACCAATTTACAACGCGATTTCATCCCGCTCTTAATTAATACGTTAGACTTTGTCGTCGCAAATCTTTCTGCGACAAACTTTATAAGAGCAATATTCGCTTGATTTTCAACAGGTTTCGCCCGGATTGAAATTTTAATTAACACCCTTTTGTTTTCAAATCCTTTAAAGATAAATTGTTGATTACCGCCCTCAAAAACAAGTTCGGTTATCCCCTCTTTCTTCGCCCCTGGCGTCAAATACACATAAAACTCCAAACCCCCGTTTGATTCAACAAACGCCTTGTTTAGCTCAAAATGCATAAAAACCCGCCGTTATAACATTTGAGTCGCATTGTTTTCACTTATATCCTATTCGTCATTGCCGATAATTTTAGACTATAAATCTCGTTTTGTTTCAAAAAAGCTAAACTCCTAGATGCCGAACCTTATATAAGGTAGAATATTTTAATCTAACAAAGAGGATAAAAACTTATAAATGATCGAATCGGCGACAGAAAATATCAAAAACTTGTTGATCGATTCTAGCTTTAAAATACCAGTCGCATACGCAGCGTGGCGATCGGGAGGCAACGAAGTTTTCGTGTCTAATAAACTAAAACTCATGCTTTCGGCCGATAGCAACTTTATTGATTCGTATGCATTCGTCAAATTAATGAAGAGCCTATTCGGTTCTTTTTTAAACGTCGCCTCGGCCAAGATTTCCGAAAACGGTCGCGATAATAAATATGAATATTCTTCAGCTATTACCATCCTCAATGAAACCTTTGTTCTCAAACTCGCCTTTGAAAAAACAAAACAATTTTACATGTTTATCGCTGAAACTCCCAGAAAAACCGAAACTTCTAAAGAAACGGATAATGAAAAGTCTTGTTCGGAATTAAAGAAAATCTTAGATTCGTTCCCTATTTACGTTTGGCAAAAGGATAAAAATCTAAGAATAACTTACTGTAATAAAGCGTACGCCTACGCCGTTGAGACCACGCCGGACGCCGTTGTCGCCAACAATATAAAATTAATTCCTTCGTCTTCGTCGTCCCGGAGAAATTCCACGTATGTTGATCAAACTTTATATTCTTCAAAACCGAAAAAAACAAAAGAGCGCGTAGTAATTAACGGCTCAAGAAAATGCCTTCAAATAATTGAAACCCCGTTTATCAAAAACGACTTCTCAACTAGCGTCGCCATAGACATAACTGATAAAGAAGAATTAAAAAAAGAATACGACAATTATAAAAAACAAACCGAAGAAACTCTCGATAATATATCGATTCCTATCGCTATCTTCAATAAAGAAACAAACTTAATCTTCGCTAACTCCGCTATGACAAAGTTGTTTCCATTAGACGGTATAGACCTTGAGAATTATACGTTCGCAAATCTGATAGATCGCCTCATTGATAACGGTTCAATTATCGTAGTCTCGGATATAGCGGAATACAAAGAGACGGTCAATCGTTTATTTTCAACAATTATCGAACCGTACCATGCATCAGTTACTTTGAAAAACGACATAACCATGAACGTTACGATTTCTCCGAACATAGACGGCGGATTAATATTTATGTTTGAAGACATCTCGGAAAAACTCGTTCTCGAAAGAGAAATCAATTCAACTTCAGCGACTCAGGCAGAAACGTTTAACAACCTATCCGAAGGAATAATCATATTTGGAGCGGACAATAAAATAAAAATAGCGAATCCATTGATTGACGACATACTAGGAAAAAACAGTAATAAAATCGTCGGCAAACATATAAGAGATTTTTTCAAAGCTATTTCAAAATCGTTTAACTTATCGGGCGATACTGAAAACTGGGTTCCAAACTTGATCGACATGTTGATGCAGAGAGTTAAATTTAGCGGCTCGGCAACGCTCTCCTCCGGAAAGACATTCAAATATAATTACGCTCCATTGCCCGCAGGTTTAAATTTAATAACGTTTCTTGAAACAACAGATAGCGTAGAACTCGGAAAAACTAGAGCTGAAAAAAACGAAATCGTTTCTCAATTCAATAAACTCAAAGCAAACTTAATATCAAACATCTCCGGCGAACTCAAGTCTCCTCTCAATACCATTTCTGGATTTGTCGAAATATTGCATAAACAGTATTTCGGAAATTTAAACGATAAACAACTTGAATATTGCCTCGGGATTAAAAAAACAGCGGAACGAGCAATAGAGATTGTCGACGCCGTAATAAATTTAGCAAATATAAAAGCCGGCTTAATAAGCCTTAAATATGAAGAAATTAATTTACTAGATTTTATAAACGAATGTATCGAACCATTCGCTAACCAAGCAAACGAACAAAAAATAGACATAAAAACCGATTTTGCCGATTCTGCATTTAAGGCGTTCTTTGATCGCCGCGCAATGAAAAAAGTTTTGTCCCAGCTCATATCAAGAGCAATCAGAGTTTCGTCAAACGGCGGCAACGTCGTTATCGGCGTAAAATTACCAAAATCAAACGACGGGTATTTCGAACTAATAGCGCAAGACGCAGGAGCGAGTTTCCCCGAAGAAGATTTAGAAAAAATTCAAAAGATATTGTCAAACGACATAGACGACGAAATAAACGACAGATTATTAGAACTCGGAATTGTTCTTGCAAACAGCATAGTCAAATTACATCATGGGAAAATGTTGATAAATTCTAAAAACGGAGAAGGCAACACAATCAAATGCATAATTCCCATAAAACAGTTTCTGCTATAGAATCTTTGTGAAATCAGCATATTTATGCTAACGTATTAAATAAGTATTATCTTGTGAAATCCATATGATTTCGTATTTGCGTTATTGTCTTTTCTTTCCTTTTATTTTCAACGTCGCTTCCAGCGAGCCAGTTAAAGTCAGCTCGATAGGCCGCTCTACGGACGAATCTTTCATATACAAAAACAAACCGAAAAAGAACACTATTTATAACGACGAAAACAACGTTTTCTCAGTCCTAAAAAATACTAAAACAAAAACGGGGAAAACGGCTCAAAACCAAATTTCTAAAAACATTGAAAACCGAGAGATCTTCGTGGTGGCGGAAGTAAACGATAAGGTAATAACAAATGTTGACATCCTAACCGCCATAAGATTCATATTCTTTTTAGGCGGCAAAGGATTCAATAAAAAACACGCCAAGCTGATGATCCCGTCCGTACTCAATATAATGATCGACGAAACGTTGCAGCAACAACTTGCAAAATTATCGAATATTATTGTATCGGACAACGACATTAACGAACGCATAGCCGAGATTGCTTCTGAAAACGGCTTGTCGGTAAACGACCTCGTCAAGCAATTCCAAGAAGCTGGAATCAGCATGAAAATTTTCAGAAGATACATAAGGTTAAAAATGACAGTCTCCATTGTGGCTCAAATGCTCGCCAGCGATATAAAAATCTCTAAGAACGATATGAACGAAGCTAGAGCTAAAGCGGCCGGTGAAATTAAGAAAAAAAGATACCTTATATCGGAGATTGTTTTCAGAGTCGACGATAAAGCCGATGCCGAATCTATCAGGAAAAACGCCGAATCAGTTTTAAACTTAATAAAAGACGGATTCAGTTTTCAACTAATCGCGGAAACCTTGTCTCAAGGCGAACAATTAGGCGATAGACGAAATACAAGATGGAGCGCCGAAGAAACACTCGAACAACCCGTTCGCGAAGCTATTAAAGATTTATCGCCTGGAAAATGCAGCGGAATTATTAAAACCAAAATCGGTTACAAGATAGTTTGCTTTCTTGACGTCGCAGAGCCTGGAAAGGTTGGGACAATGAACGGAACTTATAAAATTTTGCAGTCGTCCATACAATTTGGAGGAGCGTTGTTCACAGAAAAAGACAACCGAGAACTTGAAACAAAGATTGAAAAAATTAAAAACGCCAAGTCCGTAGAGGAGTATAAAACAATCTGTAAAGAAAACGGCATACAATTCGAAGAAGCTGAAATTAAAAATCCAAACGGGTATGAATTAAGCGCAATATCTCAATCAAAATCGTCCAAAAGTCCTGTAATATTCCCATCTCCAGAAAAAGAGAATACGATCGACATAATCATGTTGGTCGGCGAAAAATGCGAGGATGCAAAAGTTCCGGATGACAAAATTATAAGAGAAAGACTATCGGCTGAAAAATTTGAAAAAGAATTTATAACAAACTTTAGGAAGTTAAAAACCGTTTCGCGTATAGTTGTAAATACTGAAAACCTAAGAAAGATATCGCAATGAGAATAGCTTTTTTCGGCGACGTTATGGGGAAAAGCGGAACAGACGCCGTCATAAATTACATTCAATCTAATAAGACCAAATACAAATTTGATTTTGTAGTCGTCAACGGAGAAAACGCAGCTTATGGTTTCGGAATTAACCAAGGCATATGCGATCAATTTTTCAATGCTGGAGTAAACGTTATAACCCTCGGAAATCACACCTTTGCTAGACGGGACGACATAGCGATATTCGAACGAGAAAAGAGATTAATAAGACCTTTGAACTATCCCAAAGGAACCCCAGGCCGAGGATTTGTCATTACCGACATTCCGTTTCTCAACAAAAAAATCATGATTGTAAATTTGATGGGACGGATTTTTATGGAAGCAAACGACGATCCATTTTCTAAAATTGACGAGCTTTTAAATCAGTATAAATTAAAAGTCAACGTAGACGCGATCTTTATTGATTTTCACGCTGAAGCTACTGCGGAAAAAACAGCTTTAGCAAGATACCTCGACGGCAGAATTTCAGCTATCATAGGAACGCACACTCACGTTCCGACTGTCGACTTGCAAATTTTACAAAACGGCACCGGTTTTCTATCCGATTGCGGAATGTGCGGAGACTACGACTCCTGCATCGGTATGGACGATAAAGCTCCCATAAGACGTTTTCTATCGAAAGTAGACGCCCATGCAAAAATGACTCCAGCACTAAAAGAAGCTACGGTTTGCGGCGTAGTCGTCGATATAAACGAAAACGGACTATGCAAAGATATTCAAACTATTAGAGTAGGCGGTTTCTTGAAAGAACAAAAGGATTACAATCCTCTATGACTTTCATGAAAAAATTGCTAACATACTTGTTAGTATTTTCAGGCGTCGTCGTCGCTATAACATTCAGGCCTGATTCTCTGACAAAATTGGATATAGAAATAATAACCCCTTCAAGCGGAAGAAAAGACAAATCTCTTTGGAAGAAAGTATTCAAAATTACAGGAGCGAAATGCGACGCGTTAACGACGTCGTCCACGGAGCAATGCTTTGCCGACCAAGATAAGAAATTTAAAAAGTTAGATAAATCCTTGAAATCTTCTCATAAAATTATTTGGACGTTTTGCGGAGGTTATGAAGTTGATAAACTGATGGGCAAGTTAGCGGCAAGCGATTATTCTAAAACTTCCAGAAAGATAATCATAGGTTTTAGCGACGCCACACCTCTTCTTATTTATATGTCTCAAAAATATAACTGGACGGCGATACACGCTCCAGATTTAACAAACATGGCTCAAAAAAACAAATCTCCAGAATCATACGACTCCTTAATAAAATTCTTACATGGAAAAACAAACGTTTTTAAAATATCAGATTTAATCCCGCTTAACGAACGAGCAAAAACTCTTGATAACGTTGTTATTCAAGGAATAATTACCGGCGGGAATTTAACGTGCATAGAATCCACTATAGGAACGCCTTGGCAAATCGAAACCCAAGGTAAAATCATTCTTTTAGAAGACATCGGCATCAAAGATTATTACCTAGACCGCCTTTTAACTCATCTCGATAATGCTGGACTTTTTAACTGCGTTGCCGCGATTATTTTCGGAGACTTCGGAGCGAATGCGACGGCGTTAAAAATACTTGAAAACTTCGCAAGTAAAATGAGTATCCCTGTTTATAAAAGCGAAAGTTTCGGACACGGAAGAAACAACCTCCCCTTCGGATACAACTTTTTAGGCAAGATAACTAAAAGACAAAAAACATCAGAAATAACGATGACTCAGACAGAGCAATAATTCTTATGTAATTTCAAGATTAAGAACCTTTATAAGCAACGGCTTGTATAAAGGAATACAACACGCATTAAGGAATGAGCCGTCTAAGATTTATCGCCATGTTTCACGTGAAACATTTTTCTGCTAAACCGTCTCAGAGTAGGAGCAAAAACTTCATAAAAGAATAGGGAATCATCCTCCAACATATATAGTAATGGTCTTATAAGTAAGATTTTATAAAATAGATTTCTTCAAACATACTTATAAACTCTAGAGATATACCTTTGGATAGATTCTTACTTGTCTGCTCTGCCATCCAAGGATGATTCCCAAATGATTCTGCATCATCATGCAAACAGTCTTTGCCTTGTTATACAGGGAATAAAATAGCGTTTTTTTTAGAATCGTCATACTCTTTTAAAATGCTTATATTTATCATATCTCAGTTTATTATTGTTCTGATAATTCATATAATCGCATTCCAATGCTTCGTTTAGTCTAAGCTCAAAATGATCTATTAAATCCCTTGAAATTTCAATGCTTTTTACATCCACAGGCTCGGAAAGACTCCATATCTGAATCTCTCGTATAGGCAATTTTATATCCTCAAAACCACCCTTCTCCGCAATTAGGCAAGTCGTCATTATTGAACTATCGTCTCCATATATTATATCTTTAGTCGATTGAGAAACAGTAGTCTTATACATAATAAGCCTAGAAACGTCGCCTTCCTCTTCTACCCTATCGCACCTTCCGCGTATCGTTATATCAAACCTTGGAAAACTCATTCTCCCTGGAATATCGTTATACGACATACCCATAAAATTCCTCTTTTTCAACCATTCCATAACTTTCAGACATTTTTGATATCCAAAAAAATCTATGTTTTTAATAACATTAAGCCAAGCCGTTGCTTGAGATTTATCACAGAAATACGACCTCATGAAATTTTTAAACGCAATAACAAATTCCCGTTTATCATTTTCAACTTCCACAGGTCTCAAATTTAAAATATTTTTAGCGTAAAATCCCTGCGGTTCTTTCATTAAAAGCTCCACATCGCCCGTAGTAATTTCATTCGGCGACTTTAAGAACTCTTTCTTAATCTCAAAACTATTTGAAGAAATGAAGCAATAGTTTTGAGAACAATCGGCAATTCTATCAAGTTTTACATCGTTCTTTTTATAAACAGCCTCAAACTTCGACAATATCGAACTTTTGCCCTCTCCTATTCCGTTTATTTTTTTCGCTCTTGTCAGATATATCTCCGACGTTCCATTAAAACAAGAATAGAAATCGTCTTCCATCGTATTTTTAGTAGACGCTGTCAAACCAATCTTCCGCCGTAAAAATTTATGGAGCCAATACTCTCCGCCATCCCTTGGAGACCAAAATTTTTCATTCAATTCGCTCAAAAGAATAATATCGGAAGTAAGAAATTTTATATCGCCGACACTTACAATAGATACGTTTTTTTGAATCTTCACGACTTCCGCCAAAGAAGATAATTCTTTAATCAGCCTAGGCTTTTCCTCTTTTGAAACATCCTTAAAATTGCCGTCGATCTCATTGAGAAACTCGGCGGATAATTCTTTAAAACTATTGCTAACATACGATGTGTAATCAATCCCTTCGTTTTCAAATCTATAAGAAAGCAGCGCCGAAAAATCTTTGTTTGGAGATACTATAGCTATAGTTTTCCCAGAATTATTTTTTACTACGTTTATAACGAAGTCTATTTCACCCAACAAATCTTCGGCTTCAAAAATACGAACCGTATTTTTTATATCTTTTGGACTTAATTGCAATCTTAAATCTTTAGTCAAACATTGAAAATCCGACGCATGATAGGCCGACTTATTTGGAACAACTTGTTCTTTGCCGTTTTCTTTCAAAATCTCCGGCCAATATTTCGTAACAATCAGGAGGAACTGCGTTCTCTTTTTCCAGTGCTCTGGGAAAAATAATACAAAATCGTCGGTTAATTTCTTTAAATCTATTTTATAAAAATTAAGTTCATCGATTACCCCGGCAAGTTCTTTTGCTAATTTAACAATCTCCAGAATCCCAAGATCGAAACAGTACTTTTTAATAAGCTCCGCCAAAATCGACAAACGTTTTATTTCGGATAACTTCGAAAGATTACCATCCTTCCCCAATCGCGTTTTCGAAGAAACGCCTCTAGCAGGCGAATTCTCGCGAAACATAAAATCATTTGAAGATCGTTGCCAAGACTGCACTTTCATTCTCTAACAACTTAACAATTACTAACTAATTTACCAAACTTTACCTCAAATAACACTGGCCAAAGGGACGTTCAGTTCAAATTCAAACATCGGAATTTATAATTCAGCCAAGAACGTCTCTAAGCGAATATCTATCGGATAAGCGGCCTAACAATACAAATTATTCTTGTGTATTAAACAAATCCCGCGTTACATATCTTTTCGGAATCATCCCTTAACGCACGGTAGAACAACAAATAGATTTATATAAAGGAAGTATATCGCTAGAACTTCAAGAAGTTTATAAGTATGCTTAAAGTAATCTATTTATAAGATTGCACTTATAAAACCATTACTGCATACGAGGGGATGATCCCCTATTTTTTTCAAACCAACAACTCCAAAATACACTACACAAAAACAACGGAATCATCTTTTACCATCCTAGAAACTTCATTTGTAACAAGCAAACCTCAAATAAATGGCTAAGGCTTCGTACTCTTAGCTGCTTTTCTTATACATAAACCGTAGCTTATAGGGGGAATAATCCCTCTGCAAAATAAAAACTTCCATCAGGAAGAATAGAACATCAATATCAGATTAATGTCCCATTCCGTTTTTTGGCTAAGTTCACTTCATTTTATAATTGGTGGTTAGGGTAAGAGTTGCAATTTGATCAATCGTTGAGCCGCCGTCCCAGTAATATTCTTCGGATGCGTTTGAATCTCTAAGTTGAAGTCTGCTCCAAGCTATTTCAGGAACGCCGATAATTCTGCCTCCCGTAATCTTCTCGATCTGAACAGCCCTCTCCTTTGCGTCTTCTAGAGCTTTTGCAATCAACTGTTTCTCAAGATTTGTTTTGTCCTTTATTTGATACATACGACTTTTGTCCGATACAATCGCTATTCCTTCATCCGCCAGCTTTTCCGATAATTTATATGCTTTTACGGCTTCTTCCATTTTTTGCGTCTTAACTTCATACCTTTGCGAAATCGTAAAAACATCTGCCCCAGCGTCTGTTTTAGTATGGCTGAGTTCTCTCGGCTTTACCGTGTAATCCTCGTCTTTTATTAAGCCCGCGTTATCTAATAACGCCGTTATCTCTTTTTTTGCATTCTTCACCGATTCTTTAGCATCCTGGGCTTTATCCCCAACCGCCGAATAAGTAAATTCCCAAACAAACAAATCGGCTTTTACATTTTGCTCTGCTCTTCCTTCAACTTGAACGTTGGACACCAACTTATCAGTCGACACGTGTAAATTACAAATAGAAAATCCGACGATTATACATAGTCCTATAATCAAACCGTGAAATATTTTTGTCATATTCTCCTCCTCATGTTTTTCATCTCTTTATATTAGACTACATCATATAAATATATTCTGTCAATAAATTTCTTTCAAGATATACTTAAAAATATTCTAAAAATACTGTTTTCCTAAGCAAATTTAAAAAAATCTCACGAATCAAAGATCAACTTATTTTAAAACCTCAAGAATCGAATTAGGCTTAGCGCCGCCAAACAAAATTTCGTAAACTTTTTCACAAATCGGCATCTCCACGTTATGAAATTTTGCAAGACTAATTATTTGGGAAACCGTATCATACCCCTCGCACGTAGCTTTAGAATTTTCAACTATGCTGTCAATCGGTTCCCCTTTGGCAATTCTCGCGCCAAGCGAGAAATTTCTCGAAGCCTCGTTAAAAGTAGTCAATACTAAATCGCCCAAACCGCACAAACCATAAAACGTATCTTCTTTCCCTCCGAGCCTTATTCCAAGATTTTTCATTTCTCGAAGAGCAAAAGACAAAAAGGCCGCGCGAGTATTGTTCGAAGGCATGATTCCCATGATCATCCCGCAAGCAATCGCGGCGATGTTTTTTACGGCTCCACAAATTTGAGCGCCAATCATATCGTCGCTAGGAAATAGCTTAAAAGACTCGACTGATAATTCATTTGCAAACGCTCCCGCATCGTCAATATCTTCAAATATAATATCGGCGGATGAAAACGTATACTTTGCGAGATCATCCGCAAAGTTTGGCCCTGCTAAGTATCCTACTTTCGAATTTGGCAATAAATTTTTAAACAAATTGTACGTAAAAGAACCGTCCGCCAGCAATCCCTTAGAACATATCACAACGGCAACATTATCCATTATCTTTGATAAATTTTTAAGTATATCAGGCGTCGGTTTTACTGGAAACGCCCACAAAAAGCAATCAAACTCTCCTTTTCTTAAATCGCTTGTCGTTTTTATATTGATATAGTTCGGAATCTTAAAATTTGGGAAAAATTCGTTTATTCGAGAAGTCGTCATAGAATCGACATGATCCTTAAACCCCGAAAAAAGCGTCGTATTAAACTTACTGGAATATACTAAAGCTAAAGAAGCACCGAAAGCTCCGGCTCCTAAAATGCCAAGACGTCGTCTATCTGTCATAGATTTATCTTCAGATTTTTAAATGTTCTCTACTCTTAATTTTCAAACAGTTTTCAAATAAGGTCAAACACCTTTACGCCATTCTGCTCAAAATAGTTTCGGAAAAGACTATTTATAAGCTGCATGTTATACCTCCTTATCTCATTCATTCCCTTTCGAACCATAAAGTAATTTTTCATAACCGGTCCGCAAACCTCCTTAACTACTCGTTTCAAATTTTCATATCCATAGTAAACCTCTTGTCTATCGCTAAGCGCCCCTATCCCAACTCCATCAGATACCATTTTATTGATTAAATCTCGAGATTGAGAAAATACCGATGGGTTTATAATCGGCAATCCATATTCGCCATACAAATGCCAATTGCTTAATTTCGCATTATTATCTCTTCCTGAATAAGCTATAATGGTATGTTGTTTTATATTATCTAATGTCGGTTCTCCACGAACTTTTATATATCTATCGCTAGCATACAAGCCGTATTTAAATTCTATATACCAGTAAGCATCGTATTCGCTTAAAATACTTTCAACAGGCCAAAACATAACGTTCATATTCTCTAGCATATTAGTTGTCAATTTATTTTCTGTAAATAATGTAACCCTTAAACCAGGCTGTCTTTTATTAAACCCCTTTATACAATTTAAAGCCCAAGTTGTCGCGCTATCGCGAGGTAATCCAATTGTAAGTTGATTATCTAAATCATAAGAACTCCATTCATTCACTATACTCACGCCATTGCTTATAGTTTCAACAACTCTTGCAGCGTATGGAACAAACCTCCTTCCAAATTCTGTCAAAACAACATTTACTTTATCTATCCTTTTTACAAGTTTATGTCTTATTTCGTCTTCAATAGAATGCATTTGAGATAAAAATAGGTTCTCTGGAATATTAAGAACACTTAACCTTCCGCCTTCTGCAAACTTTATAAAATTTTTTAATTCTTCTATCATAATACTAATTAGGCAACACTTTTAATTCTAAGTCTAACACAGCGTTTAGAATTTTATTTTCAATATCATCAACTAATGCTTTAAATCTATTTGGAATAGATCGTCTTATTGCAAAATCTATTGTTTTTACGGGGCCTTTTATATCCGGTAAAACTCTTACTAATTTTTTCTCGCTGATTTTATTGTGATAATCAAGAACTGGCCCTATACCGAAATCAAATTCAACCATTTTCATCAAGACCGATTGTGAATTTACTATAATCGACGGTTCGAAACTCTCAATTCCATATTCTCCTGATAAATGCCAATTTAAACTTTTATAAATTTCTTTATCAAACGAATCTCCATACCCAATAACTGAATGTGAAGCTAAATCCTCCGGCGTTTTGGGAATCATATTGACATCTTTTAAATATTCCTCGCTTGCATATAAACCTTGCTCCATTTCCACGCTCCATTTTTTATCGAAAAATATTTTGTCTGCTTTTGTCATATTACAAAATAAAATATGAGCGTTGACAAATTCCTCGTCTGAATAGTCCTCGTATGTATAAAAATCTACAAACGATCTAGAACATTCTTTCTGCCAATCTATTTCTTCTAAAAAAGGCAATATAAAATTCTTTCCATTAAGAGGGCTTGCTCTTATGATGATACCTTTCCAATCTGAATCTGAATCTGAATCTGAATCTAACAAAGCACAATCAATTAAATTCCCCACAAATTCTTTTGCCTTTGGCAAAAATAACTCCCCCTTATTTGTCATACTGCCAATAGGATCATGCTCGTTATATTCAAACAATCTAAAACCTAAACTTTTTTCTAATTCCTCAAGATTATTTTTCCCTCTTTCATAATCAAGTCCTAGCTCATCGCATGCCTCATAAAATCCTATATCGCAAACTTTTATAAAAAGATTTAAACCTGCAATATCCAAGAGATAGCGCCTCCGAGTATGATAATACTAGGTAATTATATATAAAACCACTATTAAATAAATGCGAAATTATGCCAAAATTTTCTACTGACAATTGAAATTTATTTTAAAGTTTC
>JAISID010000014.1 GCA_031262205.1 Holosporales bacterium | reverse complement strand
AGCAGATTTGTTTTGCCTCTTTGTACGACGATAAACATGAACGGCTGCGCTGCGTTTATATTTACAACTTGCGTATACATGATGCAGAACTATGGAATCGAAATAACTCCTTTACAAATGATAATCTGGGTTTTTATATCTACGATTGCGGCGATTGGAGAGGCTGGAATCCCAATGGGATGTTATTTCATAAGCGTAAGTTTAATGTTAACTATGGACGTTCCGATATCTCTAATGGGAGTTATCCTGCCGCTTTATAATTTGATGGACGCGGAAGAGACTATGCTTAACGTTTGGTCTGATTGTTGCGTTACTATGGTTGTGGATAAAGAACTTAAGACAGAATAGCCTATTGATAGGCTGCGTACGTTGAACTTTGCGGGGAATCGTATATACTAATTAGGTTGATTTTAAAAAGACGACTTTTTTATGCGGCGGCAATTAGCTTTAAGAGATTTCGAAGATTTTAAAAAGTTTGTTTCTGAAAACGATAATGTAAATCGTTGTATCGTTAGAGCAGACTTAAATCTACCGTCCGACGTTGCAGACTTATCGAGAGTTTACGCCGTAAAGGACACTGTGTTGGACGTTATAAATCTCGGGTTAAACGTCGTTCTAATTTCACATTATAAAAGGCCGTCTATAGACGATGTTGCAAATCCTAAATATTCTTTAAAAAATATAGCGAATAAAATAGCGGAAGTTTTAGGATGCGAGGTTTATTTTGAAGGAGCCTCGATTTTCAATATAAATCCAGAAGCGGTAAATTCCAAAATAACGCTTATGGAAAATTTAAGGTTTTATGAAGGCGAAACGACCAACGATAAAAAATTTGCTCAAAGACTAGCCGAATTTGGAGACGTTTACATAAACGATGCTTTTTCCGTATCCCACAGAGAGCACGCTTCGGTCTGCGCGATAACGGAATATCTTCCGCCGTTCGCAGGATATTCTTTGCAAAGAGAAGTAGACGGCATATCGAGCGTGACAAGCAATATAATTCGGCCGTTCGCCGCTATTATCGGCGGTTCGAAAGTATCTTCTAAGATGGAGGTTTTAAACCAAATATCAAAAACTGCGGATTATTTAATTGTTGCCGGAGCTATGGCTAACACGTTTCTTGCGGCGAATGGAATCAATATGCAGGATTCTCTTATCGAGCGAGATTACTTAGAAACGGCGCGTCGTATTATGAGAGAATCAAAATCTGAGATAATCTTGCCCATTGATTTTCTAGCTTCGAAAAACTTAAACAAAGATGGAGAGAATTACGACTATACGGCTATTCCGCCAGGTTTTTCATGTTTCGATATAGGGGGAAAAACTATAGAGAGGATCATAGAGATTATAGAAAAATCGAAAACGTTGCTGTGGAACGGAGCGTTAGGAGCTTTTGAGTTTTCGAATTTTGACAGATCATCGAAAATCTTGGCGGAATATATAGCAAAAGAAACTAAGAATAATAAGTTAATATCGGTAATCGGCGGCGGGGAAACGATAGCTTCAATCGGAGATTATAAGAAAGATACGACTTTTGTTTCAACAGCCGGCGGAGCATTCTTAGAGTTCGTCGCAGGGAACAGATTGCCGGGAATCGAAGCTCTTTTAAAAACCTCTTCGCATTGAAGTTTATCTTGGCGAATCGCGCGAGCTTATGATATGATCTCAGTATCTATAAGCGTAGCCTAGGATTTGGAATGCGAGTCATTTTGTTAGAGAGAGTTGAAAAACTTGGATTTATAGGAGATATTGTTAACGTTAAAGACGGGTATGCGAGAAATTTTTTGCTTCCTAAAAAGAAGGCTCTAAGATCGACGGAAGCGAATCTTGAATATTTCAATACAAAAAAAGCCGAGATAGAAGCTAATAATTTAAAGTTAAAAAGTAACGCTGAGAAAGTCGCTTCAAAGATGAGGAACGCATCTATACTCTTGATTCGAAACGCCAGCGATTCTGGGTTTTTATACGGTTCCGTTAGACCAGGAGATATTGTCGAGCAATTAGCGGAACAAGGATATACGGCGCTGAAATCTCAAGTTCAAATCGCGGCTCCGATAAAGGCCGTTGGAAATTATACGGTCAAAATTACTTTGCATCCCGAAGTTTCCGTCGAGTTGCCTTTGAGGGTTATGACCGCGCAGGAGCAAATCGCTTTGACTGAGGAAGAAACTACGGTTGCCGAATCTTAATCGGGTATTTCGTATCCATTTTCATTAGCGTTGAGCATTTTTCAATGTTTGCGAAATGTGTTGATTAGGGATGAATTTTGCTAGCCTTTGCTTTTCTTCGAACAGAGTAACAATATTATAACCGTCAATATTTTTCTTTTGACGTCGCGTGATTATACCGATTTATTAAAGCGTAGTTTGTTAAGGTATGCTTCGCTTTGTTCGGCTCTATAGCCCTTGACAAGTCGCTTTATAAATCAGACTAGATATCGCCTGATAGAAGAGGCGATTAATCGTATAGTCTGGTTCCTCATTCTTAATACCGGTATTCCAAAATAGGAAAGAACAAACTAAATAAAAATATAGTATCTCATAAATATATTTCTAAAATTATATAATAGTACATAAGTATACCCAAAGTAATAAATTATAGAGTATTATATATTACTATGTTAATTATCAAAGAATGGTTCTCAAAATCAAAAATGTTTCACGTGAAACATTTTCAAAAATATGCCAGTAGAAATAGTTTTTAAGTAACGTAAAGTATAAATATATAAAACAAACAGTATGTTAAGTTGCAATATAGAATT
>JAISID010000059.1 GCA_031262205.1 Holosporales bacterium | reverse complement strand
TGTAGAAGAGGAACTAGATCGTCTCTAAGCTCGGCAGTGGCAAGATCATGATTTGCTATTACAATATGTCCTAACGCGAAGGCTGCGCATCCTCTTACATCGACAACTTGGTCTTGTAGAAGAGGAACTAGATCGTCTCCAAGCTCGGCGGTAGCAAGATCATGATTTACTCTTACAATATGTCCTAACGCCAAGGCTGCGTTTGCTCTTACGTCGGCAACTTGGTCTTGTAGAAGAGGAACTAGAGCGTCTCCAAGCTCGGCGGTAGCAAGAGCAGGATTTGCTGTTACAATAGGTCCTAACGCCCAGACTGCGTTTCTTCTAGCATCGGCAGCTTGGTCTTGTAGAAGAGGAACTAGATCGTCTCTAAGCTCGGGGGTAGCAAGAGCAGGATTTGCTCTTACAATATGTCCTAACGCCAAGGCTGCGTTTCTTCTAGCATCGGCAACTTGGTCTTGTATATTCCTCAATAGAGAATTTCTACGCGTATAGGTCTTTCTTCTTTTTCTCGCTACGGCTATGCCTCTTACTATAACAAATGCTAATGCTACGGCTATTCCTACCGTTATCTTGTTCATCTTATCTATATCCTTTATATTAAACCTTCCTTATCGTATCATAATATTCTATGTATTTACTTTCTTGATTTAATTATACTTTTATTTCCTTTGATGTTCGGCAAGGTATGGTTTTTCTTTCTAACCTACCTGCAGCATTAAGGGGTGATTCCCTTTAATTAAGGTTGATTCTTCCGCTAATTATTTTGCCTTCGCAGGTCAAAAGAGTCGCCTTAATGATTTCGTCGTCTATATTTGAGATGTTCTTCTGTTTTTCCATTTGTTGCGTTAAAAGTTCGAAGAATGAAAATATGTTTTTAGCAAACAATCTAGAAGCGTCGTACGCAATTAAGTTTAGTATGTTGTCAAACGCTACAATCTTAACGCCGTTTACTTCCACGGTCTTCCCAGGTTCCGTGTTTTCACAGTTTCCCCCCGTTTTCGAGGCTAAGTCGATTATTATCGAGCCGCTTTTCATTAAAGCGACCATATCGGATTTGATAATAATAGGCGCTCTTTTCCCAGGGATTTGAGCGGTCGTTATAACAATGTCTTGATTTGGTAAAACCGAACGCAACTTGGCTTCTTGGGCTTTTTTATATTCGTCGCTCATTTCTTTAGCGTAGACTCCGTCTGTTTTTTCCGACGATTCGACTTCTATAAATTTCGCTCCCAAACTTTCAACCTGCTCTTTGACGGAAGCTCTGACGTCGGACGCGCCGACTATGGCTCCGAGGCGTTTGGCGGTTGCAATAGCTTGAAGCCCCGCGACCCCTGCTCCCATTACGAGAACTTTTGCGGCGGGCACCGTACCGGCGGTCGTTATCATGAGAGGCAAGCCTCTATTTAATATGTGGGCGGCTTCAATAGCGGCTTTGTAACCTGCAAGACTCGCCTGAGACGATAAAACATCCATGTATTGCGCTCTTGTCGTTCTTGGAATGAACTCTAAGGCGAACGACGTTATTTCTCTTTCTTTAAATAGCGAGATATTTTCATTCCGTTGGAAAGGTTCTTGATTGCTAATGACAATCGCGTTTTTTTTCAATTTCTTAATGTCTTTTATCGCGAGAGGGTTTATTGAAAACGCGACGTCGGCTTCTGATATGTTTGTTCTCTCCGCTATTTTTACGCCGTATTTTTCATATTCTAAATCGCTAAAACCAGCTCCTTGTCCCGCGTCTTTTTCAACTAGAACTTCGTGTCCTAAATCTATAAGTTTCTTAGCAATATCAGGCGTAATCGAGACTCTGGAATCTATTTCCTGATTTTCCATTAAAGCAATTAATTTCATAAGTTTACAATGCGACGCATATTTGTTTATGCCACAATTATAACATATTGAGAGCAGTAAAGTAATTTGTTCGCCAGAGATTATAAGTCCGCGAGCTGTTCTGTAAGTTTGTAGTCTTGCTGAGTAAAGTTAGATTTTTCTTGAAACGGCCTTATTTTAATGGCGGCTGTTTTTTTATAATTAGCGAAATAATCGGTGCAGTATTGCAAAAGATGTCGCCTCAATTTTATTGTATATCTTCAAACATAGATAAGTTCTTTACAGGTTTTTGAAAAATTTGTTATACATTAATGAATATTTAACTAAACTGAAGTACAATAAAATTTATAGAGCGCTATATTTATGTGGACTTTATGGGAAACAGTTGTGTGGAGATTTCGGTTTACGGAGAGAAAAACTATAGGTTATTCTTGGATATTATTAAGCAGGAACTAGATATTATTGGAGTCGGGGACATTAATCCGATTCAAGCGTTTATTTTGATGAATATTAATGAAAACGTTGTGACGATAGGGGAGGTTATTTCCCGAGGATATTACATAGGGTCTAACGCGTCGTATAATATAAAGAAAATGATTTCCAACGGATATGTTCAACAAACTCCGTCTGATTTTGATAAAAGAGCGGCTTATTTGAAATTAACCGATAAAGGGCTTTCTTTGTATGAAAAGTTGGATGCGGATATAAAAAAGCTCTTGGATTCGTTTACTCCTCAAATAAAGGGGAAGTTTGATCTTGAACAATGCGTGGCGTTTTTAAAGAAAGTGGAGTATTTTTGGAAAGACGTTCTATCAAGGAGAGTCCGATAAGCCGTTGTTCCCAGAGATTCCCTTATATTATTATTCGGAGTTGTCTTCTGATGCATGTGGTATTCGTCCGCTCTGTATTAAAATGTTTCACGTGAAACATTTTGAGTTTTGAGAATCATTTGTTGATAATTCGTGGTAGTAATAAAATGTGGTTTAGCAATAATCTATAAAGATTTATTATAAATTACTTTAAGCATACTCTTATATTATTATAAATTTTTAGTTATATATTTATACAATATGTTGTGGGATTATTCCAAACGGGGGTTATAAGGTACGACAAGGATATACTCCTTCATTTAAGAACATTATTCTATTAGTGTCTACGCTCGTCCCATCCAAGAAGGCTAGCTTTAAAGATAAGCAATTAGATTATAAGACACAAACCTTCCCCCAATAATATTTATCTTTTGGAACGAGAAAAACGAGACCGATTTATAAAGCGACTTATCAAGGGCTATAGAGCGAGCAAAGCGAAGCACCCCTTGACAAGCTATGCTTCTAGTAAATTGGTATAATCGAGTGAAGCTAAAAGATAAATATTGTATTTGAGAAAGCGGCGGCTTGTTCGGCGAAGCCGAACCCGAGCTTCATAGCTCGGTCGCAGTTAATACTGCGAAAGCCGCCGCTTTCAAAGATGTATGTTTGTAAATAATTTTGAAACCTATAACATCCCAAAACTTCATTTATAATAAACTAATGAAATTATCCCTTAATATGCGGCGGTAACATTATGCCCCTTACGGCAAACAAATTAGGGAGACCGCAATTATATCGCTTATAAAGTTATTTTACTTGCGCGTCAGGGGATAATTCCTTTCTGTTTCGCATAGAAACTATTGCTTGCGGAACAGCCCGCAATGACATGCTTGATTTTAACGGATAACTTGCCAATTTGATACTAATGGGCGTATTGAATAATTCCGAAGTTTTCTTAGATTGAAAATGCTATTATAAATATCGGCTGAAAAATTGTAATTGAGAGAAAAGATGATCGAGGTAGTGGAAGAATCTGAATTGCTTAGCGTATTGGGCGGCAGCGATGTAGTCGCGGTAGATTTCTGGGCGCCTTGGTGCGGACCGTGCAGGATGTTGTCGTCCGTTATAGACGATGTTGAAAAGTCGGCGACTGGGGTAAAATTTGTTAAGGTCAACGTAGACGAAGCGACTGCCGTTGCATCAAAGTATAATATTCAAACTCTGCCGACCGTTATAGTTTTCAAAAACGGTAAAGAAGCCGCATCAAAGTCGGGCTTTATGTCTAAGTCCGCTCTTCTTGATTTCATAACGACGGCTTGATTTGCTACAATTGTTAATCAGAGAAACAATTAGTCTTTATCGTTTTAGAAATTTCTAAGAATAATGGTAGTAAACCTGTAACAATAAGATTCTTGTAAGTGGTTATCGCAGCGGGATTTTAATGGTTTGTAACTGTATTTAAGATTATTCGTTTCATAATTGGGATTCCGTTCTGGAAAGAATATTCTAAGATTGCTGAATAATGATTCGCTTGTTGCATTTAATTTTTAACATTATTTCTTTAATTATAGCGCTCATGTTCGGGGACGTTAGGCATCGATTTCTTAAGAATGAAATACAATAAGTTGGCGATGCGTAGAAAGAGTAATCTCCAAGAGTATCTTACTTAACGATTGATTGTTTTAATTCGTTTTTAATGGCTCTAAGGAAACAATTCGGTTCGTTTGCAGAGAATGTGAATTGGCAACCTTTTTTGCTCGGCCAATGCGAAAGCCGTTTTATCCATTATTTTCAAATCTCGATCTATCGCTTCCTGATATGTCAGTTCAGGGATGCGCTTAGCGTCTTTATAAATGTTGGGGTCTTTATCGTAAATGCCGTCGGCCTTTGTGGCTTTTAAAATCATATTACAATTTGACATAAATGCGGCGACTATTGAAATAGTGTCAGTTGAAAAGTAGGGGAGGCCGACGCCTCCGCAGAAGATTATTATTCTGTTTTTGTTTATAAGGTCTGCGATAGTAAAAGAATCGTTGTGTTTAATGCCGAACGGTATTCTTAGCGTTGAAACAATTTCCGATTCGAGACCGTTCAAGCGGAGCGAGTCTCTAAGGATTATTCCGTTGATTACCGTAGCCAGCATTCCAGCGGCGTCGGCTGTTTTTCGGCTGAAGTTGACCGAGTTTTTAAAATCTCGTCCCCTAATAATATTGCCGCCTCCCACGACAAGAGAAACGCCGATACCTTCGCTCGCTACATTTTTGATGTTTTGGCAAATCGTCGATATGGCTTCGAAATCAAACTTTCCTTCTACTCCAGAGATCGCTTCGCCGGATATTTTTATAAGACTTCTATTCATTGTTTAATAAACGAGGCGACTTCTTCGGCAAAATTTGTCGTCGCTTTCTCGATACCCTCGCCAAGAACGAATTTTGTAAATTCCGCAATCTTTACTTTGAAATTGTTTTCTTTATTGAACGAATCTATAACGTCGCATACTTTTGTTTTTCCGTCCACTACGAAAACCTGCTCTAGCAATACGCATTCTTCAAAGAATTTTTTGATTCTGCCTTCCGCCATTTTTTCAGCTATGTTTTCTGGCTTTCCAAGTTCTTTTGCTTGGGCTATAGCGATTTCTTTTTCTTTATTGATAACTTCCTGAGGAATGCATTTTGAGCATAAGTACGTCGGGTTGGCGGCGGCTATGTGCATAGCAATCTTTTTGCCCAACTCTTCGCACTTAATCAGACAAAAGTCGCCTTCGGCTTCCATAGAAACAAGAACTCCAATTTTTCCCATTCCAGGAACTACGGCTCCGTGGACGTAAGTAGAGATAACGCCGTTTTTAACGACCGTTTTCTTTGCCCTTCTGAAAGTTAAATTTTCGCCGACTATAGAAATTAGACGATCTATTTCTTCTTTAACGGAGGCTCCGTTTGGGGTTTTTGAATTTAAAATATCGCGGTCGTCGTTAAGCGCGATTTCTGCAATCATTTTAGCGACTTCTTGGAATTTCTCATTCCTGGCGACAAAATCGGTTTCGGAATTAAACTCGATAATAGACGCTGTTTTTTTATCTTTAGAGGTTGAGATTGCGATTAATCCGTCCGCCGTTGTTCGCGAGGATTTTTTCGCGGCGTCCATTAAACCTTTTTTACGAAGATATTCTTCCGCTGTGGGAATATCGCCATTCGTTTCAACGAGAGCTTTTTTGCAGTCCATCATTCCCGCTCCGGTTTTGTCGCGGAGCTGCTTAACTAATTGCGCTGTAATTGCCATTTTCCCTCTTAAATTAATTGTTGCATTCTTTTTGATCAGATTATTAGATTATAGGGCTTTTAAAGAGATATATCAATTTTGTTATTTAGCTTCTTTTTTTCTAAATCGCATAATCCTTTTGGAAATTGTCTATTGCTAGAGGGGTTTGGGGGATGGTAATTGTAGAAAATACCGTGAATCGGTTAATAAAACGTTAATTTTTAAAATTTATTTTTCATTAATATTTTTGTCCGATTTTTCGCCTAATTTTCCCAAAAGAATTTTCTTCGATTTTTGTTGGAATTAGTTTATTACAAATAGAGTTCTGGAATTATTTATAAAACATATAATTATAATATTTCTCTTTTGGCTCCTTCAATTATACCGATTTACCACGCGTAACTTGTCAAGGGACGCTTCGCTTTGCTCAGCTCTCACGCCCTTGACAAGTCGCTTTATAAATCGGTCTCGTTTCCCTCGTTCCTAAAGATAAATATTATTAGGGGGCTTTTCTGTCTTATAGTACGGTTCCTCGTCGTTAACATAAATATTCTTGGAAGGGGCGAGTTTATATTGAAAGTAACTTTGGCAAGCGGTCAGGCGCGACTTTATAAATGGATTACTTTAAACAAACTCCTATTTGTCCGCTTCGCGTTAAGGGACGATTTCCGATATATAATTAAGCCGTAGCCGCATACAAGTTGCGTATGATAAGGTTGCTTGGCAGTTAGACTACTTTGGAGAAGAACGCTTTCTTCTTATATCATTGGGCTCTGTCTGGTTTGTTTCGCTATCTGATTTAAGACGTCGCCGATGTCTCCCGTAATTCCGTTCCAAACTAAATACGAGACAATTATATACAGGAAGACTATAGCGATAATGCACCAAGACCAAAATTTGGAATCGGGGAGGTATGATTCGTTGCATTCTATATTAGTGTGTTCGTAGCACGAATCAAGCAGATGAGTTCTTCCTGGGAAAAATAACCTTGCCGGTTTTGCGCTGAGGATTGCGTAAAGCCTATCTTTATACCAGGATATCTGCTCGTCCGAATTTTCTATATCTCTATAGCGTCCTTTGAATCCGAGGCTTAAAGCCATGAGATATAGAAACGCTATTTCTTCGTTGGTTACGTCCGATATGATCTCGTCCGTCATTTGAAAGAACTTGTCTCCTGCAATTTCCGTTTGGAATATTTGTTTTTCAAGGAGAGTGAATCTCCAAAATCTCGCCCCTTCCCATTTGAGGTTTAAGAAGATTTCATCGGCTAGGACTGTCATTATATATTTTGCGTCGTCAATTAATCTGGGGGCGACTCTTGATTTTGCAAGCATTATATTAATTACGTTGTCTATGACTCGCAAGATTTTCTTTTGAATTTGAACGACTGTTCCTTCAACCTCGTTTGTTGTTTCAGATTCGTTTCCCTCTTGGTTGTTTGAAGTTTCTTTGGAAACGGAAGTTTCTTCGGAAAAGTATGAGCTAAGGGCTTTTTCTTTATATCGCAGCAGTTCGTAATAAAATGCTTGAAACCCGTGGACTATCGCGCTTTCGCTTGCTTGAAAACTCATTTTCCTTCCTTTGTTTTGCGAGACGATTCTCGGGACAATTCGCCAGATGA
>JAISID010000039.1 GCA_031262205.1 Holosporales bacterium | reverse complement strand
CCGTCATCCTTGAGCGAAGCGAAGGATCCAATTGTAAGAGCGAATAATTATTTGTCCGCTTCGGTTGTCGACAGACAGCGATAACAAAATAAGATGCGAAAAAAATCGCATGGATCCTTCGCTTCGCTCAAAGATGACGGAGGAGAAAGCGACTTTAATTATACTAAATAAGGAGGCCTAGTGTTCAAAATAGACGTTGAAAAGCATGAATCATGGATCGGAGCGATCGGCAATATACTGGAATGGTATAATTTTGCGCTGTTCATGCCTTTTCTGCCTATTTTATCCAAAGGCTTTTTCCCGTTGGAAAACGCCGCTTTGAGAGAGGTTCTCACTTTTCTTACCATGTCGTCGGGACTGTTCATGCGGCCGCTTGGATCGGCGATATTCGGGCCGATCGGCGATAAGTTCGGACGACGAAAAGCCATTTCAATTGCGATTTTGCTAATGGCTATTCCAACCTTGCTTATCGGATTGCTTCCGACCTACGACCAAATAGGAATTTTAGCCCCGATTCTATTGGTTTTTCTAAGAATCTTTCAGGGGATATCGCTCGGAGGAGAATATACCGCGGCGATGGTGCATATAGTCGAGCAGGCGCCTAAAAACAGACGCGGATTTTACGGAAGCTTGTCGGACGCGGGAAGCAATTTTGGCGTGCTGCTAGGGGCGCAAGCGTTGGTCGCTCTATACGCGTTTTTTTCAGAAAACGACATTTACTCTTTCGCCTGGAGAATTCCGTTCTGGCTCGCGGCGTTTTTGATTCCGTTCGCTTTCTTAATTCCGACGCATCTTCCTGAAAAAAATGACGAAAAATCAAGGGAGCCGGTTTTTAAGTCTCTTATAGCTTATAAAAAGGAAGTCGTCTGCGCCATATCGATCACTGCGCTAAGCGCGGTCGGATTTTACACGCTGCTGACTTTTCTGCCGTATCATCTAGTTGAAACAAACGCGCTGTCATTAAAAGAAGCGACGACGTGCAGCGCCTACGCGACTATGACGTTCATAATTTTTACCTTAATCGGCGGTTATGCGTCGGATTTGTGTAACAATAAGAAATTTTTCCTAGCGGTTGGAGCGATCGGAGTCGCCGCCGTTATTTGCTTCATATTTTTGTTTGGCGCCGCGTCGTTTACCCAATGGATGACGTTGCAGCTCTTGTACGGACTCTTTTTGGGGCTGTATTACTCTACCAGAGCCGCGTTTTTCTCCAACGCTTTTCCGCCTCACGTGAGATGCACCGCCGTTTCCTTGTCGGTCAGCTTAGGACAAGCGATATTCGGCGGATTAACTCCAATTGTAATGGGCTATGTTACCGACGTTTCTAAAGTTTTGTCGACCGTCCCCGCTATCTTCGTCGCGATCTGCTGCGTTTGGGCGTTGACTATATTAAACGAAAGAGATTCAGACGAATAACTCTCCTACCCCTATGCGCGTCGTTGCGCGGGAAGGACAAAGTCCGCCTTTCACTTCATTCTATACGGAATTTCTACGATCACGCGGGTTTGTTCGCTTTTTTGTCTTTTGTACATGAGAGTCGTCTTAAATATTGTCGCGGTTTGGTTGTGAAGAATATTCTGCCAGAATTTTCCTGGGACGAAGCTTGGCATAACGACGATGGTTTTTCCTTTTTCAGGATTCCGATCGTCCTGTTCGTACAAAAAGTCTAGAAGCGGGCTGACCACCGAGCGATACGGAGATTTCAGTATTACCAAAGGAATTGAAAAGTTCATCGCTCTCCAGGTAAGCTTCAAACGATTTATTTCATTCTGATTTACGTTCACCGCCGCCGCTCTTACGTCGTCGGATAGAGACGCGGCGAATCTTAGCGCCGCCAGCGTTCCTTTATGAATTCTTGAAACGGGAACGATCACTTTTGGCCTAATGTCTTTCACCGGTCTTAGCAGGCCGCTGATTCCGCCGTTTTTCAGATCCAGCTCCGTATCTGTCGCCTTGTAACGACGGTTAATTTTCTTCATCGCGTAGAATAAAATCGGAGCTACGATTAGAACGATCCAAGCGCCTTTCATAAATTTTGCGTCGATTATGACCAGTAACGTCGCGAAGCTTACAAACGATCCAAAGGCGTTAAGAGCGGCTTTCGAACGCCAGCCGCGGCCTCGATTTTTTATCCAATGTCTGACCATTCCCGCTTGAGAAAGAGTGTAAGAAGTGAAAACTCCCAGGGAATAAAGCGGAATCAGCAAACGCGAGTCGGCTTTAAATATAATTATAAGAAAGGTCGCCAATAGAGCCAAAAAAACGATGCCGTTGCTGAACGCCAATCGATCCCCAAGTTTTGCAAAACGCGTGGGAAGGTACTTTTTCTCGGCCAAGACGCTCGCTAGTCTAGGAAATCCCGCGAACGCCGTGTTCGCCGCTAAGAACAATATGCACGCCGTCGCTAACTGCGTCGCGTAATACAACGCTCCGCTTCCAAAAACGTTTCTGGCTACTTGCGATAGGACGCTTTCCTTATAATTAGGAATGATTCCATATTTGTTCGCTAAAAACGTGATTCCGATAAACATACTCGACAGAATTGCCGCCATGAACAGCAGCGTAATTTGAGCGTTTTTATATTGCGGCTTTTTAAACGCCGGCGCTCCGCTCGATATGGCCTCGATTCCAGTTAAAGCCGAACATCCCGACGCGAACGCTCTCAAAATTACCGCCAAGATCGCAAAAGAAAACGCCGACGGCGCTATTTCCCGCGGAGCCATGCGAGGAGGCGGGGTTTCTAAGAAAAAAGCTCCGTAAATAATCATTCCTAGCATTAACGCTATGAAAAAATAAGTAGGAACGGATAGCGCGTTCGCGGACTCTCTAGCTCCTCGTAAATTTGATACGACTACCAAAAGCAATACGATTAAACAAATTGAAACGGAAGATCCGAGCAAAGAAGGAAACGCCGATATAATTGCCGTCGCTCCGGCCGATAAGCTCACGGTCACGGTGAGGGTATAATCTATCAGCAACGCCGAACCGGCAATCAGTCCCCAAAATTCTCCTAGATTCTCTTTGGCGACTACAAAAGCTCCGCCGCCGCTCGGATACGCTTTTATCGTCTGCCAATATGAAGCGACTATAACGAACAGCAGTCCGACGATGGTTTCGGCGATCGGCATCGAAAACGCGAACGAAAGCGCCAGTCCGAGAGCGAGTAAAATCTCTTCGGTAGCATAGGCGACTGACGATAAAACGTCCGAGGAAAAAATAGCGAGAGCTTTTATCTTTGTAAGTCGCTCCGACGCTATGTTTTCGGTTTTCAGAGGATCGCCAAAAATAAATTTAGCTAGCTTCATTTTCGCTTCTTAGAATTTTTTTCAGTTCTTCCAGTTCCGTCTGCAGATCTATGCGTTTTTGAATTTCTATGTTGTTTAATTGAATTAGCTCTAAAATTCGCCGTCTGAGATTCTTTATCTCTTCCAGCATAATTCCCATATAATTTCTCGCGGACGCGACAAAATGCGCGTCGGCGGAATTTTGTTCTTTGCTTCCATAGTCGAAAAGGGCTATAGGATTCCCGCCTGAACTGGGAATAACCCACGCGGAATCGACGGCTTCGTCTTCGAGTTCGCTCCAAGGAGAGGGAGAAGCCGCCTTAAGCTTTTCCTCCAAATATATAACGTCTTCGGAGGTTAAAACTTGTTTCACGCAACCTGTTCCTCGTTTACCGCGGCTTCTTCTGATTCTGAAACCGAAGCCTCGACGGGAACGTCTGAAATCTGCTGACGAGCTTCTTCTTCAGACTTCGCGACGCTCAATTTAACGATAACCGAAACTTCTGGGTGCAAATCTACGGAAATATCGTAGATTCCAACCGTTTTAATAGGAGCGTTTAAGTTGATTTGACCCGCCGTAACGCTAAATCCGGCTTCTTTAATCGCGGCGGCTATATCTCTGCTGGAAACGGAACCGTACAGATGTCCTTTGTCGCTCGCCTGACGAACGATACTTAGAGAAAGCCCCGCCATCTTCTCGGCAATTTTCTGGGCTTCGGCTCTGCTTTCGGCATTCGCGGCTTCGATATGAACTTTTTGCTCTTCGAAACGCTTCAGATTATCTTTCGTCGCTCGCAACGCAATTTTTTGCGGCAATAAATAATTCCTAGCAAATCCTGGCTTTACGTTGACTACGTCTCCAATATGCCCCAATTTAGCGACCCTGCGAAGTAAAATTACCTTTACGTGTTCCATGCTGTTATTCCTCAAATAATATGGCTGAGTATATAAAAGAGCGACTCGCAATGCAACGGTTCGACTTTGTATTTTCAAAGACGTTCGCGTTACGTCGACGCAATAACGCGACGTAATAGGTTGCGTTAGGAAAAATTTTGTTCGTCGTTCTTTTCCGTCATCCTGAGCGTAGCGAAGGATCCAGACGGCGAAGAAGTCTGAAAAATCGCTTGGATCCTTCGTCGGACTTTGTCCTCCTCAAGGATGACGGAGACGGAAGAAACTTCGCGGCTGCGCGCTTCTAGCAACGACTTATTGCGGAGTATAAATCTCTTGTTTCAATAAAAATAGCCTCTTTTGTATCCTGCAGAACATCGATTCGCTCGAATAATCGTCGCGTTAATCATGAAATATTCTCCGTCAACGTCTTGAAAATGCTAGAAAAGTTTCTCCCAAACCACGCGCTTTTTCCATCTCAAAAATCTCTGATAAACGTTGAAACAATCGCCGTATTCTTTTGGCGGAAGTCTGATCTGGCAGCCGGTTCGGAGTAAATAGAACACAGCCTCTATAAAATTCTGCAAAAATCGTAAATTTTTTGAAAAATGTCTTCGCGTATGTTATTTCCATCTGTGGTATAAGCCTCTTATTCCAATAAAAATAGCTTTATATCACACCTTTTCTCTTATCCTAAATTTCGATAACAGAGCCTATTGCCCTCTACAACGGCGTCTCATCGCTTAATTTTATCTGAAATTGCCGTTGTAATAGTTAAAATGACTTGATAATATAAGTGAGTATCCTAATTTAAAATTTGATACGCTATTCAAGGGGTCATAGCTCAGTTGGTAGAGCGCTACAATGGCATTGTAGAGGTCTGGGGTTCGAATCCCCATGGCTCCACCATCGTTTGTCTGTGTTGCCAATATATTGAATTTTACTAAAATACGAAGTATATCTGAAACCCTCTGTCGCAGAGGCTCTCGCACACATTTATTCATTTTAAATTAAAGTAAAATTTGACACATTCCGCCGCTTTTTGCCGAAAAAAATCTCCAAAAGCCATATTTTTCTCCAAATGAGCGGAACTGGAGAATTGTCTCCGTTTCGTCTGGCAACGCCTGTCGCAGAGACGTTTTCTAAAATTTAGCTAAAAATCCACGTTTACGAGTTCGCGAAAAACGACCGCCTACCCGCGCGCTGACGCTAGAACTCGCGAAAATCTCTGTTCCGCTAGGGTGGATTTTGCTGAGGATTCCGATGGTGAGGAGGTGGGATTGTTTTGGGGAAAAGGACGAGCGGTTGGCGGAGGGGATTAGAAAATAGTGTTTTTTTAAATGTGTAAAAGCATATCTATATCGATATTTTAACTCATTAAATTATATAAGCAAAGTTCATTGAAAATGTTATAAGATTGACTTAGTTAAACAAAGCGTTTTTTCATATGTATTCATACGAGGTGTAAAAACTGTATGCAAGAAAATGTCAATTTATTTATCAAAAAATTAGCAAAGTATTATATGGATTTCCTAGAGACGAATTTCCATAAGCGAAAAACTCCGAAAAGACGCGTTATATTTACTAACAGTAATAATCTCAAAATTTGCGCAAATTTATCTTCTTATCATAGCTTAAATAATGAAATCAGAAAATTCTTTTTAGAGAACTATAAAAATGAGACGTTTTGCATCAAAAAAGGTCAATATTCTAAAAAGCCAACTAAAATCATTTTTGAATATATCAGCAAAGCTATAAACGCTATACCTGATATAGATAAAATTGCTTTAGACATAGCTGATTTTTTATCAGGCATTATATCGTCGAACGAAAAAAATGATGCGGAAAGCTTATTGCAAACAATAATGCAACGCGTCGAACTATATTATAGGCAAAATGTTTTGGCAGGCTTTATAAAATCTATTGAAAAATTTTTAGTTAAAGAGAATATCAATAAAGAAGAGATTATTACGTTTAGTCTGGAAAACGATTTATCGTCTTTGATAAATAATATATATAAAGACGGTATAGTCGAAACGATAACTGAAATACTCAGTGGCAGCAGCGTAGACATTAAAGAAAAAATAGCAAAAATTATTTCTACTGACGATTTAAAAAATAAGCTGAAAGCATTTTTCGAAAATCTCGAGATTAGCGACCTTTTTCTAGAAGTAAAGGAATTAGCGCAAAACTTGAAAATAATTGATAAACAAGATTTATACTTATATTTATATAATATTAAATATAAAGATAACGAATATCCAATATTTTATACGCCAATAGCGGCCGCTATAACATCAAATCCAGATAAGATTACAGTATCATTTGATAGTAAAATATATATTAATAAAAAAGCTATTTCTTTTATTTTTCAGACGTACAGCGAGGAGAATGAGCGCGCTATTTCATATAATATTGATGAAAGAATTATTTATTGCGGTGATTTTGAGACGAAAGAAAAATTATCTAACTTTTTGAAACAAATTGTCTCTGATATATGTTTCTCTCTTGATCTCGAAGATATAAGCGACAATAAAGAAAATTCTTCACGAGGTAATCTTTCATTATCTGTTAATAATAAGGCATATTTTGCAATATTTGATAAATCAGATGAATCATTAGTAAATGACTATGAAGAAATACTTTCGTTGTTGGACGATAAGGAGAGCGTTCTTTCTGAAAAGTTTACGCGGCTAATAACTGATTTTATTAGCGGCGATCCGATTGAGTATACGCGGCAAATTAGAGACTCATGGAACGAAGAAGATATTTCAAGCAAACTTGTTTACATTAGTCCCGTACCGCTTAATGACGAACAACGACAAATCATGAAGGCTCTTGAAGAAGAGAAATGTAAATATATTATCGTTGAAGGGCCGCCAGGAACTGGCAAGAGCCATACTATAGTTTCCGTCGTATTTGATTACATTTTAAAAAATAAGTCGGTTATTGTGTTATCCGATAAGACGGAAGCTTTAGACGTTGTAGAGAGTAAGATAACAGATATTATAAAGAAAGTTAGGTTTTCAGATGATTTTCCCCCTCCTGTATTACGATTTGGAGCGCAAGGCAACAATTATTCAAAAATAATTTCTAACAGCTCGTTAGAAAAAATAAGAGATCAATTAGAAGTCTCTAAATTTCAGATAAATAAAATAACGGAAAAATTAAAGAATTGTTCGTCTGATCTAGAAAATTTAATAAACGTAAGCGCAGAAAACTCGCAATCTTTTAACCTAAATTCAGTTGAACAATTCTTTGAGTTAGAAAGAAAGATAAAACAAAAATATGAGAATACAATCGATATAAGAGAATTTGAAAATCCACATCAATTTGATTGTTTCGCGAATGATTTCATGGAATTTCAAAAATTAATACAAGAAGAGTATGTTTACAAACATATCTTAAAGCATGAAGAACTTGTTTCGTTTGAGAAATATATAGAAATCTTAAAGTATTTTGGCGAATTAATAGACAAAAAAATTGAGCGATTTTTCGAGTTAGAGAAAAAAATACAACAAAAGTACTTAACCATTCTCGATATAACGGAATTTAAAAATTCAAATCAGCTAGATTGTTTTGCAAATAGTTTCATAGAATTTCAAAAATTGATACGAGAAGAATATATTTACAAGAATATTGTCTTACCGATTAAGAAAACAATATCGTTTAATGAATATATAGAGTTACTAAAATGTTTCATTGTGTTGGTAGACACAAGAAGCAGTATTGCAGAAAATATAGATGAGTTTTTCCCTATACTTAATGAAGACATATATTATATATTAAAAAAATCCTTAAACGAATACAAAAAAATAACAGATAATATATTCATCAAAATTAGATTGAAAGCATTATTTAAATTCAATAGAAAAGTACGAGAATTATTGGAACCTATAACGGAACTATTTCACTTAAAAGAAGAGGCAATTGTCTATTATGATTCAACATTTATAACGATTAAAACAGCGATTGAAGTATATGAAGCGATAAGTGGTTATTTTCAAAAATACGGAGGCAAGAAGTTATTTAGTATTTGGAAATCAGCAGCATTGTTCATTAAAAATGATAACAGCAACATAATAAATTCAGCTTTATTTGAAAAAAAATGCAAAAATCTAAGCAATTATGAAAAGCTTCATCCCGATAGTTTTGCAATGCAGAATTTTGATAAGAATGACATACGTTCTATTGAAGGTTTTAAAGTAGTTGACTCCGAATGTGTCAACAATTATAAGGAATATTTGAATTTAAAACAGTCTATAAAAAAATATATCAATACGCCGGCTTTTGATTTTTGCAAAAAACTATTTGTTATTTGGAAATCAGCACAACCATATATAGAAGATAGTCAACCATCAGAAAGCGCTATTTTTCTTGAAAGTGAGCTACGGGCTCTAAGCGATTATGAAGAGCTTCATCCTAACAGTTTTGCAATGCAGAATTTTGATAAGAATGACATACGTTCTATTGAAAATTTTAAAGTAGTTGACTCCGAATGTGTCGATAATTGCAAAGATTATTTGTATTTGCGGCAATCTATATCTGATTACGCGGATATTCCAACTTTCGATTTTTGCGGCAAACGAAAAGTTATAGAAGAACTTGCAACGCAAAAGATGGCGAATTGTTTAGATGAGCGTATCATGACTTTTTATGATTATCATAAGACGCAAGCAAGAAAAATACACGACATAATAAGACGGAAAAGAAAATTTCCTCGCGACAATTTTAATTTTTTGAAAGAAGCTTTTCCATGCATAATTTCTGGAATTAGAGATTACGCAGAGTATATTCCATTAGAATCAGACATTTTCGATCTTCTAATAATAGACGAAGCTTCGCAAGTTAGTATCGCTCAAGCTTTTCCCGCTTTGTTACGTTCAAAAAAAGTTTTAGTTTTCGGTGATAGTAAGCAATTTAGCAATATAAAATCTATGCAAGCTAGAAATGAAGAAAATGCGCGATATTTAGCCGAAATAAGAGGAGTCTTTCGCACTGCATTTAAAAGTAAAGTAGAAGATCATGATTGCTTAGAAAAATTCAATATAAGAACGTCGATATTGGATTTTTTTAGATATATAAGCAACTATGAAATTATGCTCAAGAAACATTTTCGCGGATATCTAGAGCATATTTCTTATTCAAATCACTATTTTTATAATGATCAAATTCAAGCGGTTAAAATCAGAACAAAACCGATCGAAAGGATATTAAATTTTGAATTAATTAAACACGATGGGAAAATTGAATTAACCGGCACAACAAATCAATTGGAGGCAGATTATATAATTTCCGAACTAGAAAAATATTTAGCGGAAAATTTAAGTGCATCCATTGGAATTATTGCCCCTCATACAGAGCAACGTAACTTAATTTCAAAAATAGTCTTGAATCATAAAAACAGCGAGGATTTTTTCAAAAAATTTAAACTAAAAATTATGACCTTTGATAGCTGTCAAGGAGAAGAAAGAGACATTATTTTTTACTCTATGGTCGCCACAAGAGAATTAGACAAACTTAATTACGTTTTTATCCAGAATTTATCGTCTGTAGATTTAGAAATAGAAGGAAAAGTAAAAGCTCAAAGATTAAACGTAGGTTTTAGTAGAGCCAAAGAAGAAATGCGCTTTATTATCAGCAAACCTATAGAGGAATTTACTGGAGAAATTGGCGGAGCTTTACGCTTCTACTGGAATATCATTGAAAACCAAAATAAATATGGCGACGTAACAAAAACTGATAAAAACTCTCCAATGGAGGCTAAGGTGCTGAATTGGATACATCAAACAAATTGGTTTCAAAACAATAAAAATAAAATAGAGATAATTCCGCAATTTCCAGTTGGGCAATATTTGAAGCAGGTATCTAAATTTAAGCAGTATATTCATCCAAATTACGTGGTTGATTTTTTTGTGATATTTAGTGAGGATAATAAAAAACAACAAAATATATTTGTAGAATATGATGGTCTTGAATATCACTTTGAGCATAATAATAATATTGATCTTTCAAATTACGAATATTTTTATACTGAAGAGCATATATACCGTCAAAAAGTTCTAGAAAGTTACGGGTATAAATTTATTCGCCTAAACAGATTCAATATGGCGGATAATCCTATTGAAATTCTAGATAACAAATTTGAAGAAATCACAAGCGGAAAACAAGATAAGTCGCTCAACGATCAAATAAGATTAAGAGCAAAAATTTTACACGAAAACAAGCAAACGGGTAAAACAAAAGATACAAGACGTTCCAAATCGCAGAATAATTCTTGTTTAATATGCGGCTCTAAAATGATTTTACGAGAAGGTCGTTACGGGAAATTTTATGGATGTTCAAAATATCCAAAGTGTAAATATACAAGATCAACTCGTAAATAAATCTTATCGTATAAATAACTATGCGTATAAAAATATCAACGTTTTCTGCTGCATGCTATTTTTGTAACACGGTGTGATTTTTGTATTTAAAAAAATGATATTATATTTGTAAATTTTTACTTAATTATCAATTTTTTCAATCAGGAGTATTGTTTTTTGGCTCTAGACTAGCATCTCCTTCAACCTAATCCAATTTGCTGAGCAAAGATGTCAAAATCTTCGCCAAATCCTCACCTCTATTATTATACCGAAATTCGCGTTCTTTCAAGCGTAATAAAAAGTTCTCATCTCTTAGCCAGTTAAACTTCGCAAGCCTTCTCTTTGTGAAGCTCCAGAAAGCTTCGATTCCGTTTACGCGACTTTTCCCAGCCGCTCCGCGACTTCTTTTGCCTCTAACCCGTCTGGCTCCAAAATAGCTCTCGTCCAGCTCAAAAACTCCAAAATCTCAAAACGTTGCTGAAATATCGGCTTGCTTATGCCGGCGGAAGTCGCCATAAACGTCGGCAAAGCATGCGTCGCAAAATACCTTCTCATGTATATGACTAGAAGGCAAAATGCGGCGTTGCTTGAAATAGTCCGCAAATTACGCTTAATGTTGAACAGATATGCGCGTAAATATTATTAATCCAAGCGTCTCATCAGAGGAAATATCGCGCGTTTACGCTCCCTCATAGAGAAATAGTCGTCGCCGGCGATGATGATATGATCGAGCAGCTGAACGTCCACTTTTTCTGCGGCTTCTGCTACTCGCTTAGTCGAGGCGATATCCTCCGCGGACGGCTTCGGTTTCCTTCCTGGATGATTGTGAACCATGATAATCGCCGTAGCTTCTATAAATTCAGCGCCTGCTTTAAAATGTTTCTTACGTATACCGCCACGCTGTTTACGCATCCGTAGTCTTCTACCAAATTAAACAGCAGCATATTGTTATTGTTCAGAAACAGGACACTCAACAGTTCGTAATTATCCAGTTTTTTTATCTCTTTGATTT
>JAISID010000027.1 GCA_031262205.1 Holosporales bacterium | reverse complement strand
CCCCCGCCCTCCTCGGGGCTTGCTTCCCTTAACTACTTAACCTATGCAAGCATAGCTTTAGCATATCATAAAAAGGTTAATAGAACGTTAAGATTCGCCAAATAATTCCCTTGCTTTTTAGAAAGTAATTCGGGAGTACAGGTATTTGAATATACAAGCGGAATAGCCTATGACGCTTCGCAAGACTTACATACAAAACACGACAAAACCCAAACCTATTTTAAAACGGAATCGGCTAGTTTTAAATAAGTTCTCAGAGCATTACAAGAATAATCTTCTCAATATTTAGGAATGCTTTAACATCCTGCTATTCCGTTTGACTGGCGGCGTTTTAGGAGGCGTATTTCTTGCTTCTTTTATAGAAGATTGAAGGAAGAGCGACTTTGTCTCGCTAAATAAAAATCCTGCGTGAAACATTTTGAATTTAGAGGCGCTCTCCGATACCTTGTAAGCGGCGTTTAATGCGGCCGCCGTCTTGTTGATTAAATATTTTAGGATGCTTGGGAATGGGGATTTTCCATCGTTTTAACGATTTTTATGAGATTCCCAAAATAGATGTGGGGGAGACTAACCGGTAAGGTTTTCGTATTTGCGTATTAGGTTTGTTATATCTTCCAACGAAGCAATCTGTTCTTCCTCCGCTTGCGAGAGGATTTTCACTACAACGCCGTATATCTCGTTAAATTTGATTTTGTTTTTCAAGAATTTAGAAACGGCTATTTCGTTCGCCGTATTAAAGGCGACGACCTTTTTTTCTTTAAATGCTTGGTAAGCGAGGTTTAGATTACGTTTTTGCCATTGTTTGGGTTTTCTAAAAGATAGCGTTTCAATTTTTGAGAAATCAATTTCGGGCAATTTACAGTCTTTTCTATCTGGGTAGTTTATTGCGAACGAGATAGGAAGTCTCATATCGGGATACGCGAGTACGGCTTTGAGGGAGCAATCTTTAAATTTCACAAGGCCGTGAATTATTGAATCGACATGTATCAACGGCGTGATTTTTTCAATTGGAAAATCGAAGAGATATGCGGCTTCTATTATTTCAATAGCTTTATTTATTAACGTCGCCGAATCTATCGTTACCTTTTTCCCCATAACCCAATTTGGATTCTTTAAGGCGTCCGATACTGTAACTTTTCCAAGCTCCTTTTCCTCCAAATCTAAAAATACGCCTCCCGACGCGGTTAATATTATCTCTGAAATTGAGTCTTTGTTTTCATTATTTATACATTGAAAAATAGCGTTATGTTCCGAGTCGACGGGGATTATTTCAGTATCTTTAGATTTGGCGGAATCCATTAGAAGTTTGCCGCCTAAAATTATTGACTCTTTATTTGCGATCGCTAGTCTTTTTGCATGTCCTAAACATGAAAACGTCGGCGATAGGGCGGCGCTTCCAGAGATTGCCATAACGCAACAGTCGACGTTTAATTTCGCTATATTTGCGATTTCATTTCTTGGGAGAACTTCTATGTCGCCGTTTGAAGATAATGCGTCTTTAACCTTAGTAAAACTTTCGCTGTCCGCGACGCAGACATATTTAGGTTTGTATTCTTTCGCTTGTTTAACGAGTTCTTTGAAGTTCTTATTACCAGAAATCGCGATTATTTCAAATTCGTTGGAGTAAGCTATTCCGACGGCTTTCGTTCCTATCGTCCCAGTCGAGCCGAATATAATAGCGGTTTTACGCACTAGTCTTCGCTTTATTAATATTGACGTTCATAAATATAATATACTCGGTTTGACGACAAGATAGGGTATGGATTTTAATTTTGCGAATTACCGCTTAATATGCGGTTTAGGAGCAATACAAGTTGCCGTTTTTTTTCAGAAACCCGTCGCGCGTGGAATAGCTTCTCCCCTCTCAATCTTTAATTGGTAATCCGTATTCGCATTTGTGATTGTTTGTTAGAATGTACGATTTTACGTTCGAGACGACCTTGCTGCTTTGTATGTAGTCTCTTAGGATTTCTTCGTATTCTTCTAAGTTTCTAGCGATGATTGTTAATATAAAAAATTCGTTTCCAGCGGTTGATTCGCATTCTCTGATATTTTCCGATTTCTCTAAAGATTTTACAAAAGATTCTACCTTTCCAGTGAATTGCGAAGATATAGAGACAATACAGAGCGCTTTGATTTTATATCCTAAAACCGCTCGATTTAATTCGGCGTGATATCCCGAGATTATTCCCTTTTGTTCTAGAAATTTTAACCTTCTTAGACAAGGCGGAGGCGAAATGCCCACTGTTTCGGCTAATTCGACATTTGTCATTCTGCCGTTTCTTTGTAATTTTTCTAATATCATGTTATCGATTCTGTCTAATTCAACCATTTTTAAATAATATTCATAGGAATAGTGAAAGAATAGTACCGTTAACCTTGATATTTTAGAAGGCGAATATGCATAAGGTTTTTCAATTATGAGGCGAATATGGAATTTAAAAGTATAGATTTTATTGTTTAGCGTTTTAAGATATCGAATATTCCCTCGTCCTTATACGCAAAAATCGGCTCTGTTAGTTGGTAATCTGGGGAAAATTTAGTTATTCACTAGTTTGTGCATAATCCTGTGGATAACTATTTTTTAAGTAATTATTTTGGCTCTAATCGCCAATTTTAACAGGTTTGATTAATTTTTGAACACATTGTATATTCTTTGGAAATCCAAGGGTTTGGAGGAAATTTCTAGAAAAACCATATAAAAATTTTCTCTATGTAAATCTTAAGTAATTGTTAATATTTTTCCAAAAATTTTCAACTTTTTCTTAATTTTGCTTTAGCGGCTAAGCGGCGCAATTGAAATAGGGCGAGCGGTGTAAAAATACTTTTTTCAAAGAACGCCGTTTTATTTGGTTAGCTACAGTTTTCATATTTCTATCGCCGTTTTTTTATCATTTATATACGAACTTATATACGTTTCTCCTAGCATTTATAGTTGGCGTTTCGGTCTTTTGTTATGAGAATCAGGATAAGGTTCTACAATAAAAACCATTTATAAAATCTCGGGGCGTAGGGGATATATCTGAGATTTTTTATATTCCTGGCAGTGGACTGTTAGTTTGAATTTATAGCAAATCGTTGGGAAGTTCGTTTTTCATGTTTGTAACGACTGGATCGGTTATCCACACGAAACTTAATTTGTCTAAATTGACTGTCGGTTTTGCCAATATCTCGCTTTTGTCTTTATTAATTTCCGTTATTTCCGCGACTGGAATACCCTTGCTAAATGTTCCTCCTTCGCCGGAGGTATATATTATGTCTCCTATCTCTAAATTTGAGATTGTATTATCCATAATTTCAACGGAAATTAGTTCGTTTTTCCCAGTTCCTCTTAATATTAAATGGCATTCTTTGTCGGTTACGCCGGGAACAAACATTTTTTGATTAGTTAAGTTTAAAACTCTAGCCATGGAATTTTTTGAGTCGTATACCAAACCGACTAATCCTTCGTTTGATATAACGACCGCTCCTTGTTTTGTTTTTTCTTGTTTCGCGGAAATGAGGATGAAAGAGTCGTAAATGGAATTATCGTATCCCTGGACTTTTTCTATATATTTATACGTATCCGAAGAATCCCCTAAGTTTACGACTTTTTTTAATTCCTTCAGTTCTTTTTCAATTTCAGATATAGTTATTGCTTTCGCCTTTAGTTTTTCTATTTCTAATTTCAATTTTGTATTTTCGTTTTTCATGTGTATGTATGCGGACGCGATTTGAGGGATTTCTATTAGGTCGTTTACAAAATGTTTAAGCGGTATAAAATTTCTGGATAAGCGATATTTTATATTCATAATAAACGGACTCTTATAGGAATCTGCGGCTACTAATATAAAAGAGAAGATTCCTAGTAAGGCGATCCTTTTTGATCGCGAGATTCCTTTGGTTGTGCAAGCAAACCTTTCATAAAGGGTGAACGATTGCTTTTTGTCGGTCGATTGAGGATTCACCTATTCTTCCAGTTTTAGAAATTTGATTTTGGAGTTTAGTTTGTTCCTACTAATGCCCAAGATTTGAGCCGTTTGTTTTTTGTTTCTATTGGTTAGTTTCAGGGTTTTTTTAATGACGGCGTACTCGGCTTCTCTGATGACCATGCCGTATAATCCGGAGACGTCGTTTGCATTTTTTTGCACTAGGAAAAAATTATCTAGAATAGATTCTAACACCGACGATATACTTTGACTTCTCATTTCCTGTCTCTGTTAAAATTCTATCCGTCTTTCAGTATATCAATCTCAACTTTGTTATTACAGTTTTTTCTGCGGAGCCGCATTGCATTATATACGATAGCGGCTAAATTCCGCGATTAAACTGCTTGTCTAGAAGGTTGTTGCGAAACCGAAGAGAAGTCTGTATTGCTCGTCGTATTTCTCCTTTCTAATTGGTTTGGCATAAGTCAATTTTATTGGTCCGAATGGGGTTATAAACGATATGCCGAGTCCGATAGACTGCCTAATTTTTCTTTTATCGAGAAGCCTGTGTCCCCTGACTTTGTCGTCGAACTTGCAGGAACGGTTGTCGAATCCCTTAACTTTTGGAATTAGCTTGGAGTATTTCCCGGAGTATTTCCCGGAGTATTCTATTGCTCCAGCTTTTTTCTTTAGACAGCTTTTGCCTTTATTAGTTGGGTCCCAAATGGTTCCAAAGTCTGTGAAAACAAACCCTCTGAATTGTAATTCCTCTGGAAGGCCTAATGGGAATGAATATTCAATAGTTCCTTTCCAGAACTTTTTTCCTCCTATGAAATTTCTTCGTATAGATTTATCAGGTATAGTCTTTCCTTCCTTATTTTTCACTTTTATTTCTCTTAACGTTTCCGAGCACGGCCCCATTCCAGCGTATTCAAATCCTCTGAAGTCTTCCGCTCCAAGCATGAAGCTGTCTATGATGTTAGGGTCTTTCCCGCCGAATTTTGACAGAAGTCCCGCCGATAAGCCGAACGTTAACGCGCTTTTTCTAAAGACGGGGATAGTGTACGAACCAAATAATTCGTTTTTCAAGTGTTTAGCGTCTCCGCCTAAGCCGGCGACCGACGTGGAAAGGCCGACGTTCAGGCTTCCTCTAATTCCCGTCAAGAAAAAAGTGTGATAGCTTATTGTGTGCTTCAATGAAGATAAATTGCATTTGCCGTCTTTTTTGAATTTTGACTTTTGAGTCTGGCATCTAATAAGCGGGGACGCATAACGGCTGACGTCGTAGAATTTTCTATTGGCCGCTTCGTATTCCCAACTTTGAGTGAATTTCGAGCTTAAGTCGTATGAAATTCCGACGGAGCCGCCTAATTGCTTAATATCGAAACCGTCCCATGCGGAAGTCATGTTTCTGTATCCTGAAATAGAGCCTTCTATGTCTTTGTCGAATAAGTGAGGATCAGTGACTCCAACATAGACGTTGTTTAAGAATCTAAATTTTTCTTTCCCTCCAACTTCTTTTGTTTTTCCATTGACTATCTCTCTGCTTTTTCCTGATTTTTCTCTACCGGAGCCTAAAAGGACATTGAAATTTTTCCCTGTTCCGAAGAAGTTTCTATCATTGTAAGTAAGATCGACTCCTATTCCTCCTAAGGTTGAATAGTTAGCGCTAACCATCGCTTCCGCCGTCGGTTTTTCCTCGACGGACACCTGCAGGATACACTTGTCGGGAGAATTTGGATCCGGCAAAGTTTGAACGTCGACTTTTTTAAAGAAGTCAAGATCGTCTAAGTTAGACTGCGTCATGTCGACGAGAGCTTTATTGTATGCGTCTCCTTCCTCGAGAAGAACTTCTCTCCTTACAATGTGATCTCTAGTTTTCGTGTTTCCGTTAATAACAATCTTTGAGATGTAAACTTTCTCGCCTTCAGTGATTTCATATACGACGTCGACAGTTTTCTTAATTGGGTTCATAGTTGTTTTAGTAGTAACGTTTACTGCGGAAATCCCGTTTTTACCGATTTCCCTAGTTATATTTTTCACATCGACTTCCATAAGAGACGAGTTAAAACGATCGCCGCTTTTGCAATATAAATCCTTTTTTAATTCTTCAACCTTAATTTTGGGAATGCTGGATTTAACGGAGACGTTTCCGAGTTTGTAAAGATCGCCTTCGTCTATAGTAAACGTTAAGACGAATTCTTTTTTATTGGACGAAAGCTCGGCGACGGCGGAAAGGACTTTGGCGTTAGCGTATCCCGTGTTGTGATAATATTTCTCTATTTCAATTTTGTCTTCGCTTAGTCTATCTGGATCGTATATATCGTCGGTAGCAAAGAACCTGTACCATCTTTTTATTTTGGATTTCATAACGTCTCTTAAATCCGACGACGATACTTCCCTATTTCCAACAAAGACGATTCTTCCAATCCCTGCGGCTACTCCTTCGTTTATTTCGAAGACTAGGTTAACTCTATCGTCTGGAAGTTTTATTACTTTAGGATTGATCGAGGCGTTGTAACGTCCATTTTTTCGATACGCCTCTAGAAGACCTTGTTGAATTTCTTTAATCTTTGCCGGAGACAGAGCTTCTCTTTCCTTGAGCCTAATCGTCTTTCTTATATCTTTGTCGGACAATTTTGAATTGCCCTCAAATGAAATTTTGTTGATTATGGGAAATTCTTTAACCGAAACGACTAGAACGGAGCCTTTCATGTTTATGTTAACTTTTTCAAAAAGTCCGGTTTGACTGAGAGCCTTTAGGGCTTCGTTTATTGAATCTTCGTCGCATTCATCGCCTTTTTGAATCGGCAGATACGCCTCGATTGTTTCAGATTCGATCCTATTATTTCCAACGCATTCTATCTTCGATATGTTAACGGCCAACACAGCGGCAGATAGAAGGTAAACGTTTAAAAGTATTCCTAGTAATAGATTATTCGTTTTCACTTAAATAAATTCTCCAACCAAACAAAAAACTTACAATTTGACAAGTCGTTCCAAACGCCGAGCGCCATTAGCCCCGCGACGAAAATTAGTCCCGCCGTAAAGATAACCTCGACAAACTTTTTATTAAGGGGTCTGCCGATTATCCATTCTATAGCGCAGATAACGACAGTCCCTCCGTCTAAGACGGGAATAGGCAATAAATTGATAGCTCCCAATACGGTTGAGATCACCGCTATCATTACGATAAAACTTATGAAACCGTTCTGAGCGCTATCGGAAGACATTTTAAATATCGATATGACGCCGCCGACATTTTTAGCGCTCATCTTCCCCGTTGCGATTTTTAGCATTGAGCAGATGTTTTCGGCGGTCATGTTATATACCGTCGCGACGGACGAAGCTAAGGATTCAAATACGCCTAGCTTTCTATAATGAAATTCTTTCGGCGCGACTCCAAGCATCTTTATAGGGACTATTTCCCCGTCTTTATTTTCAAACATGTTTATATTGACGCGATAAATTTGTTCGCCTCTTTTTACTTCTAATTTCAATTCTTTGCCGTACGAATCTACAATCTGTTTTCTAAACGTGCCGAAGTTATCGATTTTATATCCGTTCGCTTTGAGTATGGCGTCTCCGTCTCTTAAGCCCGAAGCATAGGCTAGAGAGTTTTCGCCCGCCACCGTTATAGCGTTTCCATACTCGGGAGTTCCATTAATGACCGAAAGAGAGAACAGGATAAGAATGGCGAAAATGAAATTTGCAAACGGTCCTCCCGCCGAGATTATTAATCTCTGCCACGGTTTTTTGCGATGAGCGGACATCCTGTCCATATCTTCCTCGGTATAGCCCTCGGGAATCGTTTCCTTAACGCTAGACGCGTCGGCGTCTCCAAACATTTTAACGTATCCGCCGAGTGGAAGAAGAGACAGTCTCCATTTTGTCCCGCTTTTATCCGTTCTTTCTAAAAGAGTCGGACCGAAGCCTATTGAAAAGATTTCGCAAAATACTTTATTCGCTCTCGCCGCGATAAGATGCCCTAGCTCGTGAACGATAACTACGACGCATAAGAGGATTATAAATGGTATGAAAGAACCGATAGCCAATTGTCGTTAGCAAAAAATAGTAGATTATAGGAGAAGTATAGCATATAGAAAGATTTTGATAAATTATTAATCTAAACTTTTCGGCGCCTTTGAACATAATAAATCCGCTTTTAAAAATCTAAAACCGCCTTCGTTTTGCTTGACGAATCATTATTTGAATTTAAACGAAACAAAATTTTATTGTAGTTTTTCCTGCGCTCTGCTCATTTTCTTTCTAGTTGTTTGGTCGAGATATTTTTTTCTAAGTCTTATAGATTTTGGCGTAACTTCAACTATTTCGTCGTTTTTAATATAGGCGATTGCTTGTTCCAAGGACATTTGCCTTGGGTTTGGAAGTTTTATGTTTTCGTCTTTTCCTGCGGCTCTGCAATTTGACAATTGCTTTTCTTTAGTCGGATTAACTTCTAGTTCGTTTTCTCGGCTATGCTCTCCAATTATCATGCCGTCGTACACGGGGTCTCCTGGGTTTACAAATAGAGTCCCTCTTTCTTTTAAGAAAAATAGAGCGTATGGAACCGCTTTCCCGTTTTCTATTGAGACGAGAACCCCTCTGCTTCTCTCCTCGATTGTTCCTTTGTATGGCGCGTAGGAATGGAACGATCTGTTCATAATCCCAGAGCCTCTAGTATCCGTTAGAAATTCGCCGTAATATCCTATGAGGCCTCTTGTGGGGATTAGGAATTTTATTCTCGTTTTTCCTCCTCCTGAAGGCCTCATGTCTACCATTTCGCCTTTTCTTTGGATTAATTTGTCTATAACCGTTCCTGTAAATTCGTCGTCTAGATCGACGTATAATTCCTCGATAGGCTCGAGCTTTTCTCCAGTATTAGGATCGGTGTGAAATAAAACTCTAGGCCTTCCGATGGACAGTTCGAATCCTTCTCTTCTCATCGTTTCGATTAAAATTCCGAGCTGTAGTTCTCCTCTTCCTGAAACCTCGTAAGATTCTTCCTGAGGCGATCGTTTAACCGTTATTGAAACGTTGCCTTCTGCTTCTTTAAATAATCTTTCGCCTATTACTCTCGAGGTTAAGTTTTTCCCCTCTTTTCCCGCCAACGGAGAGTCGTTGACCGAGAACGTTATGGATATGGTCGGCGGGTCTATAGGGATCGCATGCAACGGTTCCGTAACTTCAATAGCGGCTATAGTGTCGGCGACAGTAGCTTTTTCAAGGCCTGCAATCGCGACGATATCTCCGGCGACCGCAGTCTCTACGGGGATTCTCTTTAAACCTTCGAAAGTTAATAATTTAGTCAATCTAGATTTTTCAATTTCAGAATTGCCGCCGAGGCGTAAGGTATGAACGGAGTCGTTTATCTTAGCCGTTCCGCTTAAAATTTTCCCCGTTAGAATCCTTCCCAAGTAGTGGTCGTATTCCAACATTGTGATTAGCATTTTGAACGGTTCGTTTTCAATTATCGAAGCGTCGGGGACGTGTTCTAGAATCGTTTCCAGCAATGGAGTCATGTCTTTTCTTTCGTCGTTTTCGAGATTTTTGACAGCCCAGCCGTTTCTTCCCGAAGCGTATATTATTGGGAAATCCAATTGAGCGTCGTTTGCTCCTAGAGTAATGAATAGGTCGAATACTTCGTTTAAAACTTCCGAAACTCTCGTGTCCGATTTGTCTATTTTATTGACGACGACTATCGGCGTGATATTAAGAGCGAGGGCTTTTGATAAAACAAACTTAGTTTGGGGCATAGGCCCTTCGCTGGCGTCGACCAAAACCAACGCTCCGTCCACCATGCTTAATATACGCTCGACCTCTCCTCCAAAATCGGCGTGGCCTGGGGTGTCCACTATGTTTAGTTTCGTTCCTTTCCATTTAAAGCTAGTGCACTTTGCAAGGATTGTAATTCCTCTTTCGCGTTCTAGATCGTTATAATCCATCGCGCATGTTTCAATTTGTTGATTATCTCTAAATAATCCGCTTTGTTTAAACAAAGCGTCGACTAACGTTGTTTTCCCATGATCGACGTGAGCTATAATAGCTAAATTCTTTATGTTGTTCGGCATTTCCTAATAAATTCAAATAGATTTTTTATGATAAAGGCTTGCTCGTAAAATATTTGCTCTAGTTTAAAAGTAATCTTTAGTTCGAGATAAATAGTCGAAGCAAACGATTTCCTATATTTACTACAATTCTAACAATTTCTTATGACAAAATCAACTTAAATATAAAGTTGACAAAAGCTAAGTTTATGTCGACAGCCTAATGCCGTTAACTAAAAGTTGAGGTTTTGACCGACGTAGGGTACTATTAATTATATTAATTTTCTCATTGTATTCCCTTTTATATATGATTCTAAATAGTTTTCGTAACGCTTCGCATAGCTTTATCATAAAAATTTTGTTTGGGGCTATAATTCTTAGTTTTTGTCTTTGGGGGATAACCGACATTGTTAGAAATTATTCTTCGTCGAAGGCGGTTTTTAAAGTTGATAGCTCAAAAATTACTACGGAGCAGTTTCTAGCGGAATACAGTCGCGAGAAACAGAGAATAAAAAACGGCGGATCTAGGCCATTAACCGACGACGAGATGGCTAAGATTAACGTAAAGGAAATTGTGTCCGATAGATTGATTCAAGACTCGGTTTTGTCTCAAGCATTGGAGAAACTTAATATCGTCGTTCCTCAAAAAAGTTTGATTAGAATCGTTCATTCGCTTCCGGAGTTTCAAAATAGGGGTTCGTTCGACGCTAGGATTTACGAAACGGCCATGAGAAGAGCCGGCATAAGCGAAGCCAGGTTTTTAACGCAAATTCGCGAAAGCATAGCCAGGACGCAATTAATTCATCCTATTGCCGCAGGATATAAATTCCCGGAGTTTGTTAAGGAAATTATTTGTAAAGAATTCGAGGCAAAAAATACGGTTCTTGTCGCAAGACTCAAAGTCGATTCGATGAAGAATACCGAAGTTCCCACAGACGATGCTTTAAGGCAATTTTACTCAAATAGTCCCGATAAGTATAAGAAGCCGGAAATAAGGGACGTCGCGATATTGGTTATTGATTATGGGAAATTAGCCGAAAGCGTTTCGATTGACGAAGACGAGCTTAACAGGCATTACGAGGAAATAAAAGATTCCTATGCTCCAAAAGAAAAGCGGAACTTTGAAAGATTTTCATTTGAAAGCGGCGAAGACGCAAATAAGGCCTGGCAGATGCTGAACAAAGGAGCTAAGACTAAAACGATATCCGTTAAGTTTGCGGCTCGCGTCGAGGCGATAAATAATTGCGAGACGTCTGATTTTTCAGAGAACATTGGAAGAGAATTGTTTAATTTAAAATTGAACAAAACGTCGCGAGTATATAAAGTAGGCGACTTTTATTATGTATATAGACTTACCGCCGTGGAAAAAGGCAAGCGGAAATCCGAAGCGGAAGTAAAAGAGGAGATTAAACGCGAACTGCAAAGCGAAAAGTTAAATTCTCCAGAGTTCTATTCAAAAACCAAGGAGACGAGGGATAAGATAGACGACGGCTTCGGAGCGGGAAAATCAATTGAAGAAATAGCGAAAGAGACAGGCATGGAGATCGTCGAGATTAAAAACTTTGCGAAATCTGCAAATAACAGCGAGCTTGAAAAACTGATTCCAGACGAAGATACGAGAGAAGAAGTTAAGGAAACTATATTTTCGACGGAAGAGCTTCAAGCCAGCTCGACTATCGCCTCGCGAGCCTCCGATACGATTTCATATGTCGCGTTTGTAAGGAAGGTTGAGACGGCCGCAGTTCCAGAATTTGAAAAAGTTGCCGCTCAAGTTAAAAAAGATTTTATTTTTGAGCAAAAAGGAAAAGTCGCCTCTCAGAGGATTAATGAAATAGTTTCGAAAAACGTCGAGGCTTCGAAAGAAGTTTCTAAAATGGCTGGAGTCAAAAGGTTTAGATTCTCTAAAAAAGATTTAATCATGAATGAAAAACATCATTATAAAGACGTCGACGAAATGTTGAAGGAAATCCCGAATATAAACCTTGTTCTAGATATTGTTTCAACATTAAAAAAAGGCGAGGCGAATTATTACAAGGTTTCTGAAGAGGAATATATTTTGGTTTCTATTGAGAATATTGAGAAAACGCAAAAAGTCGCTCCTGAATTTAAGGAAGTTATAGATCGATACCTTGACTTAGGCGTTGCAAACGACGTTCCTCCGCTTATAATCATGGCGTTTAAACACAAGGCTAATATAAAAATTAATCAAAAATTACTCGATCAAATAACTAAAAGAGACGACGAACGGGAGAGTAATAATTAGGGATATATCAAAGAATTAAAAAAGTTGAGGATCATTCCCTGATTTGCGATCGTAACTTTGAAGTACGATTAAAAATGAGGGGATTATACCTTGAAGTTGAAAATTAGATTTATAACTAATCGGAGGCTAATTTCTTTCTAAAATATTTATCTTTTGGCTCACTCGATTATACCGATTTATCGCGCGTAACTTGTCAAGGGACGCCTCGCTTTGCTTGCTCTATTGCCCTTGACAAGTCGCTTTATAAATCGGTCTCGTTTCTCTCGTTCCAAAAGATAAATATTATTTGGGGAACGGTTTACGTCTTTAACGTCGCTTACTTACCTCATTCTGGGAAGGAGCGCTTTTGCGGCTACGAATTAATGGAATACGCCGCTAGATGGAGGATCATATTCATGATGTATTCTAAATATATTGCTAAAATTATATGGCAATATATAGGATACTTAAATTAATAAATCATAAAATCCACATATCACTACTAAATCATGCTTTATTATTGCTAATCATCAGAGAATAATTTTCAAAATTTGAAAATGTTTCACGTGAAACATTTTGAGTCGTTGGAGTAAGTATAGATATTTTGTAAACATTAATTAGTACCTATCATAATTCTTTAAACTATTTTTATGACAAATTTTTCCGACTGTTATTTGCCTATTACCGTCGTCAATTGTGAAAATTACTCTGTAATAATCCAAAACATGAATCCTCCGTATTCCTTTCTTAGAACATTTAATAGGATCGGAATTATTTTTAGGATTACAAGAAAGTTGCTCGTCGATTTTATGTTTAATCTTAGTTTTTATATTTTCTGGAATTTTTAAAAATCTTTATCCGTTAAAACAGTTTCAAGAAATACGATTTCATAATTAAGATTCATTGCTATTTTTAGTTATTCCCCAATGCTCTTTCCCAGAATTTTTCAGATGTAAGTCTTTTTACGTTTCGACCGTCGTCTATATTGTCGGCTATTTTAGCAAGTATCTCGTCCTCTCCATTTTCTTTTTCTTTATAAAAATCATACATTGAATCTTTTGGAATAATAGCGCCGTAACCCCATCCCTGATTCCACGCTTCGCGCCAGGGAGAATCTATATGCGACATATTTACAAGACAATGAGCTAAATATTCCATAAATTCTGGGATAAAACTTTCTAAATATTCTTTACTTTCTATGTCTAGTTGTTTTTTATCTTCCAATTTTTCTTTATCTAGAAAGATTACTTTATTTCCATACTCGCTATACGCTTCGTAAGCGCTAGGGACGACAGGCCCCCATTTCCACGCTTGGATTTCATCTTCAAATAAAGGTTTTTTATTATAGTCGACCAAATACAAAGCCTGAGCGTAATACAACAGTTTTTGCATTTTTAGATTCGTCACATCGTTCTGATTATCGGGATAATTATTATAGACATATTCAAGTATATGTTTTGATATATCCAAAGCATTATATACCATACTCTTCTCCCATTTTAACATCTCCCTACAATAATTTTAAACTATTTAGTTAACAAAATATCAACAAAATAATTATTCCCTTTTATTAACTTCAGATTACAGTTGTTTATAAAGCGCGTTAATTTTACAAACCATTAAAATTATCGTTAATGCATTTTATATTTAATCGCTAAAAGTTTCCGTTTCCGCGCAAGCGGGGTTTATTGCGAAAGATGCGTTTCGAGGGATAATCCTTTGCCAACTTCAAAAGATTATCGCTTCTATTTTTAGAGTAAAACACCGCTTCCTTAACTGTCAAAAAATTTTTTTGGACATATC
>JAISID010000024.1 GCA_031262205.1 Holosporales bacterium | reverse complement strand
CAGAACATTGATATTTTAGACTTTATCTCTTCGGGTACGTTGATTTCGCTTCGGCACAAAAGAATATCGGGTTGAACGCCCATGCTTTGAAGCTGCTTTACGGAATGTTGCGTCGGCTTCCGCAGTGTTAACTGCGGCCGAGCTGCGAAGCTCGGGTTCGGCGAAGCCGAACAAGCCGCCGCTCTCTCTAATATAATATTTATCTTTTGGCTCCCGCGATTATACCGATTTATTACGCGTAGCTTGTCAAAGGACGCTTCGCTCTTACGCCCTTGACAAGTCGCTTTATAAATCGGTCTCAGTTTCTCTTGTTCCAAAAGAAAAATATTATTGGGGAAGGTTTGCGTCTTCAATACCAGTTATAAAACCGCGCTTATAAGATCGTCGCAAAGATAGTTTGCTTACGCCAATCTCCTGCTATTGATATCATGCTTTAAGACTGTCGCCGCGCATCGGTTTTATTTTTTATGAATATGAACCGTAACTATCGGTTTTTTATCGAAGTTCTTAAAAAACAATTTCTTGATAGAGGCTTCGCATTCGCTCTTTAGCGTGTCGATTTTGGACGTTCTTTTTGCAATTTCAGTTTTTAGAATTTTGCTTATTAGCTTCTCAAGGTTTTTGTAATTCTCGTTATCGATATATATTCCATGAACCGACGTAATGGGGCGATAAAGAATATCTCCGTTAGGCGATAGAACAAGGCTTACGCAGACGTATCCATTGCAAGACATTATGTTTCTTTCTCGGAGGATTTTGGAATTTAACGGAATTAAATCAACGCCGTCGATCGCATTGAATATTATGTCTCTATGCTCAATTTTCTGTAATTTCCCGTCGTTGCATTTAACGATATCGCCAGATTCCGCCAATAGCGTTTCCGATATTCCGTTATCCTCCGCGAATTTTTTGTGAGCATACAACATTCTCGCGTCGCCGTGAACGGGAATAAATGACTTCGGTTTTAGCCACTTATACATTTTTGCCAACGACGCCTTGGTGGGGTGGCCGGAAACATGTATGTCGTCTTCGGTGTCTGTGGTTACGATCTCGACTTCTTTTCTTATCAGCATGTTCTGGAGTTCTCTTATATCGAGTTCGTTCCCAGGGATTACCTTTGACGAGAATAAAACGACGTCTTGTTTCCCCATTTTAATTACTCTATTTTCTCCTCTTGCGAGTCTGTAAAGGGCAGACCTTGTTTCGCCTTGCGAACCAGTACAGATTAAGAGAACTTTTTCAGGAGGCATGCTGGCGGCTTCTTCCTCCGTTGCTATTGCGCTAATATTGTTCTTAAATTCGTTGGAACAATAAGACGTTTCGGATACGGCGTTTATCATCCTATGCATAGATCGTCCGATAATAGTCGCTTTTCGCCCGGTCTTTTTGGCGACGTGTAGTACGGTCTCCAATCTTGCGATATTTGAGGCAAAACAGGTTACGGTGACTCTCTTGTTTTTGTGTTGCGAAACGATTCGCACTAACGCCTCTCTGACGTCGGTTTCAAACCCGTCCTTTCCGTCTTCTAGAATATTGGTCGAATCGCAAAGCAAGCAGTCGACGCCTTCCTTTCCTATTTGCGCGAGCCTTTCTTCATCGCTTTCATCGCCAAGAAGCGGGGCTTCGTCGATTTTCCAATCGCCAGTGTGGAACAAAGTTCCGGCTTTTGTTTTAATATAAATCCCGCAAGAGCCGAGAACCGAGTGAGCTAGCGATACAAATTCTATCTCGAAGCTTCCGACTTTGAATCGGTTTCTAGGTTGAACGATATTAATCTTAACTTCGTCTTTCCAGGGAAATTCATCAAATTTTCTTTTTAAAATCGCGCCTGGAAACTCGGTTAAATATATAGGGCATTGTAGTCGCGGCCATAAATAAGGAATCGCCCCCATGTGGTCTTCGTGAGCGTGAGTAACGAAAATGCCTTTAATATGGTCTTTCACGCTAATGGGAAACGAGATGTCCGGCGTTAAAACTTCAATGCCGAGTTTATCGTAAAAAGCTATTCCTAAATCTATTATTATCCAGTCTTTGTCGTTTCCGATCATGGCGCAATTAGCGCCGATTTGCTCAAGCCCTCCTAGGGGTAAAATCAATAATTCGTCTTTTTTTGCTAACATCCAAAAGCTCCTTGGTTAATTCATTACTATGCTAAAACAGTCGGTTTAAAACCGCGACTCTAATAATACGCATTAATTTCTTTTGTAAACAGTATATCAGATTTATCTAGATTTAGACGCGAGGTTGTTTACAAATTTACAAATATTGGGTTATGCTTTGTAAACGCGGTAATAAAAGATTTTGAAAGCCGGATGGAAGGACTGAATCATATAGCCTTTATAATGGATGGAAACTCCACGTGGGCCTCGGTTAATAAAAAACCCGCGATGGAGGGATATCGTAAAGGCATGGAAACCATGGCGAATACTATAATTTCAGCTAAGGAATTGGGGATAAAATACGCGACGTTTTACGCGTTTTCCTCCGAGAATTGGAGAAGGCCGCAAAAGTGGGTCTCCGAGTTCATGGATTTAGTAATAAGGTTTTTTAAGAACGACGAGTTTATCCGAAAAGTTTTGAATACGGGGGCGAAATTTAAGGTTATAGGGGATAAGTCGAAACTAAGTTCTAGGTTTCAGAGTCTTATAAAAAAGTATGAGGAAGAAACGAAAGATAACGATGAAATTATCGTTCAAATAGCGATAAGTTACGGCGGTCGCGACGAAATAGTTAGGACGGTAAAAAAGATGGCCGAATCGGGGATAGAGTTCAGCGAAGAAAATATATCGGACAATCTTGATACTAGCGGCGTTCCCGATCCTCAGCTGATAATAAGAACAAGCGATAAAAAACGCCTAAGTAATTTTTTGTTGTGGCAAGCGTCTTATAGCGAGTTTTATTTTTCAGAGTTATTATGGCCGGATTTCAATAGGGAAGAATTAGAGAAGGCTATTTGTGAATTTTCGAAACGGAAGAGAACATATGGCGGATAGTTTGAAATTAAGAATTATAGGCTCCGTCTTGTTCGGCGGGGCAATCTTAGGGGCGATTATGGCCGGCGGCGTATACTTTCAATTATTGTCGGCGATTTTCCTTGTCGCAATGTTATACGAGTGGTTCGTAATGAATCGCAATAAAAAATCGTTATTGTATGTTTTAGGCAACGTTTATATTCTAATTCCAATGTTGTTTTGGATATGCGCCGATAGGGAACGCGTTAATTCCGCGACGTTATTCTATATTTTTACGATTGTGTGGTCATGCGACGTTTTTGCGTATTTCGGGGGGAAGTTGTTAAAGGGCGCTAAACTAGCCCCTAAAATTAGCCCTAATAAAACGTGGTCCGGAGTTATTGTCGGGTTTGTTTTTGCGTTCGTCGCATCTTACTTCTATATGCGAGTCTTTGGCAAAGAAGCGATAAATTTCCGCGAAATTATCTTATCTGCGGTTCTTGTTCTCGCGTCTATTTTTGGAGATCTTCTTGAATCTAAGGTAAAAAGAATATTAGGCGTTAAAGACAGCGGCAATATAATTCCGGGACACGGCGGTCTTTGCGACAGGCTCGATAGTTTCTTGCTCGCGTCTTACGTCCTGGCGATAGTGAAGTTTGTCGGTTTGTGAGCAAAAAGGAACTAGTGAAATTTAAATACTCTCTTAACGAATTAAAACAAATAGCGGAGGATTACGCCGTTAACGTCGCCGCTCCGTTTTCTATATTGCTTACTGGCGCCCTCGGTTCTGGTAAAACTGCATTCGCGAAGTTTTTTATTGAAAAGATCATGATTGATAAAAATCAAAAAGTAACCAGTCCTACTTTTAATATCGTTCAAATATACGAAACGACAAAAGGAGCGGTGTGGCACGCCGATTTGTATAGGCTCGAAAAGGAGGCGGAGATTTTTGAGCTGGGGTTAATAGAAGCCGCGAATAATTCAATTTGCATTATAGAATGGCCTCGACTAATAAAACGCTATATCGCGAATTGTAACTTCATTGAATTTTCTCTTGATTAACGAATAAATTGTATCTAAAGGTTTATTAAGATTTTAAGGATCGGTTATATAATAGAGAGTAAGTTGTCGCTAATAGGAATTAGTTATTTGCCGATAAAATACCAGGATATTGAGAGGCGATTTCCTAGTTGTTCGAACAAAGCATTCCTCGCGCCTGGATTATTATCTTTTTCATTTCGTCTAGTTTTAAGCTGGCTCCGCCGATCAAGACGCCGTAAAGTTCGTTTACGCCTAATATTTCCCCTGCATTTTTAGAGTTAACGCTTCCTCCGTAGATAGCTTTTAGGTTAAAGTATTTCCCCCTTATATCGTCTATTGCTTTTTGAATCTCGCTGATTGCGGGCGTAACTCCGGTGCCTATAGACGCAAGCGGTTCGTACGCTAAGATAATTTTATCTGGATTGCTTTTCAATAGTTCGATCGTCTTCTCGTCGAGCAATCGTTCGTAATGCTCGTCTACGCACAAAATTGCCGTCATATTATTTTGAACGACATTCTTTAACTTTTCATATACGGTTTGGGAAGAATCAGATTTCGCAATTCGTCTTTCGCTATGACCTATAATTATATATTCAACGCCGATTTCATTCAGCATTTTCGCGGACGTTTCCCCAGTATACGCCCCAAAATCGCTATAGACCGAACAATCCTGAGCCGCCAGTTTTACGTTTTTACTGCGCGAACGAGCGTACGCTAAAAAAATGTCTGGAAAGCCCATTACCAAGTTTCCGTTGCCAAAAGAGCCGTCGTTAAAAAAATTGAGGAAAGCGTCGACAAGAGCGATATTCCCATTCATTTTCCAATTGCAAATAATCAGTTTACTTGTTTGCATATTTTTCTCCTTTTAGTTTTCACGACAGTCTTTTTATATCCTGTTAGGTTCAATTGTTTAAAAACGTTCTTCCTTAACATTTTGAGGATATAATTAAATCTCGGAAAATAGAAGTTTGAAAAGACATTGAGAATAACAAACCGCATTTTAGAACAAGCCTTAAAATTAAAAGATTGTCCAGAGTTTGAGGCTAATAGAATATCGATAGATTCAAGAGACGTTAAAGGCGGCGAGTTATTTATAGCTATCAAAGACGGTAATAAGTTTGCTAAGGAGGCGATAAAAAACGGAGCGGTTTTAGCAATAATCGATTCTCCCGAGCATACAATTCCCAACAAAACGATCGCAGTCAAAGACTCAGTCGCCGCATTGCGACTAATAGGGAAATATATAAAAGACAGCGTCGACCTTAAAGCCGTAGTCGGAATAACTGGCAGCATTGGAAAAACAACTACAAGAACCTGGCTTAGTTCTATCTTAAATCATAGATTCGCAGTCGTTTCCAGCATAAAGAATTACAACACCATGTACGGGCTTCCAATTTGTTTATCTATGCTTGAAAAAAACACCGATTTTGGAATATTTGAAATAGGCTCGAACAACCCGGGCGAGATTACGGAACTATCCAACTATTTAAACCCAAACATAGGCGTTATAACCAACATATACGAATCTCACATTGGGCGGTTTAAAAACGTTGCGGATTTGGCAAAGGAAAAGATATCTATAATCGACGGCGTGAAACAAGGAGGAAACCTTATTTATAACGGCGATTCAGAATTTGCCCCAAACATCGTCCGTAAGGCTAAAACAAAAAAGTTGAATCTCGTATCCGTCGGATTTAACGAAAATTGCGACTTTTCTATAATATCGCGCGACGAAAGCGTAAAAGAAGACGTAAAAGTAAGAACCCCTCTCGGCGTCTTTGATTATCAACTAAACGCTAAGGGACGACATTTCGCTTATATTAGCGCATGCGTTTTAGCCGTTCTTTACTCGATGAAATTAAACGCATCCGATTTCCTAGAATACTTTAAAAATCTGGAACCGCTTAGCGGAAGAGGTAAAATCGGCGAATATACGTTTAAGGGCAAAACCTTTAGGTTAATCGACGATTCATATAATGCCAGTCCAACGTCTCTCGCCGCGTCTCTCGACGTTTTAAATAAAATATCCGCAAAATCAAAAATAGCCGTGATCGGCCAAATGAAAGAACTTGGAGAAAAAGAAGAATATTACCACGAGTCGATCGCCAAAAAATTACATTCTATGAAAATTGAACGCGTATTTTTTGTAGGCGACAAAAACCTTTGGGAAATAATGAAAGTTCAATGCTTTGAAAAATTAGACGATTTTGTTATAGAAAAAATACTAGAAAACGTTCAAAATGATAGCGTTGTTCTATTGAAAGGTTCCAGGAGTATGGAACTTGACAAAATAATAAATTACATACGGTGTTCTACAATTTAATCTATAAAACCTTCGGCGTAAATCATTCGATTTTAAATATTTTAAAATACATTACGTTTCGCTCTATATGCGCGTTTTTCATTTCATTTATATTGGTTTTATTTATCGGAGCCAGATTCATAAGGTTTTGCAAAAAACAACAAAAAAACGGACAGCCGATAAGGGATGACGGTCCCGCGTCTCATATACAGTCAAAACAAGGCACTCCGACGATGGGCGGCGTAATGATTATTTTATCAGTCGTCGTTGGAACCTTACTTTTCGCGGACATGTCTAACATAAACATCTGGCTGTGTCTGCTCGTGATTTTGGGATTTGGAGCAATAGGAGCAATTGACGATTATCGTAAAATAAAAAAATTTGATTACCACGGCATTTCTGGGAAAAAGAAATTTCTATTACAAGCAATCGTAGCCGCCGTATGTTATTTTCTTTTGTCCTCTTGCCAAAATTTTGACGGAGCGACAAGCATATTCTTTCCAATATTTAAAAACTTCCATATAGAGCTGGGTTATTTTTTTGTAATTTGGGCTGTGTTCGTCATAGTCGGCAGCTCGAATGCCGTCAATTTAACAGACGGTCTCGACGGCTTAGCGATGGGGCCTGTTATTATGTCGACCATTTGTTTTGCAATTATAAGCTACCTAGTTGGAAACAGCGTCTTCGCTAACTATCTAAAAATACAGTATATTCCTGGTATGTCGGAGGTTTGCGTGTTTTTAAGTTCCTTGGTTGGAGCCAGCCTAGGATTTATGTGGTTTAACGCTCCGCCGGCGAAAATCTTTATGGGAGACACAGGTTCCGTCGCTATCGGCAGTATCTTAGGATTCGTCGCTATATTGACTAAACAGGAAATGATATTTCCAATAGTCGGCGGATTATTCGTATTAGAAACAATCTCCGTCATAATGCAGGTGGTATATTTTAAAATCACTGGAAAAAGAATATTCCTCATGGCTCCGCTTCATCACCATTTTGAAAAGAAAGGTTGGGCTGAAGCAACCGTAGTGTTTCGATTTTGGATAATTTCAATCGTTTGCGGAATATTAGCTCTCGCCACGTTAAAAATCAGGTGACTCTCATAGTCGTTTTTTTTCAGAAAACGCATTTTTAGAAATGCGACTTACTCATTTTAATATGCGACAATAATTTTGGGATACGACTCTTATTCTTATTAAGACTAGAAGGATTTTAATTCCGTCGCAGTAATTTATTTGTAAGCGCGCGTATCCATATGCATGTTAATGACAGTCCTTTTTTCTTTATCAATCGCAAATGTTCGCCTTATACTATAATGGCATGATGCGTCTATGATGTATGATTAATTACGGTATACAACTATTTTAAACCAAAACTTTAGGAGAGAAAACTTATGCAATATGATAAAAATAATCCATTTTATAAAATAATAAATAAAGAAATTAAAACGAATATAGTTTCGGAAGGAAAACATTATCTCGCATTTAACGACATTACTCCTAAAGCCCCCGTTCACGTATTGATAATTCCTAAAGGAAACTATGTGGATTACAACGATTTTGCCTCGAATGCAAGCGACGAAGAAATTATTGATTTTAACCGAGGAATCGCAAAAATCGTCAAGTTGATGAAGCTCGAAGCAAACGGTTTTAAAATATTATCAAACGCTGGGAAATTTACTCTCGATGGAGAAAAAGGACAGGAAGTCATGCATATGCACGTTCATATTCTCGGGAAATCGTCGGAGGAGTAATCACTATGAACGAACAACTAAAAGATACTGTTTTTCTGCCCAAAACAGATTTCCCGATGCGTGGAGATTTAACAAAAAAAGAACCGTTTATAGCGGATGAATGGAAAAGCTCGAACCTTTTTAATAAACTACGAGAGGCGTCGGAAGGGAGGGAAAAATTTATCGTACATTTCGGACCTCCATATGCGAACGGGCCGATTCACACAGGCCACGCTTTAATCGGAATCTTAAAAGACGCAGTTAATAAGGCGTATCAAATGCTTGGATACGACGCTCCGCTCATTATAGGATGGGATTGCCATGGTCTTCCGATCGAGTGGAAAATCGAGGAATCTTATTTAAAACAGGGAAAGAAAAGAAATGAAGTTCCAGTTGCTGAGTTTCTCGCAAAATGCAGGGAGTTTGCGGCAAAATGGATGGATATTCAAAAAGAAGGCTTTAGAAAACTAGGAATAATTTTTGACTACGACAATCCTTATTGTACGATGCATAAGGAATCGGAAGCGACGATTTGCGAGAAGTTTTTTGAAATTCTAAAGAAGGGATTAGTCTATCGAGACAAAAAACCGATAATGTGGTCTGTCGTGGAAAAGACCGCGTTAGCGGAAGCCGAGCTTGAATATCACGATAAAACCAGCGATGCGATTTTCGTTCGGTATCCAATTGTTAAAACAAAAAATCCAAAGTTAGACGGAGCCTTCGCCGTTATTTGGACAACGACGCCGTGGACGATTCCGGGCAGCCGAGCGATAGCGTACTCCGCAGAATTTAACTATGCAATCGTACAAATAAAAAATGAAAAATACGTTGTCGTCGCAGAACTAGTCGACCAATTTGCAAAAGAAGCGAAGATTGACGAATACAAGGTTTTAGAGATCATAAACGGTTCTGAGCTTGAAGGAAGCGCGTGCGAGCATCCGCTAAAAAACCTTGGATTTTCGCACGAGGTTCCATTACTGCCAGCAAGTCATGTTACTAAAGACACGGGTACCGGCCTTGTCCACACAGCCCCAGCGCACGGCGTAGACGACTTTAAACTAGGCGAAAAATATGGGCTTCCAATAGAAGACGCCGTCAACGACGATGGAACTCTTTCAGATGCATTGCCATATTTTCAAGGAGAGCATGTTTTTAAAGTTAATCCTAAAATCATAGAAGAGTTGCAGAAAGCTGGCAATCTTATGCATGCGGGAAAAATAACTCACAGTTATCCTCACTCCTGGCGTTCGAAAGCTCCGCTTATTTTCAGAACGACAACGCAGTGGTTTATATCCATTGATAAAATACGGAAGCAGTTGTTAGAAGAAATAGATAAAACAACATGGTTTCCCCATCAATACGTTAATCGGATACGTTCCATGGTCGAAAATCGTCCGGATTGGTGTATCTCAAGGCAAAGGCTTTGGGGCGTTCCAATCGCTTGCTTTATAAACAAAAAAACCGGCGAAGTTTTAAAGGACGACGAAGTGTTTAACAGAATAACCGAAACTTTCAGGCAAGAGGGAATAGAAGCGTGGAGAACGAAACCAGCCTCTTTCTTCCTTGGAGAGAAATATAATGCGGAGGATTTCGAACAGGTTCAAGATACTCTCGAAGTCTGGTTCGATAGCGCTTGTTCTCATCATTATACTCTTGAAAAAAGAGCCGATTTAAGATGGCCGGCGGATTTGTATTTCGAAGGCTCGGATCAACACAGAGGGTGGTTTCAATCTTCGCTCGTCGAATCGGTGTGCGTCACGGGGAAAGCTCCGTACAAACAGGTAGCGACTAACGGTTTTGTTCTGGATAAAGATGGGAAAAAGATGTCTAAGTCCCTTGGAAACGTCATTTCTCCCGAAGACGTAACCTCAAAATTTGGAGCCGACATTTTAAGGCTATGGTGTTTAAATTCCGACTATTCGCAAGATTTAAGAATCGGCGACGAAATTTTAAAACAACAGCAAGACGTCTATAGAAGGTTCAGAAACACCTTGAGATACCTTCTCGGGGTAATCTCGGATTATGAACCTGCCAAAAAGGTTCAATATTCCGCTCTGCCGGAGCTTGAGAAATTCATTCTTTCGAAACTATTCGTTCTTGATAAACTCTTACGCGAATCTATAAAAAAGTATGATTTCCAAGGATTCTATTCGGAGCTTCACGCATTTTGTGCGAACGAGTTATCGGCGTTCTATTTTGACGTTAGGAAAGATTCGGTATATTGCGACGGGAAAGACGACGTTAAAAGGCTGTCTTGTCTTACCGTTATGAACGAAATCTTCCTATGCATATCTCATTGGCTCGCTCCTGCTTTGTCGTTCACGGCGGAAGAAGCATGGCAAACGTATCCGTTAAATTCCAAACACACAAGCATACACATGGAACTATTTCCGAATGTCGAAGAAGAGTGGAAAAATGATAATGTTTCGCAGAAGTGGGAAGCAATTCAGGAAATAAGGAAAACGATTACCGAAGCATTAGAAATCAAAAGAAATGCCAAAACAATAGGCTCTAGTCTTGAAGCGGAAATACATTTGTATTCCGACGATATTGGAAAAAGCAAAGCCCTTGAAACAATCAACTGGGCGGAAATTGCGATCGTATCGGGAGCGACGGTTACTAATGCAAAACTTCCCGTCGACGCGCTTGTTAATAAAGAAAATAATATTGGCGTAGTCGTCGGCAAAGCGAGAGGATTAAAATGCGATAGATGCTGGAAAATATCTGAAGAAATATCTCAGAGAGAAACAAAATATGGAACTGTAAACTTATGCGAAAGATGTTTAGGAGTTATATAAAAGTAAATGATTAATTTAAAGAATTGGAAATACCTGGTTTATTACGGCGCCAGGTTTTTAGGATGGCAGATAATCTTTAATATTCCGGCAAGATTTATAGATAAAATGGCCGATATGGCACTGGCTGATTATCCTTATAGCAATTTAGTTTTTGGCGTTCTGGAAGTTGTTTGGGATATATTCGCTGTGAAATTTTCTTTAGGAAAAGTCTTTTTTAAGAAGTATAAGAAAATTGAATTGACGCCTAAAATCGAGAAAATTAGCTGGGGAATGCCGATAAAAATATTATTAACTACGACGACTGCGTTCTTATTTTTAACAATGCTTTATCTGAGCGTTACCGTAGGACTAGATGGGTTCGAAGCAGCATTTGAGCCGAGTAGACTCCAACAATGGTTGGGCGTATTTCTCCTTATACTGACGCTTGCATTGGCTTCTCAAATTGCTATGGTAAAACACTATGTTGAAAAATACGCGATTATAAGCGAAAAAGTAATTACTGAAATAACGCATGATTAACTAAAACCGCTTTGGCAGCGAATAGACATTTTATGTTTGCTCTAAAACGAGTCTTCGTCCTCCTGCTCTAGCCCAAGTTTTTTTTTTTTTTGCGTATTCAACAGTTTTTAGGATTATAAACGGAGATATAAAGCCTATTAAGAAATAAAATAACCCGTTCATTTAAAATACCTCGTCGTAAATTTCATTATAGCAACTTCTCCATTTTTTATAGACCGACATCATTACATCTTTATATTAATTATACAATAAATAATCAAAAAAGAAAATTACAACCAATAAACATAACTGTCAAATACAGCCATTTTAAAGCAATAAAACAACACATTATCGCTGTTTTTATTCGCAAATATTTTTGTTAATTCAAATTATAACGTAATGTTCATATTCAAAAAGCAAGCTATTTTACATAAAAATCATTAGGAATAGGGGCTATTTTGCAAATGCCTTTCCCCTTCGCCGTTACGAACGACACTTCATATGAATGTAAACACAAGCGATAGAATTTTAAACCGTTGTATTTTTTATCCCCGACTATGGGGCAACCGATAGACGCCATATGTACTCTTATCTGATGGTTTCTTCCAGTAAGCGGTTTTACTTCAATTTCCGTTTTATTTCCTCCCCAATCTTTGATTGCCTTAAATTCCGTTATCGCCTTCTTCCCATGCTCAAAATCAATTACCACCATATCTTTATTCTTAATGAGAGGTTTATTTATCACGCCTTTCATTAACGGCAGTTTTCCTGAAACTACGGCGATGTATTTCTTACAAACTTTTTTGGTTTGAAACAGCCGAAGCATATACCTTGAGGTTTCTATGTTTTTGGCAAGAATCGTTATTCCGCTTGTTTCCTTATCTAATCTATGAACTAATCTTGCTTCTTCATTATACGCTTTCGCCATAACGTCGACTGACAACTCCGTCTTCGAGCCGAGTTGTACGGCAAGTCCCGACGGCTTGTTAATTATAATGAAATCATCGTCTTCATATATAATCATGCCTTTAAACCAATCGACAAATTTTGAATAGTCGATCGCAGGCTTCTGTTTTTCTTCACGGCCGACATTTGCAAAAGTTTTTTGAATCGTTGGATGCACGAAAACTTCATCGCCTTCGGCCACCATGCTTGAAGACTTTGTCTTCTGACCGTTAACCAAAATATCTTTATTTCGAATAGCTTTTTCTATTACGGATTGCGGTATAAACTTTCCATATGTTCTTCTTAAATATTTATCTAATCTTGATAATTTATAGTCTTCCATATTGAATTATTAGCTAATATTCACGCATTATTTCTTTTTAAATATCGTATTATTTTCATCGAAACAAGATAAATATAACGAATCTATGTTCCCATATTCGTCCTTAAAAAACGAGGCGTATTCGTTTTCATCGTCTGCTGCAAATATCATATCTTTACCAGGGAATGTAAATATGCCGCCGTTTATATGAGTTAACTTAGCTTCTTTTATGCCGTTAGAAACGTATAAGTCGCCTTTCTTTTCCATGATTTTGATATCGCCATACATGCCGTTGTCCGTATAAATTCCCGTATATTTCTCCGTTCTTTCCATAGGCGACGGATTTTGTTCCGAAAGAGTCTTATTATAGGCTTCTCTTACTTCCCTGAAATGCTTCTTTCTATCAATATCGGTTTGAACCCAGTCTATTTTTGAAAATCCAAAGCAGAGGTCTAAGAACTGATTCACCATATATTCGCAGAATAAAGTTGTTGAAACGCCGCCTAAATTCGAGATTACCCCAACTGCGACGTCGTCTTGGAAAGAAACGGCGAAAAATGCGGAAGAGCCGTAAATCCCGCCCATATGAAATAATATTTCCCTCGCATTTTTCCCGTTGTCGGAATACTTAAATTTAAATACTCCAGCGCCGTAGAATGCATTATCTCTAGAATACCGCGATTTAATAAACGTATAGTCTTCGTCCTTGATATTTTTTTCCGCTAAGTTTGAAGCGAGTATTCCAAACGTTTTTTCTGAAACGATTCTTTTCCCGTTGTATGCTCCTTTATTAGCCAACATCGCCAGCCATTTTGCAAAATCTTCAGCCGAAAAGCTAATCCCCGACGTCGCTGTAAATTTCTGGAAGAATCCGATTTCTTCAAGCGGGATTATATCTTCCAAATACCTAGCATGATTCGTCACAACGCTCTTTGATTCATGTTTAGACGGCAATAAAATAAGATTCGTCGCGGCTTTAAAGAAGCCTAGTTTTTCTCTATCGTGCGAGAACCTAGAAAGCAAATATTTAAAATACCCCATAGCGCTTGCTTCCGCTTTTATGCTAATAGCGCTTGAGTTTTTCATTTCCATTACGTCGAATATGTATTTCTGCACGACGTCTTCATATTTTTCACCAGTCGCTCTTTCAATCGCCTCTCCAACGACGCCAAACAATGCGTTCTGATAACCGTAGCGTTTCCTAAAATTTCCAGGTCTTTGTTTTAAATACTTAAATGCATTTAAGATTTTCTTGTTATCATATCCTGCCCAAAGCAAAGAATCTGATGCCCAGCTTTTAAAACCGGATCTATGCGATATCAAATCCAAAACCGTAAATTTGTTCGACGTTTCTTCATCAACCACGAAAAAATCTGGAATATATTTTCTGACCTTATCGTCAAAAGATAAAATGCCTTTATCGACCAGTATTCCAACTAAAATAGCCGTAACGTTTTTTGAAAGCGAAGATACGGGAAAAAGAGTAGTCGGACTAACTGGTTTGGGAGAATTGGAGTCAATTGTAGTTTTTCCAAATGCGGCCGAATAAATAACTTTATCTTTCCTCGACACTGAAAAAGCAACTCCTGGAACTTTGATTTTTTTCATTCCGTCTTGGATTATTTTTTCCATTTTCTTCGCTTTAGAAAGGAGTTCGGCATCGGTAAGTTTGGCCGAACATAGCGAGCATACGATGCCAAGAGCAGGCAATAATGCTGCGATTTTTTGAAAAATTTTAAACATTTCCTTCCAGAAATTAACGATTCGTTAATAATTAAATAGTATATCTGTAGCTAGGCCTTCATATCAAAAAGATTTTAATAGCGAGAAAAAGAATGTTCGGCGGAGTAAAAATAACATTGATAATAAGTTTAACAATCCTCACTAGTTGCGTTTTGCTTATTTCATACAACGAATATACCAATAGATACTACGTAATCGGAAATAACGACAATAGCATTTACATATTCGATAAGAAAAGCGCCGTTTTAAATAAGTGCGGGGAAAAAGGATGCCAGGTTATAGAAACTCGCCTTCCAACCTTGTCTCCAATGGGGATTACTCAAGGCTTCACGCCTAGCAAGATGTTTGAATCAGATAAACCGATGACAAAGGACGCAATTGCTAAAATTGACGCAGTGGAAGCAAAATCAGAGTCGTTAACCTCGCCTGAAAGTAAGACGTCCTTTAACGCTAAAGAAGCGTCTGAATCGATATCTCTAGATAAAAAATCTGAAACTGTCGACGCTAAAAAAGAAAATTCCGAGTCAAAATCAACGGAGGATAAAAAATCAGAGGGACAGAAAGAAACGTTAAAATCTGAAGAAGAATTTGTAGAATAACGCCTTATTACTTACAACAAATCGCATCTCAAAACAAACGTTTTCAACCTAAAAATATTGGCAACGGTTGAAAGTCTTTGTAAAATAATTAAATATTTGTTTTCTGCTTTATAAAAAAGGGAGAGGAAAGTTTTCTAATAATGAATAATAACGGCTCTATATTTGGAACAGACGGAATAAGAGGGCGAGCAAACGAAGGATTAATAACCCCGGAAAACGTTTCAAAACTAGCCGTATCCGTCGTTAACTATTACATATCGATTAACCATAAACCTACTAATAATAAATTCACCGTCGTTATCGGGAAAGACACTAGGCTGTCGGGGTATATGCTGGAATTTGCGTTAACCTCTGGTTTTATAGCGGCGGGAGCCGATGTTTTTTTGCTAGGCCCCATTCCAACGCCAGGGGTCGCGTTTATGACCAAATCGCTTAGGGCAGACCTCGGCGTTGTAATTTCCGCTTCTCATAATCAATATCAAGACAATGGAATTAAATTTTTTAACGGCAACGGATTTAAGATATCGCTTCGCGACGAATCTCAAATCAGCGAAATGTTCCACGTGAAACAAAATTTGATATCGACCGAGTTCATGGGGAAAGCGATGAGACTAGACGACGCTGCGGGAAGATATATTGAATTTGTTAAAAACTCATTCCCTAAAAAATTAAATCTTTTCAATATGAAAATAGTCGTAGACACCGCTAACGGAGCCGCTTATAAAGTCGCCCCTCAAGTGTTTTGGGAACTTGGAGCCGACATAATTAAAATAGGCGATTTTCCAAATGGACTAAATATAAACGACGGATGTGGAGCGACAAATCCCCAATGCCTTCAAGAAGCGGTTTTAGAAAACAAAGCGGATATAGGAATAGCCCTCGACGGGGATGCCGATAGGCTTATCGTCGTCGACGAGGAAGGCGAAATTATAGACGGAGATCTTTTAATTGCCGCGATTGCTCTTGACTGGAAAAACTCTGGGAGACTAAAAGGAGACAACGTCGTTACTACTATAATGTCTAATTTAGGATTGGAAGAGTATCTCAATTCGATAGGACTGAAAATGGTCAGAGCCGACGTAGGGGATAAGCATGTAATTCAAAAAATGCTAGAAATTAAATCTAACCTTGGGGGCGAAAAGTCCGGCCACATAATCCCAATAGATTATTCCCCTACTGGAGACGGAATTATTTCCGCTCTTCAAATCTTGGCTTTCCTTCAGAAAAATAAGTTGAAACCAAGCGAGATTAAGAAACTTTACGTTCCGTATCCCCAAGTTTGCAAAAGCTCCCGGAAAAGAATCGATATGAACGACAACGACATTGAGACTTGCATTAACAAGGCAAAATCTATCATTGGAAATAACGGACGTCTTATAATAAGAAAATCTGGAACCGAACCGATTACGAGAATCATGATCGAAGCAAAAACTCAAAAACTCGTCTCAGACGTTGAAAAACAGCTTGAGGATCTGTTTTGAACCATCTCGTATCGGAATTCCAGCGGTTCTCTTGTAAACAGACTAATCTATCTAAGCAACTTCTAAAAAACATTATTATCGTCGTTTACAACTGAATATTAAACGCCGTCGGCAAGACATGGCGCGATTTTAGATTAATTCCCTGATACCATATAAATAACGGTTGCGCGAGAAACCCAACTGAAATCATCATATATAATCATTGGAAATTACACGCTTGACTAGCCGATATAACTGTAATTTATAATAAAGGTATATAAAAATTTGTAAACGATTTAGTCTAGTTGATTTTTTAAACAATATCCAAATTTTGAATCGTTAAGATGAGTAGACGGTACAAAACATCTATATTGTATAAAGTATAAATGTTTCCATATATAAGAAACCAATACCTTATCGTTATCGTAATTAATATAAGTATTTTCAGTTAGAGTTAATACGATTCAAGAAGATAGTAAACTTTCTTTATAAAAGCTATATTCTTGTTAATTCTAAGAAGGCATATTAAATTGAAAGAGTATACAACTATAGTTTCAAGAAGTTTATAAGTATGCTTAAAGCGATCTATTTGTAAGTCATTTTTGAGAGGGGGGGGGCGGTAGCAGGGTTTAATTGGACCCAGCAATTAAACTCGGGGTCGGGGTGGCCGAAAAAACCCCCCCCCCCGCAACAAAATATTTTTTTTAAAGAAAAAC
>JAISID010000001.1 GCA_031262205.1 Holosporales bacterium | reverse complement strand
GAGCATCTAAAAATCTTTCATCTATACTTAATATAGAGTATAATTCTTTACGTGTGGCTAGTCAAGTATTTTTTTATCCATAGCTCTATACTAGTCGGCTAGCCTTGTATATAATTCCCCAAATTTTGAATTGTTAAGATGGGTAGACGATATAAAAAGCCTATATTGTAAAAGTATAAATGTTTCCATATATAAGAAACCAATACCTTATTGTCGTCGTAATTACCGTAAGCATTTTCAGTTAGAGTTAATACGCATGTCAGGGGATGATCCCCCTAAACAAAACTGTATTGGCTAGCTTTGTATGTAATTCCCTTAAGTTATACGCAATATGAAAATCCGACTTTTATCTTCAGGTTTGACGTGAATGTGTAATTTTTATATAGAAACAAGTATATATAAAAAATAGTTTCATATTGAGAAATTCCGTCGTAAAGCCTAGGATTCGTTTGCCAGTTCTATTTATAATCGATCCTGATTAACGACGGCTTTTGCTATTTTTAGTTGCATTTTTTAGACTCCTGCCATTTATAGAATATTGAAAAATGATTTCGCCTTCTTGATTAGAAAGAGGCCGACAGTTTTTGGGAATCAGATAAGAACTAGCTTTTACTTTCGACTTCTACAAATTCTTTTTTAAATTTAACAAAGGCTTTGTCAAGGTCGACTCTTTTTCTCATTCCGGAGATAAGAACGCTTAGTTCTTCATTTTCTATTTTTATTTTTTCTAAAGCCGCAAGAGAGTCTTCTATTTTTCCGTCTAAAAACTGTTTGCTTGCGATTTCGTACAATTCCTTATCGTCCTGAGTTTTGTCGATTTTCTCTTCTTTTGCGGACGTATTGCGAATCGTTATCATCTCCGAAAATTTTTTCTTTATAAAACGTTTTTGCTTTTCCCAAAAGGACTCGGAGGTTTTTACATTAAAAACCTTCAACCCGACAGCAGCAAAATCTTTTTCAAGATCGTTTATCGATTTTATTTTTTGTCTTCCAAAACCCATTAATTCATTGCTAGAGGCGTATTTTTGCATGTCTATTTGCGAAGAATTCGACTCGATAAAACTGTCGAATGGAACCCCGTCTTTAATTAAGTTTTCAAACGATTCAATAAACGACGCTTTATCGGATGGAAGTTTTTTTATTATATCGTCCGAGTTTTCAGTCGTCATATGAAGCTCTTTTTTAATAGCGATCATGTCTTTTTGTAAAGAAGATAGGCTTGTATACATATATGACAGATCGTCTTTGTTAGATTTCAAATCGGCTCTTATAGAGTTGAGCGTAGCGTTAATTGAAGAAATTAATTCGGTCGCCGCTTTTACTTTACTATCTATAGAATTGTAGTTTTCTATGATATCCTGCATTTTCTCATCTTGGTGATTCAGCCCGACTTTTATTACTACAAAAGACGTTATAGCCGAAATTAAGACGCATAGTATGCAGCTAGTCGCTAAATTCTTATTAAACAAATTTTTATTGGAAGGTTCTTTATCAGGTGAAGAAACCGCAGGATTTTCTTGTTCTTTTTTGCTATCTTTTGTTTCTTTTAACGGAGCGTTCACTTCTTGAAACCTTTAGAAAATCCTCCAACCCACTTAAAAAGTATGCCATGAAGTTTGAAAATATTCAATCAACTTTTAACTTAATGTGATACAATTTATTAACAATAATGCGACGTAATTCATTTTGTTAATGTTTTTCGGAATCATTCCTTAACGTTATTGTAAGCGGCTGCCGCGCAATATATTGGGATTGATTGGTTGCAAATGAAATTTTTAGGGCGTTAAAGCGCAATCCCCATGTTTTTTTTAGTCGACGCTTTCACAGATATTCCGTTTAAAGGAAATCCAGCGGGGGTTTGTATTGTAAACAATTATCCAGACGATCAAACGTTGCAAAAAATTGCGAGATATTACAATTGGTCGGAAATATCGTTTTTGAAAAAATTGGGCGATTCTGAATTTCAAATTCGTTGGTTCTCTCCTTTAGACGAGGCTCCGTTGTGCGGGCATGCGACAATAGCCGCCGCCCATATCTTGTTTTCAAAAGAGCTAGTTGCGGGAAACGTAGTGAATTTTAAACATGGGAACGACGATATTGCGGTTGAAAGAACGAACCTCGGCATAACGATTTCATTTCCCGCCAAGCCTATTTCGAGCTGCAAGAAAGCTCCGTTTTCGGTGAAAGACATTATAGGCGTTGAAAATTATATAGAAATTGTAAAAGACGAGTTGTTGTACATTATCGTTTTGGAAACGGCCGAGGATGTTGAGAATGCCTCGCCGAATTTTGAGGCGATAAAAAATATAGATTGTAGAGCTATAGCCATAACTGCGAAAGGGACAGGAGAGTTCGATTTTTCTTCGCGATACTTTGCTCCTAAAGTAGGGATATTCGAAGACCCTGTTTGCGGTTCGATGCATTGCAGACTGGCTTGTTATTGGCGTTCTATATTGGGGAAGACGAGTTTTAACGCATATCAAGCGTCTAAAAGAACAGGGGTTCTTCAAGTTAAATTAGAGAACGATATTGTGAGAATAACAGGGCGGGCGGTTACGGTTTGCGAGATTACGCAAAGCAATTTTGAAAGCGCATTCTGTCCAAGCTCAAGCGTAGGGCATAGAGAACGGAATCATCTCGCGACAGGCAAAGCCTGCTAGATTCTCTAACGACTTATAAATATCCCCGTCGCTCTTAAGCGACGACTTATAACGGCTAGTTATAGACAAGACTTCTAAAAGCGATAGGGGATTCCCCCTATCTAGATGCATTTAGGTAGTTCCTTTGCGCAGTTTTTTTGAGTTATTGCTACAAGGAAATTATCCCCTCATATGCTTGAGAATCATTCCCTAACGCGCTAATGCTCTTTTATAAGTAAGATTTAAAAAAACGGATTTCTTTAAACATACTTATAAACTCTAGAGATATACCTTTAGATAAATTATTACTTATCTGCTATATATCGGGGGATGATTCCCTAACTTTTTAAAACGTAGTTGCAAACCATTCAAATTCCGCTGCGGTATTTTATATGATTCCATTATAAATTACCGTATATTTAGAGGATAATTCCCTGAAATATAATCTATTGCAACGCCTCAATAGGCTTGAGACTTTGAAATTCCCCTAACGCTCGCTTATTGCAATTAGCCAAGAACTCAACTAAAAGAATAGCGGACGTCGTAATGGTAGAGCTTCTTCCTTCACGTTTAAAAATATCGCTTATTCCCGTTTCAACAAGCGATGAAAACGCCTCGATTTTAGCGGAATCTTCCATTCGATATAAGCTGCTGGGCAGCATAAAACGATAATCCATGTTCACGATCTTTTTGCCGTTTTCCGCTTGAACGATCTTATAGCTAAAGTTTGGGACAAAAAGTTCTCCGTTATACGCGCCAGCCGTTATTGCCAGTATTAGCAAATCTCTTGCTATGTCGGTTCTGTTTAATAATTTGCTTCTGAGTTCTGTAAGAGTGCCTTTTGTTTTTTCTTGCGCGTTGTTTGAAACTATTTTTATTTTGCCTAATGCATTTACGGCGTCGCTCGTATGCTTTAAGACTTTGCTTTCTACTCCGAAAGCGTCCGTTATTGCGACAATGTCGGTTGCGGTTCCTAAAACTTCGGCGACAGCCATTCTTTTTATGCTGGCTTTTGTTTCATTGTCTCTTGCGACAAGCGCTCCAGATACCAAATCTATTAAATTACCGCTGCGGCCTAGAGAGATTACTTCGCAACAGGTTCGTAAATCCCCTACTGAATATGAACCAAAGAGACTTCTCATTTGTCTGCTGCTCTTAGATAATTTGAAACCGTCGTATGTCAACGAATCCCAATCAGGCGAATCTTCGCTGATTACATAGGGCTTATCCGTATAAGCGGATATTCCTGCTTTAACGGCTTTTCTAACGCCTCCTAAACAGCCGCATCTAGTTTTGGGCATTATATTCTCCGAGGTCATTGACGAAACAATTGGAATCGATTCTTCTATCGTTCTTTCGCCAAGAGATATAATTACGGTTGGGATTGAACCGCTTCCCGCTCCTACCGCCGTATCGATGCACGAAAATAATTTTACGTTAGAATCGGGATGTCTTTCGTTTGCATTCTCCATTAACATATTCTCGATTATCGCAAGAAATTTCATTACCGTAAGGGTTTGAAATTTTCCGTTTGCATCTATCAAAAGAACAATATCCATAATGTCTGGATCATCGCTTTTTTCTATCTTTTCGGAAAAATCTGCAAAGGTTTCATAAAGCGGCGTCAATTTCTTAGGAACAACGACGGCTGGGTCTGCAAAGTGAAGAAATAATCTTCCTTGCGCTGTTGCTCTTTCATTGCTTCCAAGGGTTAAAGTAAGGCCGGAACCTAGAGATTTAGAATCTCGAACACGTCCTGTTTTAAAACGACCGTCGTCCTCTATTTTAATAGTTACCGGTTGGGGGCTTTCCGACAACGTTATATCCTCCCTACTAAAACCTTCGGCTGTTTCAGCTATTATTGTCGAACAATTTGCAAAAGAATTAAGCGTAAATAAACACGCGGAAATTTGCATTAAGGTTTTTTCGGCTTTTAACATAAAATCTCCATTAAAATAATACTTGTTAAATTTATGTTAAGTAAAAATGGTTAATAAAGAGTTAATAAAAAGTATTATTTGCGAATTGAATGTGAATAAAACCCTAAAACCACGAGTTTTATATTAGCGGAGAAAGTAAATTTTAGTATTAAAGATTTTGCGTTAGAAATATTGTTTGGCTCCAGGTTTCGAGCGGATTCTTCTTATAGTTTTGAAGCTGAAACGCAGTGATTATCGTATCTAACTGTAATGTTTTATTATGCGATGCAAGATAAGAAGAACGCCGCAATATACTAACGTTGATAAACCGAGCGGACTATTGCACAATAAATCGTCTATTATTCCTAGTATTAATATGAAAGAGATGGGAAATTTATATTGATATATTGTCGCTAAAACCAAAGGAATAATGGTTATCGACGGGAAATATGGATATATCGTTTGCGTTAAGCAATAGTTTAAAAAACTTGAGATTAGGCATATTGTTAAAATTGCAGCATTTTGAATATATTTCTTGTATTCAGTTTTCAGCATCTTTGTTTAAAACCCGAAATGCTTGTCAAAAATATGGAGCGGGCGATGGGAATCGGACCCACGCTGCAAGCTTGGGAAGCTTGAGTTCTACCATTGAACTACGCCCGCATAATCCATAGCGTCATTGTACGAAATCTGGAGTTTTGGTTCAACAACGTTTGTTGTTGTATATTTAACCAAGTTAAATAAATTTTCCGCTATAATCGTATTATGCGTACCCGTAGCTCAGTTGGATAGAGCGTCTCCCTCCGAAGGAGAAGGTCGTTGGTTCAAGTCCGATCGGGTGCGCCACTAAATACCTAGTGACAGAATTTAGGAAGTCGTTTATACTTTAGCTTGATTGGTTACGGTTCAATTTTTATGTTTAAAATAAACAAGAAAAACTTAGCGTTTATAGTATGCGTTGTATTGGCTGTTTCATCGTTTATTTTGTATAAGGTTTGTTTCAATAAAAACGGCGAAATAGTTTTGAATGGAAATGTTGAGATTCAGGACGTTAACTTATCGTTCAGAGTTTCCGGCAGAGTCTCGAAAATCTTAGTCGACGAAGGAGACGATGTAAAGAAAGACGACGTTATCGCCGTTCTCGACAAGGACGTATTTGAAACAAAAGCAAGATTTGCAAAGGCTCAGATGGAAGAGGCGAGAGCCGCTTTTAAAAACGCGGAAAAAAATTATTTAAGAGACGCGGGGTTGTTTAAAAAGAAAACGATTTCAGAAAAGGCGTACGACGAATCTAAAACGCAATATGAGATCGCTTTGGAGAAAATGAATTCTTTAACCGCAGTATATGAGTTTATGAACATAGACTTAAAAGACGCCGAGTTGAAATCGCCCGTAGACGGGGTAGTTTTAACCAGAAACATAGAACCTGGAGAAATGATAAGTTCTGGGATTCCGGCTTTCGCAATAATGCCGCATTCGCAGACTAAAATAAAAACCTTTGCCGACGAGCAGACGTTGTCGAAAATAAAATACGGCGATAAGGTTAACGTAAATATAGAATCTCTTCCCAACAAGAAGTTTAAGGGGCGCGTAGGCTTTATTTCATCGGAAGCAGAATTTACTCCAAAGAATCTAGAAACCACGGAACTTAGAACAAGATAAATGTATAGGATTCGAATAATAATCGACGAGCCTTCTCTAGAATTGAAACAAGGAATGCCCGTTACCGTAACGTTTTACAAGCCAGCTTGACTGTATATTTCTGGATCAGCCTTTAACCTAGAGTTCTTGTAAATGAACTGCTATTGTGAAATGAAGTAAGAATCATTTAAAATGGGAATAATCTCCCGACACTCTATATAAATAGCGGTTGTACACAAGAAACACAACCGAAATGCAACCGTCGCTGGTTAGATTTGGCATGCAGCGTCGCAAACCAATCTTTGGAACTTAGAACCAAGGATAGGGCGAGGAAACTTATTAAAAAAATAGAGCAAGCAATCGCGAGAATCGACGACGGAATTTATGTGCCTAGCTGCAAGTAAGATATTTAGGATGCTATAAAAGGGATGATTCCCTAATATTTTAGGGGCATTAGTCGTGTTTACAAGGGTTGCTTTAATTTATGGGAATCCTTAGAAACTTTGCAGCATAATTTATCTGGCGGCGCTTACGGGATATCCTTAAATATCTAGTTCTCCTTGTTCAAAATTAGTCGTCTATCGCAAACAAATCAAAGACAAAAATATCGTCGCGGTAATTGTGATAGAATTAAAAGGCATTGAAAACCGCATATTAGCAAATATGGGGAAAATAGCAAATTAGACGCAAGATGAAATTAGAATACGCATTAAACCAAATCCGAGAGAAGGTTCCATTGTCCAGGATAGTCGGGCAAGACGTAGCGTTGCGGAAGAAGGGGAGGGAGTTTGTCGGCAACTGCCCGTTTCACAATGAGAAAACAGGATCGTTTTTTGTTAGCGACGAAAAAGGAGCATATCACTGCTTTGGATGCGGAGCGTCTGGAGACGTATTTAGTTACGTAATGGAGAAGAGGGGATTGCAGTTTATGCAGGCAGTCGAACTATTGGCGGGAATCGCCGGAGTCAAACTCCCTGAAAAAGCCGAATATGGAAATAAATTTGAAAATCAGCAGAAAATCCTTCAAAAAGCGTTAGAGTTTTTTAAGGAAAATCTTAACGACAATATAATTCAATATTGCGTCGGTCGCGGTATTAATCGGGAGCTGATAGAGAAGTTTTCGATAGGATACGCTCCGTTTAACGGGAAGCCGCTTATGGATTATCTCAAGAAATCTGGATTTGAAGTCTCCGATATTTTGTCTTCAGGACTTTTTCTTCAAAGAGATAATAAAACGATTTGTTATTTTAAAGAGCGGCTAATATTCCCCGTCTTTAACAAAAAAGGATGGCCGATCGCATTTGGCGGGAGAGCCGTTAAAAAAGATGTCGTCCCAAAATATCTAAACTCTCCGGAAACCGAATTGTTTCAAAAAAAAGAAACTCTATACGCATATAATATCGCCGTTAAGAATGTTTCTAAAGACAATCAATTTATTGTAGTAGAGGGGTATGTGGACGTTGTCATGATGCATAAACACGGCTTTAACACGACGGTTGCATCGATGGGGACGGCTCTAACAGCGGAGCACTTGGCAAAGATTTGGAGATACTCAAACGAACCGATTATATGTCTAGACGGGGACGAAGCGGGGTATAACGCTATGGTGAAAGCAGCCGTTTTAGCCATGAAATACATACAGCCGGGGAAAAGTCTGAAATTTTGTTTAATACCGAACGGCGACGATCCCGATTCTTTTTTAAATAGCCAAGGAAAGGAGGCTATGGAGGAGTTAATAGCTAACTCAGCGTATTTAATAGATTTTATTTGGGAGCGCTTCCGCAGCATATTAGAATCCTTACAGTGCAAAACTCCGGAAAAAATAGCCGAATGGAAAGGGAGCGTCGTTGATTGCGTCAACAATATACAAAACTCCGATGTTAAGAGATTATATAGAGCGGAGATAAACGATAGAATATATCGTCTTTTGCGAACAAAAAATAATAACTCCGCCGCGTTAAGAAACGCGGTGAGATTAAGCGTCTCGGTTGACAAACGGAGAAAAACGTTATTGCGCGAGGCGACGTTATTATATATAATAATAATGCGTCCGTCTGTGGTTGTTAATGTGGCTGAAAAGTTGTCGTCTGTCGAGTTTTCTAGAGATGAATTTAGAAAAATAAGGGATTATATCGTAGGCGTCTACGACCAAGTTAACTTCTCCAAATGCGGACTCGACAAAGAAATTGCCTTTATATCTTCAATCGCTTCTAGGAGTTGTAATTTAAACGACATGGACGATTCTGCGGTCTTGAATTTTTGGAAAAGCATTTTTGAACTAGGATTTTCTAAGAAACAACAGATTAAAGATATTTTATCGGCGAAGAAAGATTGCGGGGAGGAATTAAATTCTTCAACCTGGCGTAGGTTGAAAGCGTTAAAAATAGACTCCATAGATAAAACGAAAAAACACGTTTAGCTAGGGTTTAAGAAGGAGTTAGAATTTCATGAGCATTACAAAAGAGTCATACGATAAACAAATATTTGACGATCAATTTATAGCAAGCGATCCCAATGTTTCCGCTTTGATGAAACTTAGCAAGAGCAAGGGGTATTTAACGCACGAAGAGATTAACGAAACCTTGCCGGATTCCGAATACGATTCGGATAAACTTTCGGCTATTATGTCGTATTTCACAGACAATGAAGTAAATATAATCAGCATTGAAGAAGAATCTATTTTATTGGAATCAAAAGACGATTCTGTTGAAGACCATTCCTTACAAGTTAGGGACGACATAGACGTTCATTCGGAAGAATCCAAGAACGACGATCCAGTTAAACTGTACCTTAAGGAAATGGGAAACGTTAATTTATTGTCGAGAGAAGGCGAAGTTACAATCGCTAAAAAAATGGAGGCTGCGAAGATTAATTTATACTCCGCATTATGCGAAAATCGTATAACGGCGGAGGCTATAGCGTCTTTTCGCGACAGAATAAAAGACGATATAGTTTTGCTTAAGGATATAGTAGCTTCCGATTCGTCTAATGCGGATGAAGAGACGCAATTCCAAAATACGGACGACGAAGCCGAGTCGGCGGAACATCATAAACACCAATTGGCCGTAAACGATGAAAACGCTAAGCAAAAACTACTTGCGTTGTTTGATAAACACGCCGAATTGTTTGCAAAAATATTTGAAAAACAGAAAGCGTTAAAGTTTGAGCCAGAGAAGATTGAACGGAGCGAAGAATATCAAATTCTACGCAATGAGATAGTCGATAATTTCTTTGAGATTAATTTAAACGAAAAAAGAATATCCAATATAAAGGAACAATATGTGAGCTTAAGCTCCGAGATTCCGGAAATAGAAAGAAGATTAGCTTCTCAAGCTGAAAAATTTGGCATGCCAAAATCCGAACTTGCATCTTGTTTTGCTAATAAAACCTTTGATTCAAAATGGCTTAAGGGAATCTCTTCAAAATCGTCGAACGATTGGAAGAAGTTTTACGAAGCGAATCTCTCGTACTTAGAGAATCTAGTTCAAATTTCTTCTTCTATAGAAAAGGTTGCAGCGATTCCGTATTCGCTGTTTAAGCATTTTTTAACGAACATTCAAAGAGCGGAAAGAAACGAAGCGAAGGCGAAAAAAGAAATGATAGAGGCCAATTTAAGACTTGTTATTTCCATAGCGAAAAGATATATGAATAGAGGCTTACAGTTTCTAGATTTAATCCAGGAAGGAAATATAGGGTTAATGAAGGCCGTCGATAAGTTCGAGTATAAGAGAGGATACAAATTTTCCACATACGCGACGTGGTGGATAAGACAAGCAATCACAAGAGCTATCGCCGACCAAGCGCGAACTATTAGGATACCGGTTCATATGACCGAGACAATCAATAAACTTGTTCGTATGTCTAAGCAACTTACAAGCGAGCTTGGAAGAGAGCCGACTCATGAAGAATTGTCAGCCAAATTGGCAATGCCTATCGATAAAGTCCGCGCGGTTATGAAAATTGCAAAAGATCCGATTAGTCTTGAAACTCCGATTGGAGACGAAGACGAAAGTCACCTTGGAGACTTTATAGAGGATAAGACTACGGTTTTGCCTATCGACGCCGCTATTCAAGCAAATTTAAAGTCGGCGACAAGCAAAGTGCTTTCAACATTAACAAGTCGCGAAGAAAAAGTTCTTCGCATGAGATTTGGGATAGGGCTTTCCACAGATCACACCTTGGAAGAAGTCGGCCAGCAATTCTCGGTTACTCGCGAAAGAATAAGGCAAATTGAAGCGAAAGCCTTAAGAAAATTAAAACATCCAAGCAGGTCGAGAAAACTTAGAAGTTTTTTGGATAATTAACGGAGGCATATCATGAGTATAGAGTCTAAACTGTCAAAATTAGGGAAAATCCTAGATTCTATACTTATTGGCGTAACTAAAAGTTTGAAGACGTTATTTGCCGATTCGCTAAGAAACTCGTCGGGAGAAAATAAGAGATATCAAAGAAACATAACGCCGCCGTACGCCGTTTTGGTTTTCGATAGTTTCCTCGCTTTCTTATCAATTTTCGTCTCTATACATCTAAGAATAGGGATGGATTTTCTGGATTATTCGCCAATGTATATTGTAAAAAACATGTTTGTTTTCGGACTTGTTAGCGCAAGCGTTTTCTTATGGACTCATACTTACCAGCCGTTTTGGAGATATATTTCCATAGAGGATATGCCGCCTCTCTTCCTTTCCGCTGTTCTGTCTAATTTGATATTTTTCCCGCTTATGCTTCTTATGAACCAAGAAGATTTTTTGCCGTATTCCGTGCTTGTAATAAATGTATTTGCTTTAACTTTTATACTTACGATTCCAAGGTTTCTAGTTCGGATGCTATACAATCGAAAGAAAAACAAGCTAAAGAAAATTGAAGGGCTAGTAAAAATAGCAGGCTCGCAAATAGAAAATCCAGAAGTCTTATTGGTTGGAAACAGTTTATCTGCCGAAGCATTCTTAAGAGATGTTGTTTTAAACGACGATATCCAGTTTAATTTCGAACCGGTGGGAATTTTAACGCTTGACCCTCAAGACGTCGGCCATGTTATTAGGGGAGTTCCTATAATCGCGGAGTTGAGAAATATTCACTTAGTTTTGAAAGACTTAACCCGAGAAGGCATTAGGCCGAGGCAAATTGTAATAACCGAAAAAACTCTTCCAGAAAACGCGAAAAATTTTCTTATTAGATATGTTAAAGAGCATAAGCTGCTCCTAATGCATATTATTCATCAATGTATGTTTGACACGGTTTCAGAGTAATTTTGTATCGTTGCATTAATGTGGATTGATGAAGCTAAAGGGGAGAGGAATGCATTATTTTTTGTTTGTTATTTGAATTATTAGGATTTAAACTTAAAAAATAATCATGGAAAATTTTAGAGTTATTTTATGAAGAACAAAGAATCGTTGGGATGCAATAAGGTTTGCATCGGTTTGTCCGTATTGGCGTTAGTCGCGTCTTTATTCGCCGTTTTCTTTCAAATTAGGGGTTCGCGCGATTGCATGGATAGTAAGTTTAATGAGAAAGTAAAAGAAATCGTTGTCGATGTTGTAAAACAAGACCCGCAGTTGCTCATGGACGCTATGGGCGAAGGAATTTCTAAAAAGAGAGAAGAAGCTGTTAAACAACTTGCCGTCGAGGTTGGTGCGCATAAGACTGAAATTGACAAACAATGTATGAAGTTTGGAAAATTGGATTCTAAGAAGACAATAATTTGCTTCTTCGATCCATTGTGTAAACACTGTGTCGAGTTTCAGAAAAATATGGTTAAATTGATCGAAGCTAATAAAGACGTATGCTTTAAATTACTGCCTGTGGACGTTCTTGGAGACGATTCCAGAACTTTGGCTAGAGTTTACATTTCCGCTTATCAGGAAAGTCCAAAGCAAGCTCTTAAGTTTATTAAGGAAATAATTAGTAAAGATAACGAGATGGATAAAAACGGCATAGAAGCCGCTTTGAAAAATGCGGGATGCGACGTCAAGAAAATAGAAGACTTAGCGTTGGAAGCCGATAAAAGATTGGCTGAAAACGGGAAACTAGCCGAAGAGCTTAAACTACCAGTCGTTCCTATGATATTTGCTTCCGTAGGTTCTCAAATCGCTACGGTTCTTCAAACCGACGCCGAACAATTACTAGCGGCTTTAGAAGACGTAGCTCAGGGAAATAATCCCTCGCCGACAACAACTAAGTAGACTTTAGGCGGTTGTATAAAACGACGCTTAGAATAAAAAACTAAGCGTCGCTTTATAAGAAATTTTTTGGGAAACTTAAGAGTTTTAGAACTCTAAAAATTATCAAAAATTGGACATTTTATGTCGTTAATTTTAAATTACGCGACATATTTTTCAGAAAATTATTAATTAAATAACTTTTTTGTTGCAATATTTTTTGAAGTATAATAAAAATTTAAATAAGGTAATTAGTTTACTACAAAGACGGAGAATTTAATGTCGACAAATTTAGAAGGACAAAAACTTGTAGATTACACAATAAATCTACTTACTGCTTATCTATCGAATAATAAGATTGCGCTGGAAGAAGTTAACGAAGCGATGAGTACAATCTATGAAATAGTTGAAAACATAGTCAGAAGAGCTGAAAGCGCCAAGACTAAGCCTACTTCGACGCCTGCGGTTCCAATTGAAGAATCTGTTCACGACGACTATATCATATGCTTGGAAGACGGGAAAAAACTTCAAATGTTAAAAAGACACTTAACGACGGTGTACTCTATGACAATTGAACAATATAAAGAGAAATGGGGATTGCCGATAGATTATCCAGTGGTGTCTCCAAGCTACGCCAAGAGACGCAGCAATATAGCGAAGACGACTGGCCTTGGAAGCACTGGCAGGAAGAAATTAAAAGTAGCTTGATTAAGAGACTATTAGTAGAAGGGAACGATAGCGGCGATTGAGTAGGAATGATGTTAGCTGGCGTGTTAACCGGGACGCTTTTAAGAACCGCAATTGATTGCTAAGATCAAAAGAAAAACATGACCGAAACAAGGGAGCTATTAAACGAATAAAAATGAAAATAGATTTAGAGGTAAAGAAGATAAAAGATGATATAAAAAGAGAAAGAATAAATAATATAAAGCGCTTCTTATTTTTGCTTGCTTATATATTGTCGGGTTTATTTTTCGGCGGCATCGGCACTCGCGGCGCCTCGTATCAACATGATTTAGATAAAGCCGAGAGACATTACGAAGCTGGAGATTATCAAAAAGCAGCCAAGCATTGGGAGAAAGCTATAGCGGGAGACGATAAGACCCTTATGGACGATATTAAACGCACGGCGGAAGAGTTACCCGATAATATAGACGATAAATACATAACCGATGCATTGCCGCATTTACTTGAAAGAGTCCAAATTAATTGCTTCCCTAATTTAGCCGCGCTTTTATTTTCTACGCCGCCTTATAGCCAAAAATTATTCGCGTTATATTTAATGCTAGATATGTATTTAAACGCAGTTACTCCCAAATAATAGCGTCGCTCGGGATTTTTAAACGCGGTTTCCTAACGGCAATGGCTCTAACGGGAGCTGCGTTCGGCTGTCTAATTACTGGAGCCTTTCTGGCTAAAACGGCTTGCGGCTTTGGAGCCTCTCTTATATGTAACCTTCGAGCAAGAGATTGCGGCATAAAGACGGGGCGCGCAGCGTCTGCGTCCCTATATGATTGTCTTTGCGGTTTCTTTTCCCACATTCTAACTTTATCTTACATATGAACCGCATGTTTTTCTTCTATATCTTCTCTACCGTTAGACGAGGGCGAATTAAATAAAGGTTGCTCCATTTTTCTAATACGGGTTTTTAAGTAGGCATAGGCGGTCTTTCTTCCGCGACCGCTCGCCCAGTTCTCCTAAGATATTGTAATTGACTCCCATGTATAGACTTCCCCAATCTAGCTTTTAACGCTTTTCTTTGATGAGAAAATTCATGCTCGACATCGTCCCAAACTAAACGAGGGACAATACTAAAATGCCGCATCATTCCTCTATCCGTATCTACAATATCCGTCGCCGTTAACTCGTCGGATTCAAAATTCAACGACTGGGGCTTAAATCTATTGGCCCCTCTAAAATCTAAATTAATATCTCCATTCTCTAAATCCAAGGAAAGCATGCCAGAGAATACCGTAAAGTTGTTGTTGAAATGTAAAAGCGAGAGGGAAATTAAGGCGGTCTTAGAAGAGAGTAAATAATAGAAAGCTCTCCGAGAAAGAGATAACAGAAATTTTAAGTAGACGAAGTTTTTATTTTCCATAATTTATTCAAAAGTAAGAAAAAAGAGGATGAATAAATTAAAGAATTATTCCTTCGTCTTCTATGAATCTCATTTGTAATAAACTGGCTTATAGGTTAAACAAGAGCTTCTTCCTTAGTTTTGTTTCTTGCGTATATAATCGTTGCTTATAAATCGACGGCTGATTTTCTGGATAATTTTGATGATCGTTTTAGTTTCTAGAAGTAGGGCCTAATAAAAACATTGGTTTAGTGAAAGATATTAACGGTTCAGACGGTTAATGTTAAAATTATAGAGAATAATAGATTTAGAAAATATTGTGTCTGAAGAGCTGACGATATTCGACGATATAGAATTTTGCGTCGTTGGATATTTCAAACGGTATATACAATCGTTTAGAAAACTTTTGGGGAATCGAGTAGTCGACGTTCTTTTGCATATGCCTTCGCGCGTCGTTGAGAAGGTTTATTTAGATTCTCTTTCAAGGGAGTATATTGGGAAAATAGTAACTGCGAAAATTAAGGTAGATTGCGTAGACGCTGGAGCAAGAAGGACAAGTTCTGTCGTCGTATATGGAAGAAGCGGGGCGGTTCCAGTTGAAATAAGGCTTTTCAATTATAAGAAATATTACGCTCGAAGGGCGTATCGTCCTAACGAGGAAGTTTTCGTAAGCGGCAAACTTGGCGAATCTATGAGCGGAATGCTGCAGTTTATAAACCCTGAGAAATTAAAAGACGAAGACGCTGCGGAACTTAAAACTGGATTCTATAATATTTATCCATTAACGGCCGGCGTTACTCAAACCGGCGTTTATTCTGCAACGAATAATGCGTTAAAAATTTTAAGCGTTGCTTCGCCGACGGAATGGATTCCAGGCGAGCTAATAGAGAAAAATGAATTTCCATCGTTTTACGAAGCCTTGAGAAAAATACATCAACCTAAGGAGTTTGTCAAATTTCAACTAAGCGCGGTTTCGAGGAGAAGGATTTGTTTTGACGAATTGCTTGCGGAGCAGCTTGCGTTGAGATTGGCGAATCGAAAAACAAAGGAGGGGAACGTCGTTAAGAACGAAAAGACGTTGGTAAAGAAGTTGCTGAATATTCTGTCTTTTTCGCTTACCGATTCTCAGCGGAAAGTAATTGAGGAAATTTTTGCAGACCTTAAAAGCGGAAAACCGATGGCTCGGCTGCTGCAAGGCGACGTCGGTTCTGGAAAAACGATCGTCGCGATTATTACGGCTCTTTACGTTATAGAAAGCGGATATCAGTGCGCGATCTTGGCTCCGACTGAGATTCTAGCGAGACAGCATTATGCGGTAATAGGAAAGTATTTGGAAGAGCTTGGAATCCAAATAGAACTTTTAACGTCGAACGATAAGGGCAAGCGGCGTAAGGAAATTTTAAATAACGTAGAAAATGCAACGGTTAAAGTTCTTGTCGGAACTCATGCGATAATAATGGAAAAAGTTAATTTTCAGAACTTAGGGCTTGTTATAGTCGACGAGCAACATAGATTTGGAGTTAGCCAAAGGTTGCGGTTAATTAACAAAGGCAACTTTCCCCATGTGTTGAGCATGACCGCCACTCCGATACCGAGAACTATTGTGATGTCTTTATATGGAGATATATCGGTGTCGACGATTTCCGAAAAACCAATCGGGCGAAAAGACATAATTACTAAAGCTATTCCTCTTATGAAAATCTCGTCGGTTGTAGATTTTGTTAAAAGAATTATTGAAAATGGGCAAAAGGCGTATTGGGTTTGTCCGCTTATAGAAGAAAGCGAAAAATTACAATACGCTTGCGTTATCAATCGATTCGACTATCTAAAAAATTATTTTGGCGACGGCGTCGCGATGCTTCACGGGAAGATGAAATCCGCCGAAAAGCAAGACGTATTTGAAAGATTTAAAACAGGCGATTGCCATATATTGGTTTCAACGACGGTTGTCGAGGTTGGAGTGGACGTTTCAAACGCTAGCGCGATTATTATAGAAAACGCCGAGAAATTTGGTTTAGCTCAGTTGCATCAACTCAGAGGAAGAGTCGGCAGAAGCGACGTTCAATCGTATTGCATATTACTTTATGATCACGGGCTTACGGAAATAGCGAAAAAGAGACTCAACATAATGAGAGAAAGCGCCGACGGGTTTTTTATAGCCGAGCAAGATTTGCTTCTTAGAGGCGGAGGGGAGGTGTTGGGCACAAAACAAAGCGGACGAAAGACTTATAAAACGTTCGATATGAATGAGCCGAATAATCAGCCCTATCTTCTGACTCTTTTGAAACAAGCCTCGGAACTTGCGACTAAAATAGTTGACTCGGACGATATTAAAAAATATGAAACTCTTCTTAAGATTTTCTCGATAGATAGCGTCAAAGATTTTAAACAGTCGTTTTAAGCGATTTGGAAATTCATTAAATAAATCCGTGAATCTGAAAGTTGTGTTCAAATAAAAATGTTTATTTTTTTTTTTTTCATAATTGACGTATAATATTAGCAAGTATGTATTTTGTAATAAAAAAGGTTAATCAAATGAGATTTAAGATTAAAGTTAATTATGCGGCCGCAGTTGTAATGTTAATGGCGCTTGTTAGTTCGGGTAAGTCCTCTCAAGGAGAATTAGCGG
>JAISID010000048.1 GCA_031262205.1 Holosporales bacterium | reverse complement strand
TATACTTAAAATAATAAATTATAGAGCTTTCTTAAATTACCGCTAAATTACGCTTTATTATTGCTAATTATCAACGAATAATTTTTTCAAAATTTAAAATGTTTCACGTGAAACATTTTCATAATTCGGAGTCATTCCGCGATATAGTATACGTCAATATACTGCTAAAGTTTGTAATAAACTATAAGTATAGTTAAAGTATAAAAATATAAAACCTCTATAGAATACTGAATTATACTTTACTATTACAGCAAATCGTCAAGTATAATTCTAAAAACAAAAAAGTATGAGCATACATACTGTCTCTCATACTTTACAAACAACGAACGCTTATAATCGAAGGCCTCGGCAAGAAGGCGTCTGTCGGAGTCTCCGAAATTCAATTACTAAGCGGCGGCTCCCGTTGCTTCAGCCTCGTGTTTTTCCAACTCAGCTTTAGCTTCCGCAGTCCATTTACGCATAACTCCTCCAGTTCCCGCAGGCATTAATCTTCCGACTATTACATTTTCTTTTAAGCCCGCCAAATGGTCGACTTTTCCACAAATCGCAGCTTCCGTTAGAACGCGAGTCGTTTCTTGGAACGACGCGGCGGATATAAACGATTTAGTATGAAGCGAAGCTCTTGTTATACCTTGAAAAACAGGCGCGGCGACAACGGGTCTCTTTTCTTCGCGCAATAGCTTTTCGTTAATCTCCGTTAAATCTTCTTTATCAATTTCTTCCCCAACTATATAAGTCGAATCCCCGGCGTTCTTAACTTCTCGCTTCTGCAACATTTGTTTAACAATGATCTCAATATGCTTGTCGTTGATAGGCACGCCCTGGAGTCTATAAACTCGCTGAATCTCATTAATGAGATAAACCGCCATTTCTTCAACCCCTAATATCCTCAAAACATCCTGCAACACGACGTTGCCGTCGACTAACATATCCCCTTTCTTTACGTAGTCTCCTTCGCGAACTATTATGGACTTGCCTTTCGGAACTAAATATTCTACCGGGACTTGACGGACTTCGTCTTCCGGGGTAATAATAATTCTTCTCTTTAATTTGTATTCTTTGCCAAACTCGACTTTACCGTCTATTTCGGAAATAATAGCTGAATTTTTCGGCATTCTCGCTTCAAAAAGCTCTGAAATTCTCGGAAGACCGCCGGTAATGTCTCGCGTTTTTAAGACGTCTTTAGGCATCTTTGCCACGATATCTCCCGCTTTTATTCTCTCGCCGTCGTTAACGTTCACAACGGAATCTATAGACAGGAAATACCTTGCTTCCGCTTTATTAGAAAGGACGATAGGTTTGCCTTTTTCATCGACAATCGCTATCGTAGGCCTATAATTAGCCGTGCTTGCTGATTGCTTCCAATCGACGACGACTTTGCTCGAAATCCCCGTCACTTCGTCGACAACTTCTCTTAACGATTGACCCTCGATTAAATCTATGAATTTTGCAAACCCATCGACTTCGCTCACAACCGGCACGGTAAACGAATCCCACTCGGCAAGAACCTGCCCTGCTTTTACGGCTTCTCCAGCGGAAACTTTTAATTTAGAACCGCATGGAACCTTATGCGCAAACCGTTCTCTTCCATTAGAATCAACCAGAGCTATCTCTGCTTTTCGGGAAATAACGATGTTATCGTTCAAACTATTGATAGCGGAAGTCACATTCTTAAATGCGACTCTTGCGTCAATCGACGATTCAATATTTGACTGTTCGGCGCTTTTCTGAGCCGCTCCTCCTATGTGGAACGTTCTCATAGTAAGCTGAGTTCCAGGTTCTCCAATCGACTGAGCCGCCACAACGCCGACCGCTTCGTATACGCCGACGACCGTCCCTCTTGCCAAATCTCTTCCATAGCATTTCGCGCACACTCCATGCTTACTCTCGCAAGTTATTGGAGAACGTATTAATACCTCGTCTATACCGGCGTCTATTATACTATCGACTTTCGCCTCGTCTATAAAGCCGTCTTTCGGAACAATCACTTTTCCATCGTTCGGATTTATTACGTCGCTTGCCGCAAATCTTCCAAGGATTCTTTCCTTCAAGGAAATAACTATGTTTGAACCGTCGTAAATTGGTTTCATTAACAAACCGTTAGAGGTTCCGCAATCTTCTTCAAGAATGATACAATCGTTCGCAACGTCGACTAATCTTCTAGTTAAATATCCCGAATTGGCGGTTTTCAAAGCCGTATCGGTTAATCCCTTACGGCTTCCGTGAGTAGATATGAAGTATTCCCAAACAGATAGACCTTCTTTGAAATTTGACAAAATAGGAGTCTCGATAATTTCTCCCGTAGGCTTTGCCATCAAACCTCGCATACCTGCGGACTGTTTCAACTGAGCCATCGAACCTCTTGCTTTAGAATGAATCATCATGTAGACGGAATTAGGCTGTTGTCCCTTTTTCGTCGACGACACTGCTTTCATTAACGCCTCGGCGACTTGATCTCCACACTTATCCCAAGCGTCCACAACTTTATTGTATTTCTCTCCTTGAGTTATAAATCCGTCGAGATATTGTTGTTCAAATTCCTCGACAATCTTTTCCGTATCCTTAACAAGTTTCTTTTTCTCTTTCGGAATTACAAGATCGTCTTTACCGTATGAAATTCCCGACTTGGTCATATATTTAAAACCAAGAGCCATTATACGATCGACAAAAATAGCCGTTTCCTTATGGCCGCAATAGAAATATATCTCGTCGATTAAAGCGTTGATTTCAGAAGAAGTTAACACCTTATTTATTATGTCGAATTTTATCTTATGGTGTTTCGGAAGTATTTGGCTAAAAATCATCCTTCCAGGAGTTGTTTCCACAACCTTATATTTACAAGTTCCATCTTCTTCATAATACGGCGCTTCCGTTTTAATTTTCGTATGTAAAGTTACGCGCTTGTTTTCTAATGCATACGTTATTTCGCTTATATTTGCAAACGCGGAGCCTTCGTTAGGCGAACCCTCTACTTCCATAGTTAAGTAATAAACCCCAAGAACGATGTCTTTCGATGGAATAACTACAGGTTTTCCATTCGACGGGCTTAAAATATTATTCGTGGAAAGCATTAATATTCTGGCTTCCAGCTGAGCCTCGATCGATAGAGGGACATGAACGGCCATTTGGTCTCCGTCGAAGTCTGCGTTAAAGGCGGTACAGACTAGAGGATGCAATTGAATCGCTTTCCCCTCAATCAAAACCGGTTCAAACGCTTGAATACTAAGCCTATGAAGAGTAGGCGCGCGGTTTAGAAGAACCGGATGTTCTCTAATTATTTCTTCAAGAATATCCCAAACCTCAGGTCTATCTTTCTCAACCATTCTCTTAGCGGCTTTCAAGGTGCTCGCCAAACCGTATTTTTCAAGTTTTGCATAGATAAACGGTCTAAAAAGCTCTAGAGCCATTTTTTTAGGAATGCCGCACTGATGCAGCTTAAGTTCCGGCCCGACGACGATAACGGAACGACCGGAGTAGTCGACGCGTTTTCCAAGAAGATTCTGCCTAAAGCGTCCTTGTTTTCCTCTAAGCATATCCGACAATGATTTAAGCGTTCTCTTATTGGCTCCAATAATCGCCTTAGAACCTTTACGTTTATTATCGAATAGAGCATCGACGGCTTCTTGAAGCATTCTTTTTTCATTCCGAATAATAATATCCGGCGCCTTCAATTCAATGAGCCTCTTTAACCTATTGTTTCTATTAATAACTCTTCTGTATAAATCGTTTAAATCGCTGGTTGCAAATCTTCCGCCTTCCAGCGGAACTAAAGGACGAAGATCCGGCGGTATAACCGGAAGGATGGTAAGGACTAAATTCGCTGGACTAACTTTGGTATCGACAAACGCTTGTAGAATTTTTAATCTTTTAACCAGTTTCTTTTTTTTGATATCGACAACGCCCGCTTCAAGCTCTTCCTTTAGTTTTGTTATTTCTTCTTCAAGATTGATCGAAGCAAGCATATCGCGAATCGCTTCGGCTCCTATGCCTACGGTGAACGCCCCCTCCCCATACTTATCCAAAGCGTCTTGATATTCTTCCTCCGTTATTGTTTGTAAACGAGAAAAATGGCTAAGTCCTGAATCCAAAACGACGTACTTTTCAAAGTATAGTATTCGTTCCAGCTCTTTATATCCTATATCCAAAATCATTGAAATTCTGCTAGGAATCGACTTCATAAACCAAACGTGAACGACGGGAGCAGCCAACTCGATATGCCCCATTCTTTCTCTTCTAACCTTGCTTAAGGTAATTTCAACGCCGCACTTTTCACAGACGACGCCTTTATATTTCATACGCTTATATCTGCCGCAAATACATTCGTAATCTTTTACGGGACCGAATATCTTAGCGCAGAATAAACCGTCTCGTTCCGGTTTAAACGTTCTATAATTAATAGTTTCAGGTTTTTTAACTTCGCCGTAAGACCAAGAGCGTATTTCCTCCGGACTTGCCACCGATATTCTTACAGCGTCAAAGTCCTTTGTAACTTTAGCATTATCGGTTACTGAAACATCGTTTTTAAAATTCATATAAGGCTCCTATACATAAGAACGGCGTAGTCTTTATTAAATTTTCTTGATTTAAGTTCAACCGCGCTCTCAATTTCAACATCTCTTTAAATTCAGCTTAATAATATCGCTATCTTTTCCGCTTGCTTTATTCCCGATAGGGGCGCGCATTCTTCCAACGCGCATTCCAGCATACCATAAAAAAGAACCAAACCTTAGCGACACTTTCAAACTCTTCTCCTCGGGGCATATTAAAAAACCCGCTTTTTACCTTTTGCTCCCGCTCTCAACTTTGAGCCGAGCGCCATTGCTATAAATCCTTACTATCCTCAAACGAAACATTTAATCCCAAAGACCTTAACTCCTTGACCAAAACGTTAAACGATTCCGGCGTATCCGGCTCAACTTCGTTTTCTCCTCGCACTATTGATTCATACACCTTTGTTCTTCCTTGGACGTCGTCGGATTTCACTGTCAACATTTCTCTAAGAGTATAAGAAGCTCCATACCCTTCAAGCGCCCAAACCTCCATTTCTCCGAATCTCTGTCCGCCGAACTGAGCCTTGCCGCCGAGAGGTTGTTGGGTAATCAAACTGTAAGGTCCGACCGATCTCGCATGAATCTTATCGTCGACTAAGTGGTGCAGTTTCAACATATATTTATAACCAACCGTTATTTTCCTATCAAACGGCTCTCCAGTACGCCCGTCGTAAAGCGTGATTTGGCCAGACTTATCTAGACCGGCTTTCTCCAGTTCGTTCTCTATATCGTTAAGTTTCGCTCCATCGAAAACAGGGCTTGCAACAGGGACTCCTTTTCCTAGATTCCCAGCGAGTTCAATAAACTCGTCGTCTTTTAAAGCCTTTATGTCGTCTATATCTTCTTTATCCGAGAAAACGCTTATTACTTTATCTCTAACCTCGCCAAGCGTAGCTTCCTTCGCTCTATATTCGTCGAGCATTTCTTGAATTTGAACGCCCAGACCGCGAGCCGCCCAGCCAAGATGAGTTTCCAAAATCTGACCGACATTCATTCTCGACGGAAGCCCTAGCGGATTTAAAATTATATCGACCGGCGTCCCATCGGCAAGATACGGCATGTCTTCAACCGGTAATATTCTCGAAACAACTCCCTTGTTTCCATGACGTCCCGCCATTTTATCGCCTGGTTGAATTTTCCTTTTATTCGCGACGAAGACTTTCACCAACTTCAAAACTCCAGTAGGCAAATCGTCTCCTTTTCTTAGTTTACGAGCACTTTCTTGGAAAGTATTTTGAATTTTTTCTATCTTCTTATCAAACTGCTTGCTTAAAGAATTGAGACTATTTTGAATCTTAGCGTCTTTAACAACGACCTCTCTAAGCTGATAGAACGACAGATTGTCCGCAATCTTGTCCGTTATCAAAGTCCCCTCTTTGCAACCTTCAATTCCAGATTTTAACTTTTGCCCTATGATTCTACTTTTAATATGCTTACGGTAAATCTGTTCCAGAATACTTTTCTCCGCGTCTCTATCTTTAGCCAACTCGTCGACTATCTGTCTTTCAATAGCTATGATCCTCTCGTCCTTCTCGACGCCCTTTCTCACCAACACGCGTACCTCGACGACCGTTCCGGAAATTCCCGGCGGAACTCTAAACGAAGTATCTTTAACGTCTGCGGATTTCTCTCCGAATATTGCTCTCAGTAATTTTTCCTCCGGAGTCATCGGGGTTTCGCCCTTAGGGGTTACTTTCCCAACAAGTATGTCTCCTGGATTAACCTCCGCTCCAACGTAAACTATCCCCGACTCGTCGAGATTTCTTAAAGATTCTTCCGCAATATTTGGAATATCTCTTGTAATCTCTTCATTGCCAAGTTTCGTATCGCGAGCCATTACTTCAAAACTTTCTATATGAATAGAAGTCAACACGTCGTCCATCACGAGTTTTTCGGAAAGAATAATCGAATCCTCGAAACTGTAGCCCTGCCAGGACATGAAGGCCACCAACAAATTTCTGCCGAGAGCTAGTTCTCCAGTGTCCGTGGAGGGACCGTCGGCTATTATATCTCCAGCTTCAATCGCGTCCCCCGTTTTCACTAGAGGCTTTTGATTAATACATGTTCCCATGTTGGAACATTGGAATTTAGACAAGTTATAAATATCTGCTCCCGCGTTCTCTTCGCCCGTCACTCTAACGACAATTCTTTTCGCGTCGACGTGGTCTATAATTCCAGCTCTCTTCGCGATAATAGAAGAACCGGAATCTTCCGCGATAACCGCTTCCATACCCGTTCCGACAAGCGGAGCCTCCGGCCTAACAAGAGGCACGGCTTGACGTTGCATATTAGCCCCCATTAAGGCTCGGCTGGCGTCGTCGTTTTCCAAGAACGGAATAAGAGCCGCCGCTACGGAAACAACTTGCTTTGGAGAAACATCGGTATACGCTATTTCAGATTTATGTCTTAGTCTGGCGTCGCCGCCTTGCCTTGAAATCACTAGCTCTTCCGTTATATTTCCATCTTTATCCTTCGCAACGTCCGCTTGCGCAATAGCGCATTTCCACTCCTCGGTCGTGGTAAGATACGCAATCTCATCCGTTACCTTGCCGTTAATAACCTTCTTGTAGGGAGCTTCAAGAAACCCGTATTTATTAATTTTAGCGTAAGACGCAAGAGAACTTATCAAACCTATATTTTGTCCCTCCGGCGTTTCTACTGGACAAAGCCTCGAATAGTGAGTCGGGTGAACGTCTCGCACTTCGAAACCAGCCCTTTCTCTTGAAAGCCCGCCGGGTCCTAAAGCCGACAATCTTCTTTTATGAGTAACTTCCGACAACGGATTCGTCTGATCCATAAACTGAGACAACTGCGATAAAAGGAAGAAATCCTTTATCGCCGTAATCAACGGCTTAGCGTTAATTAAATCGCTCGGCATGAAATTGTCTATCTCAGACGCCGCTATTTTCTCGCGAATCGTCCTTTCTATCCGAAGCATTCCCATCCTACATTGGTTTTCAATCAATTCGCCGACGGAACGTATTCTTCTATTTCCTAAATTATCGATATCGTCGACTTCGCCTTTGCCGTCTTTAACTAAAAACAATAGTTTAGCGATTCCAATTAAATCGTCCTTTTGCAACGTTCTAACTTCGCTTGAAACGTCGGTTCCTAATCTTTCGTTAATTTTCGCCCTTCCAACCACGGAGAGATCATATCTATCGGGATCAAACAAAATCCCTTTAAAAAGGTCTTCCCCTCCAGACACAGACGGCGGCTCTCCCGGCACTAATGATTTGTATAACTCTATTAACGCCTCCTCTCTGTTGTTACATCTCGAATGCAAGAAGGTGTTAAGGATATACGGTCCTGAATTTATAGTATCGACAAATAAAATTTCTATCTTTTTAATGTTGTTTGAATCAATTTTTTGAAGGGTCAAATCCGATATCTCTTCGCCGGCTTCAAGATATATTTCTCCCGTTTCTTCATTAATCATTTCCTTCGCTATAAACTTGCCGATTATCTCTTCGTCGGATATAAGCAAATTCTTTAATCCGTCGTTTTCAAGTTTATCCAAAACTCTAGGGTTTAATTTATCGCCCGCTTTCGCGACGACTTTTTTCGTTTTTGCGTCGATTAAATCCTTCTCTAGTTTCACGCCTTTTAAATGATTTTTATCAAACGGAATAGACCAGCCGCCGTCGCTGCGTTTACATTCGATAGATTCGTAGAAAACATTCAAAATTTCTTCCTTCGACATTCCCGTCAGGTACCCCTCTGGAAGATCTTCTCCTTCTTTTAGCTTTTTTCTATATTCTTCCGTTTCCTTGCTTTCAAGACACATAAAGAAAGCGGTCGCCAAAACTTTCCTTCTCTTATCAATCCTGACATATAAAACGTCTTTATGATCAAATTCAAAATCTATCCAAGAACCTCTATAAGGAATAATTCTTGCCGCAAATAAATACTTACCTGAAGAATGAGTCTTTCCGCGATCATGACATATGAAAATCCCAGGGCTTCTGTGCATCTGGGAAACTACTACTCTTTCAATTCCATTAAATATAAAAGTCCCTCGATCCGTCATAAGCGGTATATCGCCGAGATAAACGTCTTGCTCTTTTATGTCTTTTATCGTTCTAACGCCTGTTTCTAAATCGACGTCCCAAATAATTAGTCTAAATTTTCCCCTAATTGCAGAAGCGTAAGTGCCTCCTCTTTTGCGACATTCAAGTTCGGTATATTTAGGTTCCTCAAAAGAATATCCGCAAAATTCAAGCTGCGCTTTTCCCGCAGCGTCTTTAACTGGAAAAAACGAGTTAAATATGCCGAGCAAACCCGTATTTTCCATTTTGTTTTGAGGAACATTGTATTGTAAAAACGAATCAAACGAACTTTTTTGGAGAGATATAAGATTTGGCAACTGAGTCTTCTCTTTTATTTTTCCAAAGAATTTACGAAAACGTTTACGTCCTACATAAGATCTAATCATATTTACAAACCTTTAAAAAACCTCTGCTTTACAACGCGTTAGTCAAAAACCATGCGGCGACTTCTCTTCAAAACTCTACTCAACGATATATTCTCTTAGCCGTTTGCATACGACAAATCGCGATTTGTCTAAAAAAGGGAACGCGAGACTCTTCAAAAAATAACCTCCCAAATCACTTTTTTATTCATCTAATTTTTCAAGCTCCAACTGCAAAAAGGTAAATTTCTTAAACCCAAGAAAATCAAAAAATCGTTTCCACAACAATCATTCAACCCAAACTCGAATCCGAAATTTACCATTTTGAAAATTACTTTTTTACCTTTATTTTATCGCGACTTTCGCCCCGGCGGCTTCTAGTTGTTTCTTTATTTTCTCGGCTTCTTCTTTGTTAACGCCCGCCTTAACTACTTTCGGCGCTCCTTCGACAAGCTCCTTCGCTTCCTTCAAACCTAGCTCGGGAACAATCGCTCTAACTTCTTTAATAACGTTAATCTTGTTAGCTCCCGCATCCGTCAATTCAACGTCAAAATCGGTTTTTTCCTCGGCTGGAGCGGCTCCCGCCGCAGCCGGCCCTGCGGCGACCGCGACTGCCGCAGCGGCGCTAACGCCCCACTTTTCTTCCAACAATTTGGAAAGTTCAGCTGCTTCCAACACCGTTAATTTTGATAATTCGTCTACTATTTTTGTTAAATCCGACATTTTTATACTCCTTTAAAACTTAAGTTTTCCTTATTATTAATTCTTCGCGGCAACAACTCTTGCAACTCTAGCGGACGGTTCTTTAATCGTCCGAACAATTTTCGAAGCCGCAGCCGTAAGCAATCCAATGATTTTCGCGCGAAGTTCGTCCATAGATGGAAGAGAGGCCAACTCTTTGATTACTTCAACCGAAATTACTCCCCCGTCCATAACTCCGCCTAAAATCGTTATCTTCTCGCTGTCTTTAGCAAACTTCGAAATCGTTTTAGCCATCCCGACTGGATTGTTAGAATAAGCCAATGCGGTTTGCCCCTTAAGACACTGGCTAATCGGATCCAACGCCGAATCCTTTACCGCTATGCGAGCCAACGTATTCTTAAGAATTTTGAAATTCGCTTCCGTAGCTCTCATATCCTTTCGAAACTTAGTCAACTCCTCGACGGTTATTCCAGACTCTCTGTTAAGAGCGACGACTATCGACGAGTTTGATAATTCTTCCCGTATATGAGATACGAAAGATTCTTTTTCTTGTCTTTTCATATCCTTCCTTCTCTCCTCAAATCTACTTCTCAAAAACACAGAAGGAGCGTAAAAATACCTCTTCTGTCTATTGCAGGCGGGTTTTATTGAGGGGAGCGGCGGCCTTCGCAAGGCGCGCATTGCGACCGCGTTATTAACAATAACGCGGGTCTAGCTTCGCTAGACAGGCCGCCGCTCCCTTCAAACAATTCCTTTACTTCAGAAACATCTCAACTTCCAAAACCTACAGTCTTCGACAACGTTTGATTTTTCGCCAAACGTCTATTCGCAAAGTTAATCGTTAACCTTACAAAATTCTTTCCATTAATCCAATGCAAAAGTCACCCCTATTCCCATTGTCGAGCTTAGAGTCGTCTTTTTCAAATAAGCTCCTTTCGCTCCGGTTGGTTTCGACTTAACAATAGCGTCTATCAAAGCCTTTGCATTTTCCTCAATAGCGCCGTTTGAAAAGCTAGCTTTCCCAATTCCGGCGTGAACGATGCCGTTTTTTTCAGATCTATATTCAATCTGTCCGCTTTTAATATTACATATTGCGGTCTTAACATCAAGCGTCACGGTTCCTAGCTTTGGATTAGGCATAAGTCCTTTCGGACCTAATATTTTACCAACCTTTCCCACGAGAGGCATCATATCGGGAGTCGCCACGCATCGATCAAACGGCATATCTCCTTTTTGAATCATCTCGACTAAGTCGTCTGCTCCAACGATATCCGCTCCCGCTTTTTTTGCCTCTTCGGCTTTTTGATCTTTTGCAAAGACGGCCACTTTATAAGTCTTGCCTGTCCCGTTAGGCAACGAAATAACGTTCCTGACGTTTTGTTCTTGTTTCGTCGGATCGATTCCCAACATTATGCTAATTTCAATAGTCTCGTCAAATTTTGCCGTCGCGGCCTTTTTGACAATTTCAATCGCTTCTTTTAACGAATATACTTTACTGAAATTTATGTCCTTCTTCGCATTCTTTAAACGCTTTCCAAGTTTTGCCATATCGCTATCCCCCAACCACTTCAACGCCCATAGACCTTGCGGAACCGATTATCATTTTACTGGCGGCCTCCACATCGTTCGCATTTAAATCTTGCATTTTCTGTTTCGCTATTTCTTGAACCTGAGATTTTGTAATTTTAGCTACGGGAGCCGTTATCCCTGTTTTCTGAGACCCGCTCGTAATATTTGCCGCCTTCTTTATATAATATGTAGCGGGTGGAGTTTTCATTTCAAAAGTAAAACTTTTATCCACATACGCGGTTATAACGACCGGCACGGGCATTCCCTGCTCCATAGATTGCGTTTTTGCATTAAACGCTTTGCAAAACTCCATAATATTTAACCCCTTTTGAGCCAATGCAGGCCCTACCGGAGGCGACGGCGCCGCTTTCCCCGCAGGGATTTGAAGTTTTATGTAACCTACAACTTTTTTCGCCATTTTTCTACTTTCTCCTTAATCAAACGTTTCGCGGTGCAACCAACAAAATGACAAATCTCCCGCCAAACTATATTTACGCTTTTTCAACTTGATTATATTCCAATTCAACTGGAGTAGCCCTTCCAAAAATCATAACGGAAACTTTAAGTCTTTTCTTATCATTCTCTATCTCTTCCACAAATCCGGAGAAAGAAGCAAAAGGACCGTCCGTCACTCTAATTTGCTCCCCAATTTCATATGTAATCGCATTCCTTGGGGATTCAATAGATTCCTGAACCTGATCTATTATTCTTTTAACTTCCGACTCGCTAATAGGACACGGTTTCCCCTTACTGCCCAAAAAGCCTGCTACTTTGGGAAGGTTCCTTACTAAGTATCCCGTATCGTCGTTCATAACCATTTTTACTAAGATATATCCAGGAAAATATTTCTTATTAACGTTAACCTTTTCTCCCCCTTTAATCTCAACGACTTCTTCCGTCGGGATTAATATCTCTTCAAAACAGTCTGTAAGCCCTTTCTTTTCAGCAGCCTCTTTTATAAGTTGAGAAACTTTATTTTCAAAACCAGAGTAAACGTGAACTATGTACCACCTAGCTTTTTGCGTCATTTCCCCTTAACTACTTTCCAATTATAGAGTGAACAATTTTATACCAAGCCGTATCTACCAACGCGAAGAATAGAGAAGCGATTAAAGCGATTACAAAAACTATGATTGTCGTGATAATAACCTCTTTCCGAGACGGCCAAGTTACTTTCTCAATTTCATGTTTCACATCGCCGATAAAAGCAAAAATTCTTCCTATCGTAGACTTCTCATTCATTCCTATTCCTTTATTTAAGAGCGACAACCCCAAAATGGCAGGAGCGGAGGGAATCGAACCCCCAACCGCCGGTTTTGGAGACCGGAACTCTACCAGTTGAGCTACGCTCCTACTTTTATTCGTTCTATTGTAGCATAAGGGATATAAACCTTGCCAGAAAAATTATTCTTAAAATGTTTTGAATTTATTTTTGCGACGGCGCGCCTATTATATCGTCGGTAAAACAACTTTAAAAGGATGTCGTCCCTCCTGTTGAAATTACGCAGTTGCTTGTTATATATGTAAATTCAGAATTATATTTTACGTTAATGCGTTCGCTTTTAGCGCGACCTATAAACTCTGCTTTGTTTATTTTATTCGCCCAGTATGCGGCTAGCTCTGCATAAGCAATCGGCGTCGTTACGCCGTTAAATATTCCTAACTTTGGAGCGCAAACCTTGGCACAAAAATTGTAACCTCCATCCGTTTGGTTTTCAACGGCGACCATAACAAAAGACTTATAATCAATTTTATTTAAAGCGTCTAGATTTGGTTTCAGATTAAACAGCTCTTTAAGATCGCGCATTTCAACAATCAAGTCGTTTTGGCATTCCGCAACAGAAACAATTGTTTGCTCGTCAAATGCCGCCGAAAGATCAATCGGCTTAATAACGTCTCTCAACGGAATAGTCGGGAAACAAATCGTAATCTCCCCGTTATGTAAAACCTTTACGTTAAAAGCTCGTTCCTCGCTCCTTATATCAAATTCTTTCAGCTTCGGATACTTCTCGCAAATAACTTTAGCGGCGGCAAATAATCCGTTTCCCAAATACAATCCCTTTGAATTTGGAGTAAAACACATTGCTTCAAATTTACAGTTTTGCAAATCTTTAACGAAAATAGTTTCCGTCGTATTAATTTCCATTGATATATTCTGTAATAATCTATCGTCGCCAAACTCGTCGATAAAAAACACTGCGGATGGATTATTGCAAAAGACGTCGTCGCAAAACGTATCGACTATCCAAAAATTCATAGTCACAAAAACTTCCAAACTTTATTATCTAAATAGGTTAAAATTATTATAGGGCAAAGAAGCAAAATTTTATAATTTGTCTTCTTATTAAGACACGTTTTATTGATATAAGGATTGCCCGATCATTCTCCCGTTTTATTATTGGACAGCTCCCCAATCTTCTTGAAATTCTCCTCTCTTCTCAATCATTCTATTCATAATACAAATAAAAACAAATGCTGGAACTGTCACTATAAAAAGCCACACCGCACATCCCATATTACTGTGAAACATCTCCGAAAATAGCAACATCATAAACGGCGTAGCAGAACCAATTATTGACCCAGAACTATCGGTGAAAGTATATCCAGAATATCTACAAGAAATAGGAAACATTTTAAGAATATATAGTATAACACAACTTTCCCCCAATGCACTCAAAAAAGTTATTATTGCCATAAAAGAATATATTTTCATATAAGTTAATTCGCCTGATATCAATAAACAAACTGGCCAGATTAATAATAATAATATTAGAGAGCCGTATTTTAATTGCCTCAGCATTCCCACCCTTTCAGCTATCTTTCCACAAATTATTTGGGATAAAGACATCCATAATAAATCAAATACATTAAAAATCATACTTTGTGAAATTGAATACCCAGCTTGTTGAAATAACCTGTTTCCAAATAACATTGAAGAATAAGCAGTAGACATAAGCATACCCTCTATTATAACTCCAGTTAATATCCTAAATTTATATTTTTTAAATAAGATTTTTAATGGAGTCTTCGAGAGCGTATTTTTTTTTAACACCTGAATAAAATCGTCAGTCTCACGTATTCTTACTCTAAGCACAAATATTATAAAAGTGAAAACACCGCCGCATATAAATGGAATTCTCCATCCCCAATTCGGCATTCCTTCTTGCGTAATAATTGAACATAATAAGGCGGCAAAGCAACCGCCAAAACATCCTAAAGCCTCAATATTCGCTGAAGAACTAACTCCTCTATTCCCCGTTTCATAATTATAAATAAAGACGCCGCCTGCTTCACTCATCTTAAAAACCCCTTGTATTAACCTCAACAACACAAGTAACAAAGGAGCGATATTGCCCCATACAGCATAATCTGGCATGACTCCTATTAAACATGTCGGAAGCCCTATTCCCATTATGCTTACCAACAATGCTTTTTTCCTCCCAAATTTATCTCCAATTCTTCCAAAAACCACTGCTCCCAAGGGACCAGTTGCATAAAGAGCAATTAAAGAGGCATATGAAGCTAATAACTGTATAGAAGATGAACTACTTTTAAAAAAATAAGAGGCCATAACAACTGCAAGAAGACCGTTTATTACGTTATCAAAACAAACAACAAAGTGTCCTATTACAACCACTTTATTATATTTCATAATTATTTCTTATCATGTATATAAACACTTGATGGAATTGTAAGTAATTTATTATTCGGTGTCAATAAAAATGAAGAAAACATTTTTTAAATGCGAAATAATAATGTTATAAACTTTCTTTATTTATTGAAATTTAATTGGGAAGAGTCTCCGGTCTTACATAACCTCTCTAAAAACGAACGCTCTATTCCTAATTCTCAATCGCAGAAACATTCTCTATTCTCAACGGTAAAAACAACGCCTACGCAATAAGTTCAAAAGTTATAGCCCTTAAAAAAGATTACTTGTACAATATTATAGAATTTATGTATTTTTACAATTTTCCTTTGTCGTTTGTATTAAAAATCTTCGATAAAATTTTAAAGCCGTTTAACGGTTTTTCTATTGAGGAATTTTTACACAGCACGAAATTTTTAGCCCTATTGCTAATAGGAATATCTCTAACGCTTTTAATACAATACTTAAAAATAAAGAAAAAACTGAAAAACGCAGAGTATTACCTCGACGTAATAAGGACGGTTTCAAAATCGCTTGCGAAACACCATGAAATCGCAGCGTTTAATGAAAATGAAGAAATAGTTTATACGACGCATCCGCATTTATATTCCAATAAAAAAGAATTTTTCAGAAACCTTATGGGAAAGATAACGACATCTATAGCTTTCAAAAACTTCTGCAATTTTTTCGACGCTAAAAAAACTAATAGCGTCATATTAACCGAGGCGGGAGGAGATTCTCAAAATCAATCTAAAAAATGGACGGCAAGCGAAGACTTTATCGAAGCCGACGAATCTTTCACTGGAGAAGAAGTCGCCGTCGTAATCGTTAGCGATATTTCGAAACACTTTAATGAAATTGAAAAAATAGCGTCTAATTATAAAAAACTTGAAACCCTACTAGATTACTTTCCCCTAGGCATATTTTATCTAAATAATTCGGACAAAATTATAGGAACCAATTTAACGTTCGCTAACTTAGCGGGGGCGAGTCGCGAACGAATCATAGATATTCCAATAACGGATTTAATAGACGGATTTGAACAAAACGTATTTTCTCCTAAACCCTTACGCGTTACTGTAAAACCGAAGTTCGCCCAAAAATTTAACGCGGTCTTAATAAAAGTCCCTTACGCTTCAAATTCGATTCATCCGTGGGTTATTTATAAATCGGCGGACGCTGAAAATGCTTCGACAAAAAGCGACGATAGTTTCTGGAATCAGGAAACGTTTATAGACGCATACGTACCTTCGGTCATAATAAACGCTAAGGGAGAGATACAGGCCTTAAATCCTGCATTTGCAACGATGATCCAAGACAATATTGTCCTTGATAAAAATAAAATAATAAAGCCTGGCTCTAATATTGTCGACTTTATAAAAACAAACGATTCGAACGGCAATATCCTAGAATATTTAAGAAAGCCTCTTTCTTCGACTGAAAAGACTCCGCCAATTGAAATAAAGTTTGCTAAAAGCGACATTACGACGTTGGGATACATAAGCAAAATAACTCCTCAAAATTCTAAAAGCGGGTTAATATTGATTCAACTTATAGATATTTCAAGCCAAAAAGTTCTAGAACAACAATTCATACAATCGCAGAAAATGCAGGCCATCGGACAATTAGCCGGCGGCATAGCCCACGATTTTAACAATCTTTTAACAGCGATAATAGGGTTCTGCGACTTGCTGCTTGAAAGATATACGCCCAAAGACTCGTCGTACGGCGACGTCGCGCAAATCAAGCAAAATGCTGGAAGAGCCGCAAAGCTGGTTAGGCAATTGCTAGCGTTTTCTAAACAACAAACCCTTAAGCCTAAGGTCGTCTCCGTGACGGAATTACTAGCCGACATATCGTCGCTTCTCAAAAGGCTTATTGGAACAAATATAGATTTTCAATTAATTAACGGTCGGGATATTTGGCCGGTTAAAATCGACAACACTCAATTTGAACAAGTTATTATAAACCTTGCAATAAACGCTAGAGACGCCATGAAAGACGGCGGGAAACTAACTGTTAGGACTAAAAACTATTTCACTGAAAATTCGTTTAAATGCATATACGACGTCGCCCGTCCAGGAGATTACGTCTTAATCGAAGTTATAGACACAGGCTGCGGAATAAAACCCGAATTAATAGAAAACATATTCGAGCCTTTCTTCTCAAGGAAAGGAGAAAACACCCGTAAAGACTCAGGCACAGGTCTTGGACTATCCACCGTCTATGGAATAGTGAACCAAACAGGCGGTTTTATAAATGTCGAAAGCAAAATAGGAAAAGGCTCGAATTTCAAAATTTACATTCCTAGGTATGTCGGAAGCGAACAAATACAAACCATCGCTCAACCTCAAACCGCAAGAGATTTAAGCGGTTCTGAAACGACGCTTCTCGTTGAAGACGAAGACGCGGTTCGGATGTTCTCCGCAAGAGCGCTCCGCGACAAGGGATATAAAGTCTTGGAAGCCTCATGCGGCGAAGAAGCTATAGAACTCGCAAAAAACAATAAATTCGACCTGCTAATAACCGATGTGATGATGCCGAAAATGGACGGGCCGACTTTAAATAAAATCCTCAGAGGATCAATCAAAGACTTAAAAACAATCTTTATTTCAGGCTACACAGAAGATACCTTCCGTCAAGATATCGGGAAAAATGCGACGATTCACTTCTTACAAAAACCGTTCACATTAAAAGACCTGCTAAACAAGGTCAAGGAAGCCCTAACTGTTTCTTAGAATATAAAAGCCTTTGAAAACGCTAAAGCTCGCGACAAAATAACATCCTGCAAAACAACCGATGGGAAACGATATGCCCTCCAACAAAACGTTCCCAAATAATATTTATCTTTTGGAACGAGGACATCTCGACCGATTTATAAAGCGACTTGTCAAGGGCTTTAGAGCAAGCAAAGCGAAGCGTCCCTTGACAAGCTGCGCGTAATAAATCGGTATAATCGAAGGAGCCAAAAGAGAAATATTATAGATATATTACGCAAATATCTTAGAAAAAATTACATCCTAATTAGTTACAAATTAGCCTTTTGGACGCTAAGTAACAACTCCCCAAATATCTACGTCTCGCTTTGCAATAAAGAAAGAGCTTTCGCGTTAATGCCTTCGATTTCCATTATGCTCTGCGAACGAGTATCTATAGTAAAATCCACGACCGAAGGTCTCTCTTGAATCGCCAAAACGCTTTTCATAAACCCTTCGTCAATTTCTCTATCCTTATCCGAATGAAATTTATCCACATGAATTATTACGCTATCGTCGTACAACTTTCGAATCGCAGCGTTATATCGGGCGTACGTTCCCAGGGCAGAGGCTTCTATAATGCTGTTCTTCGGCATCTTTAGAATTTCGTCGTACAAAATTTGACCGGCGGCGTTAAAACACGCGGAGTCTAATTTACTGCTTGTTATTTGAGATTTTATGCTGTTCCGCATATCGACGCTTAAGCATTTTTTTGCGACTTCGTCCATATCGATGCAATTATGCTTTCCACGGAAAAAAGCGTTAATATAAGAGCTTTTCCCCGCTCCTATAAACCCCGTCGCTATTATCCTCTTCGGTTTTGAAATCCAGCGGTTACACACAAGCTCTGGCAAATACTTAGCTATGCTTTTCCCAAACTGAGTAAGAGTTCTTACGCTCAAACTAGAAATATTTTCGTAACTCTTCTCGCCTGGAATAAATACCGTTTCTATCCCAAACTCCCTGTTCCAAGCAGCCAATTTCATTTCATAATCAAAGTCGGTCGCATTTCTCATAGACCTAACCAAGTACGATATGCCGTTCTCAGCGCAAAAGTCTGCGGTTAAAACTTTTTCTGGAATAACGACTACGTTCTCGCTCAAAGGATTTATAGTCCATCTTAAGCGTTCTAACGAACAAGAATTTTTTTCGACGTTCGGAGCTACGCCGATAAAAACGTTCTTATCTCCGAACAATTTGCAAGCTCTCGTAAAAATTGAATAATGCCCTATCGTAAACGGATTAAAAGAGCCTGCGAACAAAACTTTCATTTATAATTCTCCTTTTTTATTTTTTAAAGGATAACCCAATTCCCCTTAAAGTTAGTTATTTTTTAAACTCGCCGCTCTTTGTTTTAAAGTTTGTTCGAATTTTTACGCTCTCGCCGTTAACAATTTATTAATGCTTTTTTGAAACCATATAAAAACACAAACAACATTTATTGAGGCTTAAAGTGAGAAACGCAAAAAAGTATTTATTAGGTTTATTGATAACTACGTTATCCACAAGTTGTTACGCTGCGACAGGAGAATTTGCACCGCCGTCTACGGCAGGAACATCTACTTCCAGCGAATTTTTCCCAGATACAATAGCCGCTACAGAAGAAGATTTACCGCCGCCGCAGCTTGCAGAACTCGAAGCAACTCCCGTAGAGGCAGAGGCTGCCGCCCCTGCAATCGATGATGCCCAGCCTGCGGCAGAAGCGGCGGCTATGGAAACAAGTTATACAGTTACATTCCCTATCCCGGAAGGTTCTGTCGACGCTGAAATAGCGGCGCAGATAGGAATGACCGCGCCAACCGAGCCAATACAAATTCCAAACGGCAGCGTATTGCTTTATGCGGGCGATAGCTTTGGCGAAAGCGTGGTTAGATTTGCATCCCGATGGAACGATATTCCTAATCCGTTGTGCATTAACCATGTTGAAATCGTAATAAACGATATCCCGAACACTATCCGAGGAATAATTCAAGGCCTTATGACGGACGGCGAAGGATACTTAACTACGGAAGAAGGAAACAGAATGTTAGAGGACATTCCCGAGGGAACGGACGTAAGGCCTTTTACACTTGGAGCAAATGCTACTTTCAGAGATTTCTTTTCCGGTCGTGGAAGCGGCGTTAGATTATATAGGTTAGAAACGATGCCAGAGCTATACGAAGGAAACGTATATCTCAGAACATTGACGGAAGAAATTCCCACAGAAACTACCCAAAATTTCTTAAAAGAATACCTCGGTAGACCATACGAAAGCATTACGACGGTAATGGAAATGATGAGAGCGGTAAGAGGCGGAAATGAAACAGAAGAAGAGGATAGAGTCTTTTGCAGTGAATTAGCCGCGTTATTTTATGAAGAAGCAAAGGTAATCGCCGACGAAGTCGCGAGCAATGCATTGCCAGAGATGTTCAGCAGTCGCGCAGGCGAGAACGATCTTTTGGCGGAGAAAGCCAGCGATGAAATCCCTCTTAAACTACAAGAAGCAGATCTAATAGAAAGCGACAGCGAGTAATAAGACTAAGTTTTTGAATTAGACGTCGTCGTCTAATTCAAAAACCCGCTATCCTTTTTTATTTCCTATAGACGCCTCTATATTTTATAAATCCTACCAAGGAATAAAACTCTACTTGCGGAATATTTTATGGGGCGTTCCATTTCTTATTTTGCAAATTAAGTTCAAGGATATTAGAGGCCGTAATATTTATCTTTTGGCGTACTTCGATTATACCGATTTATTAAAAGCGCAGCTTGTCAAGGGACGCTCTCTTCGTTCGCTCTATAGCCTTTGACAAGTCGCTTTATAAATCGGTCGAGATATCCTCGTTCCAAAAGATAAATATTATCGGGGGAGCGTTTTATGTCTTCAACGTCGCTTACTTACCTCTAACGCCGTCATCCTAGATTCTGAGAAGCGGCGCTTGCGGTGCGCGCCGCTAAATTAAGAGTAACATTCATAAACATCTGGCAAGAATTCTATATCTATCGTCTATTAAAACAAGATTTCATTTAGTAAGAATCTTCAACCGCACATCGGGTTTCAACTCAAGCCTACTTTATATCGTTTATTATTTTTTCGATACAATCGGGGTTTGCTATAGTCGTTAAATCCTCGAAATCTTCAATATCGTTTGCCGCGATCTTTCTTAAAATTCTACGCATAATTTTACCCGATCTCGTCTTAGGCAAATCGTTCACTATAGAAATCACATCCGGCTTCGTTATGGGGCTAATAACTTTCCTAACTCTA
>JAISID010000041.1 GCA_031262205.1 Holosporales bacterium | reverse complement strand
TATATTACAATAACCATCCCAAACCCCCGCCCTCCTCGGGGCTTGCTTCCCTTAACTACTTAACCTATGCAAGCATAGCTTTAGCATATCATAAAAAGGTTAATAGAACGTTAAGATTTGCCAAATAAATTCCTTGCTTTCTAAAAATGTTTCACGTGAAACATTTATAATTTAGCAAATGTATGTCCTCGTATTCTTTAAGACGAATGCTTCGTTTACAGTAAGTTCTAAATCTATTTTTTTATAAAATTCAACAACCTTAGAGAAGACGCGGCGACTACGTCGTATTTCCCCTCGTCTTTTTCAGTATATTCTAAAAACCCGCCTGCTTCTTTAATAAGAATCAACCCGCTCGCTATATCCCAAAGGTAGACGTCGTTTGTAATAACCGCGTCAAATTTTCCAGCCGCGAGATACGCTAAATCAAGAGCAACCGAACCAAGATTTCTAACGACGGCTCCACTGTTTATCAACGCCGATTCCTTTTCAATCGAAACGTTACGCATCGCCACAATCGATTCTTGCATTCTCTCGCGACCGGAAACTCGTATTCTGTTGCGATTTCCAAGAAACGCTCCATTCCCTTCTTCCGCTTTAAAGCAATCTCCTCTCATCGGATCGAGGGTCATGCCGGCCGTTATTCTATCGTCTTCCCGAAGAGCTATATTTATTGCAAAATGGGGGATCCCCCGCATAAAGTTGCTTGTGCCGTCGATTGGATCGACAATCCAAACAGACGATTTATTTTCTCTTTCAACAAATCCGGATTCTTCGCATAATAAGGAAAATTCGGGTCTTGCCCTCGAGAGTTCATAGATAATCTTGCTTTCGGAATTTTTATCCGCAGAAGTTACAAAATTATTGAATCCTCTTCTTGAAACTTGCAATTTCTCAAGTTCGCCGAAATCGCGAACTAAGCGTACAGCCGCTTTTTCCGCCGCTTTCTCCATTATGTTTAAATACGCCGACTGGCTCATATTAATTACGCTCGGATAATATTAAAAATCTCGCATTCTTTTCTGAGAACAAAGTAAATCCTTTCAGGTCTCTATTTTGCTCTTTCAACGTAAGACGCATTCGATGTGTCGACTACGACCATTGTTCCCGCCTCTATATGTTGAGGCACCATAATTTTTACGCCGTTCGACAATACGGCCGGTTTATAGGAAGAGGTCGCCGTTTGCCCTTTAACGACGGGTTCCGCTTCGACAATTTCGAGAGTTACAGTCGCCGGCAAAGAAATGCTCACGGGAGTGTTTTCATACATGGAAACGTTCGCCAACATTCCATCCGATAAAAAAGCGACGCTATCGCCGACAAGCTCCGCCGGCAATTGAATTTGCTCAAACGTTTCTTGATTCATAAAATGAAGATTTTCTCCGTCTCTATAGAGGAATTGAAAAACCATTTCGTCGAGAAACACCTTTTCGACCGTGTCGGCAGCTCTAAACCGCTCGTTTAATTTCGAACCGCCTCGCATTTCCTTCATCTCGACTTGCATAAACGCTCCGCCTTTTCCAGGTTGAACATGCATAGTCTTAGTCACAATCCACAGTTTTGAATTGTGTTCCAAAACGTTTCCAACTCTTATGTCGTTGCTGTTAATTTTCACCTTGAACTCAATTAAATTGGGTGGTAGCGGAGGAGGGATTTGAACCCCCGACACACGGATTATGATTCCGCTGCTCTAACCGCTGAGCTACTCCGCCAAATCTATCAATCATTTCATTCTACTATGACTACGAAAATGTCTCAACCTTTATAACAAATTTCTTGATAACTGTTGAATACAGGATTCTCCGTATAAAATACGCGCAGCGAATAATTGATTACAGAATCGTCCCCCGATGCACGGCCATAACTTTAAAGCGCAATTTCATAAAAGGATTGCCTTAAATAGCTTCAGATTCCACGACGGTAACGCACTTATCTCAATTTAATGAATTTTAAAAATTAATGAATCGCCGCCGTTGCGGTTGCGAGGGGACAGTCAAAAATTAGGGGTAATAATTTAAGAGCCAACATATTTCTTAAGCCATGTTGTCGGTTTTACATATCTAAATCCGTATTTTCCAACGTAGCCCTTACACGCTTCTTGAGGATTAGGTCTGCCATGAAATACGACGATTTTAGCATTTAACGGTTCCATTGGTTCTTTAAAATAACAAATTGGCCATTTATTAAGACAATGTCTTTTAAAGCTAACGCACCAATTTTTATCCCAGTATTTTAAATTTCCCCTTTCTTTTATAATGTGAGACAAATACGCTTGTTCGTTTCTGAAATTGCTCTTTACAGCATCGCTATTTTTAATAAAATTCTCAAGAACGTATGAGTGAGAACCAATAGAAAAACGGAAAACAGAAGAGTTCCCTATAATATCGTTTGGAAAATCCCAATCCTTTATAATTAAAAAATCGCCTTCTACATTAAAAAAGTCGTCAATATTAGCTCTAATCGCTATGTCAAGGTCTAAAAACAACGCCTGGCCTTGGAGATTAAATAATTTCCTTTTAAATATCGTCAGTTTTCTCCATCCTCTTTCAGGAGCGTTATTATCAAGAAGCATCGGAGGAATAGAAAATATTTCCACGTTTGGGTCAATTCCGTTTCCATCGTCTGTAAAGCAAACGAATCTGTACGGAACAGTCATGTTTGCCTTAACCATTTTAAATAGACGATTTACATAACCGGAATCGAACTTTGTTCCCCATTTCATACATATAATATTATTCATGCTTTTTTTATTTAGAGACTCTATTAGATTCTACTTATAGCGCAACCGACTTGCGGCGAATATCAAAAAATCTAAAAGCCGCATTTGAAGAATTGTAAAATGTCTCGCGTTATTTTCCGCATCGGTTTTAATCTGCAGTTCGCCTAAGACTTGGAAGTATTAGAAGATTTGCTATCGTTCACCAAAAACTTATCTATCAACATTTCCAAATTGACAGACGATCTCGTCAACTATATTTCATCGCCAGGCTTAAATTTTTCCGTCGAGAACCCTACTGAGATACCGACGAATTTATTCCCCATTATCCCATCGGTAACAATGGACGCAGCGCTATCGTTTGGAATCCTAATTTCATTTTTAAGCAATAACTCTGCTTTAACCTGGTAGTTCGTATCTATATATAGATTCTTTATGGTTCCAACTTTCATTCCATTTAATTTAACGTCGGAACCAACCGAAATTCCCCCCACATCGTCAAATCTCGCGATAAGAACATATCCGTCTTTAACCTTAGCCCCGCTTGCAAAGTAAGCGACGCACATGAGAAATAAAACGACGACTAAAACTATACCGCCGATAACCGCTTCTAATATATTTTCTTTCATATTACACAAATACAACGCATCATAATATTATTATAGCGCATTATAAATCCTTAGCGCTTAATACATAATATTCAGGAAAAACGCAAAACTAAGATTTAATATCAATTTTTCGGCGAACTTTTTTTGTTCGCGTCGGCTGTCGGCTCTTTGAAGCACTTTCTTTCCTCGAATTCGCTCTTCTTTCCAGCATTGTAATTCTCTACGGGTCTATAAAAGCCCATCACTCTGCTCCAACATTCGCAAACTGTTCTCTCGTCGTCGGTCAACTCTATTTTTTTATTTTCCATGATTCATTCTCCTCTCGCTATCATTTCGTTTTGCATAATCTTAAAATGTCTCGCGTGAAACATTTTGCATTTTAATTATATGCCTGCCTGCGTCTTCTCACAAGTATATTCGCGCGTCAATTTTATGTTGTTTTTTAAGGCAATATCCTAAAAATCCCCCCAAATTAGAGGAGGTTTTTAGGATATTTTTTAACAAACAAATTTTCAGAAATTGCCTGCAGATAACAGTAAATAATTCAAAAGTATATTAATTTATTTACTACATATCATGAAATAACTCCATAATATTTAAGCCTTGGCTTCTTGAGGTTTGACTTCTTCCGCCTGCGGTTCTTCAGTTATCGGTTCTTTCTCAATAACTTCCTCGACAGCTCCTATATCGATTCCCGATTTTTCCATTCCTTTTTGCAGACCTTCAAGAACTGCGTTTGTGAATAAGTCGCAATATAATTCGATTGCTTTTATAGCGTCGTCATTTCCCGGAATTGGATACGTTATATCGTCGGGGTCTGAATTAGAATCCACCACTGCGACAATAGGAATCCCTAGTTTAGAGGCTTCTTTAACGGCTATAGCTTCTCGCACGACGTCTATTACGACCAACAGATCGGGAATCCCCCCCATCTCGCGGATTCCGCCAAGCGTTAATTCAAGTTTTTCTCTTTCTCTTTGTAGTCGTAGAATTTCTTTTTTGGTTAAGCCAACGGGTTTTTCTATCTGTTCTTCAAGAGCTTTTAATCTCGTGATAGATTGGCTGACCGTTTTCCAGTTCGTTAACATTCCGCCAAGCCACCTGTGGTTAACGTAATATTGCCCGCATTTTTGAGCGGACTCTTTAATCCTTTCAGACGCTTGCGCTTTTGTGCCGACAAACAATACTCTGCCGTGATTGGATATTACGTCCCTGATAACGTTTAGAGCGGTTTCTAACATCGGCACTGTTTGCTCCAAATCTATAATGTGGATTCCATTTCTTTTGCCGAATATATACGGCGCCATTTTAGGATTCCATTTTCTCGTGATATGGCCGTAATGAACGCTAGCTTCCAATAGTTGTCGCATTGAAAAATTTGTAGACATATTTGTAATTCCCTTCCGATTAAACCTTAACGGGAGATTATATGAAAACGCGATAAACACGCGGCATCGGAAAAATCCCTCGTCGATTAATTAAGTGTTTTGTACACAACGATAGAAGTTATTATAGCTTTGTTTGCCAAAGGTATCAACCGTAATAAATTAGCTTTGTGAACCGTCTCTTCAACACCTTGATAACTGGTTATATATAATAACGAATAAAACTGATTGGTTACAAAACTAGGATGTTGTTAAGAAATAATTCCGTCGCGCCTTTTGGAAGCGGTTTTCAGAGCTGTGAAGTTGATAGATGGAAGAAATTTTACCGATAAAATCAAGCGAAATTGAAATGCATGAAAATTTAAAGAAAATCATACTTTAACATCCCGTACATTTTATTTGTAATCAATTCCCGTTGACAACTTAGCGACAACTTCTCTTTTTGGTCTTATTTATCACGTACAAATCTTGTTTGCAACACATCAGGGTATGATTTCCAATTTCAACATATAACTTCAGCATCCGTGTGAAAAAATATCATAGTTTTCGCCCGCCGTTAAATCCAGCTTGACGCGAGTTTGCAGAAAATCAAAACACGCTTGGGCGATTTCTTCCCGTCCTTCGCGTTTTAACATAACGTCTAATTTTTCTTTTAGTTTGTGAAGATATAAGACGTCGGTCGCGGCGTATTGTTTTTGTTCGTTCGTTAATTCTGCGTTTCCCCAGTCGCTGCAAGTTTGCTCTTTGGAAATTTCGCAGCGTAATAAATCGCGGCACAATTCTAAAAGGCTGTGGCTTGAGGCGTAGGTTCTAACTAGTTTCGAGGCTATTTTTGTGCAGTAAATATTTTTGGTCATGACTTCGAGATATTTGAATAACATCATTACGTCAAATCTCGCGTAGTGGAAGATTTTTAATATACTTTCGTCGGCCAACAAACGTTTTATATTTAGGGCTTTTGAAAAATCGTCGTATTGAACTAAATGGCATTCTTCATTGCCTAAAGAGAATTGGACCAAACATAATCTATCTCTATATGGAGATAGTCCCATTGTTTCCGTATCTATAGCGACGGAACCCCGTAAACTCTCTAAAAATCCCTCGGGCAAATCGTTTTTATATAACTTAATTTCCACTCAAAAACTTAGTCTTTCAAATTACTCTTACCGTCCTCATTGTAGTAAAGTTTTGTATGGTTTTGTAAAGTTTTGTGTAAACCCGTTGCGTGTTTACATTGGCTATAAGACCGTATGTAGTTTTGAATTTCCAATATTTTAGCGCGTAGATGCAAAGAGGCGTTTTGAAGATCGCATTGAAAAAATCGTTTGGGATAAAAACTACGAAAACAGAGTTTGCCTTTATTTATCGCATTCAAGCAAGTTTAAATCTGTGATAAGATTAAGCATTAATCATCTTGATTTAGCCTTTTTCATTAAAAGTGTCAGAGCCGTTTATTCATCTTCGCGTTCACAGCGCTTATTCTCTTTGCGAAGGAGCTGTGAAAATCGATGATCTTATTCGCTCTTGCGATAATTTAAATATGCCGGCGGTAGCGGTAACGGATACCAACAATATGTTTGGGATCCTTGAAATTACGTCGAAGTGCGTCTCTCACGGCATCCAGCCGATTCCTGGGACGGCCATAGACGTTCAATTTGAAAACGTAGCGTCTCCAATAGTCTTACTAGCTCAAAACGAAGCGGGCTATAAGAATTTGATGAAGTTGATGACTTGTTTTTATCTTAAGAATAAGGAAGCGGCTTTTATCGCTATGGAGGATTTGGCGAAACATAAAAACGGGATAATAGCTTTAAGCGGCGGAGCTAGGGGAGTCGCGGGGAATTTATTTTTATCCGACAATCGAGATAAAGCTACGGAATTTTTAAAATCCTTAAAGGAGATATTTAGAGATAATTTATACGTTGAAATATCGCGAACGGACGAACCTTCGGAGAAACGTACGGAACAATTTTTTGTTAATTTTGCAATTCAAAACAACATCCCATTAGTAGCTACAAACGAGGTGTTTTTCCTTGATGAATCGATGCATATGGCTCACGACGCATTGCTTTGCATAGCCGATTCGACTTATATAACCGTGAAGGATAGAAGACGAGTTTCGGCGGAACACTATCTAAAATCTACCGATGAGATGTTCGAGTTGTTTTCCGATATCAAAGAAGCGGTTTTAAATACTTCGCTTATCGCTAAGAGGTGTTCTTTTTTCCCAGAAAAGAAACCTCCTATGCTTCCCAACTTTATAGACGCTTCCACGAATCTCAGCGAGGAGGAAATCCTTGATATGAAGGCCAGAGAAGGATTGTCGCAACGATTGCAAAACCAAGTAAGCAAGGAGTATTCCGATAGATTGGAGCATGAGCTTGAGTTAATTAAAGCGACTGGTTTTAGCGGATATTTCCTCGTAGTTTCAGATTTTGTTAAGTGGACGAAAGATAACGATATTCCAGTAGGCCCCGGTAGAGGATCGGGAGCCGGCTCTCTTGTC
>JAISID010000076.1 GCA_031262205.1 Holosporales bacterium | reverse complement strand
AAATTATCAGCGATTTCCTATTGTTTTTTACCTCCATGTTATTTTTACCTCCATGTTTATATTTGCTAAAATAATAAACTAATTCTTGTTAAAATGATACAAGTAACAAATAAATCCAATCTTGAATTATGTAAAAAGCAATGATATAATCAATTTATTAATAAAATTGTATAAAAATTATGAAAACGAAGGTTGACTATAAATCATGGACGGCATGGGGAATTGCTAATTTCTTTTACTTATACGAATTAATTTTGAGAGTTTCTCCTAGCGTCATGACAAGCGAGTTAATGACGACCTTTAATGCAACCTCGACAACGCTTGGGATTTTGGTTTCTTTTTATTATTATTCATACACTTTTCTGCAGCTGCCTTGCGGCATAATCTTAGACAAAATGGGGCCTCGCAATCTAATAGGTCTATCCGCTCTTTTGTGTATTTTAGGTTCGGTTTTGTTTGCTAGCGGCAACAATATACACATAGCTCAGGCCGGTAGGTTTCTTATTGGAGCCGGCTCGGCCTGCGCGTTCATCAGCTGTCTTCAAATCGCCGCGAATTCATTCCCTCAAAAATACTTTGCTATTTTAGTTGGAGTCACAAACATGATGGGAACCATAGGCGGAATGACCGGAGGATTCCCCGTTGCGAAATTAGCGAACTGCTTCGGATGGCAAAACGCTATATACGTCTTGGCTTCAATTGGAATCGTAATACTAGTTCTCGTATTTATTTTTATCCCGAAAAACGACGTTCGAAAGGAGAGCAAAAACCCTTCCGTAATACGCTCTCTTTCAATGCTTATAAAAAACCGTCAGATTATTTTATCCAGTTTAATTTCCGGTTTTATGTATCTAGTGTTTTCAGCATTTGCAGAACTTTGGATAGTTCCCTTTTTCATGACTAAATATAAAGTTGGCAACGAAACGGCGTCTTTCGCCTCGGCCGTAGTTTACGTTTCAGTAGCTATCGGAAGTTTAGTCTTGGCTCTTTACGCCAGGAAAATTAGAAGTTACGTAAAAACTATAAGAACGGCGGTCGCCTTAATAGCTGCGTTGTTTATGCTCTTAGTTCTTTCTTCAGAAAACCTCTACGTCGCGTTTGCGATCGTTTTCGGGATAGGGTTTTTAACTGGCGCTCAAGTTATAAACTTCACCTGCGCTCAAAACAATTCTTCCCCAGAATTAGCGGGAATGACGGGAGCTTTGGCTAATTGCATAGTTATGTCCATAGGAGCTGTATTTCAACCGCTTTTGGGAGCGTTATTAGATTTCTTCTGGGACGGTTCCATCGGTGAAAACGGTCTAAGAATTTATAATATTGATTGTTATAAATATGCGATATTAATTATCCCTACTCTTCTCGTCATATCGTATTTCCTGTCTTTCTTCCTCAAAGAAACAATGCAAATGGAGGACGATTAAAACTTTTGGAATCATACTTAACGTCCTAAAATCTGACTTGTATCTAATAGATTTTAATAAGTAATGATTTTGAATTTCTAGTATACAACCGTTATTTATAGGGCATCGGAGGATAATTTCCAAACTCATTGCTAGAATTTCAAACGACTAACCAAAAATTGGGGGAAAAAATCATAACCCAAATTTGATGAAAAACCAGGCGAAAATTTGGCCAAATTTGGCGAAAAATTCTTTTAGAAAATCGAGCGAAATTTTAGCGAAAAATAAATTTCAAAAATTAACGAAAAATTAACGAATTTATACTATAATAACCATCCCAAACCCCCGCCCTCCTCGGGGCTTGCTTCCCTTAACTACTCAATCTATGCAAGCATAGCTTTAGCATATCATAAAAAGGTTAATAGAACGTTAAGATTTTCCAAATAAATTCCTTGCTTTTTTAGAAAGAAAAAGAAATCGTCTTCAGACTAGACAGTGTTAAGTTATGATTCCCAATAAATATTCATGGAAAACAGTACTTTGATTATTACATTATAATTATACATATTCTCTGTTTTATATATTTATACTTTATATTATTTAAAGACCGCTTTTAATGGCATATTTCTCAAAATGTTTCACGTGAAACATTTTCAAATTTTGAAATCATTCTCTGATGATTAGCGGTGGTAATAAAACGCAATTTAGTAGTAATATGTGGATTTTTATAATTTATTACTTTAAGTATACTTATATATTACTATAAAATTTTAACAATATATTTAACAATACATCGTGGCTATGATCCTTCATCTAGCGACGCTATCCCATTAATCCACAGCCGCAGAAGATCTCCTTTTCAGCCGGTGTTAAAACGATAAGAAACCGGACTATACGCTCAAAACCGTCCCCCCAATAATATTTACCTTTTGGAACGAGGATATCTCGACCGATTTATAAAGCGTCTTGTCAAGGGCTATAGAGCGAACGAAGAGAGCGTCCCTTGACAAGTTACGCTTCTAATAAATCGGTATAATCGAAGGAGCCAAAAGATAAATATTATAGAAAGCTGTTGATCGTAAAACGCAATTACTCTTCGTTAACGCCAATATTCTGAGAAGAAGTATTGCGGGTTAATATACTAATCAAGCGGGGATTTCATTTACCGGTTATTTAGTTCTTTCCAGTACGCCGCCTTCGTCTTGAAGATACCAATTTTTCAGAAACTTAATTTTAACCTAAGACGAATCGCATGAATCAATACGACTTACTCCATAAACTCAGCAATTTTTTCAGATTATCTTTTTCGTAATAATATCGTGAAGGTGGATAATTCCGATTGGCGTTTTTTTATCGTCTACGACGAAAACATTCGTAATTTTTTTATTCTCCATTATGCTTAAGACTTCGGATAGAAGCAAGTTCTTATCTATAACAATTGGATTTACGGTCATAACTTCTTCTACTTTTTCTAAAAGCAGCCCGTTGGACATATGTCTTCTTAAGTCGCCGTCCGTTATCATTCCAAGCAATTCGTTTCTATCGCCGGTAATGCCGACACAGCCAAGTCTCCCTTCGGACATAACGACTACGGCGTCTCTCATATAGCTTCCAATTTGCAGCAACGGCATTTCTTTATGCATCGCGTCAAAAACAAACGATAACTTCTTTCCCAAAGCTCCGCCGGGATGAAAGGCTTTAAACTGTTTTGGAGAAAATCCGCGTCTTGTCGACAAAGCAACCGCTAAGGCGTCCCCTAGAGCTAGGGTTATCGTCGACGAAACGGTTGGGGCTATGCCGAGACACGCTTCTTTAACATTAGGAAGTTTAAGGCATATATCTGAGTTTTCCGATAACGTCGATTTATCGTTTTTCGAAATAGATACGATCTTAATCCCCACTCTTTTTGCAAATTCTAATACCGGCAATAGTTCTATTGTTTCGCCAGAGTATGAAATTAATAGTAAGACATCCTTTTCGTCAAGCATTCCCAAATCGCCGTGAGACGCTTCGCTTGGGTGTAAGAAGAAAGACTTCTGTCCTAAAGACGACATAGTCGCCGATATTTTCCTTCCTATATGCCCGCTTTTCCCAATGCCGGAAACAACTAATCTCCCTTTCGAGTTTAATATTAATTCTACGGCGTCCGAGAACTTACTCGGAAGCTGCTCGGCTAGTAACTCTAGAGCTTTGGCTTCTTCTATTATTGTTTTTTTAGCTTCGCTTATATAGTCCATGAAAACATAGGAATCGTACCGTTATTGTTTATCGCGAGTATAACTCGCGACGACTGAGTTTGTAAATCCCTCGTAGGGCGGAACGGTTTTCACAAATGAAAATTTTTAACGAATACGTCTTGCGATAAGCAGAGATTTCTTTATATAATAGGCTTTTCCACAATTTCTAAGAAGGGATTATAAAATATGAAAAAGTTTTTAGCCGTTTTGCTCGGCCTTTCTCTCTGTTCTTGCCAAACCTACAACCAGATTCATAACAAAGACGAGAAGTCGCTTGCCAATTCGTTTGAACAGAAGAAAAGCGCGTCTATTGAAGATGTAAAAGCGATTCAAAAGAAGTTGAAACTAGTATATTCAAGTCGGGAGATCGACAATACAATAAACAGAATGGCTAAGGAAATGAACGCAAAATTCAAAGATAAAAACCCAATCGCCGTTTGCGTACTGCAAGGCTCTTTGCCGTTTGTCGGTCGTCTCTTACCGAAATTGTCGTTTAATATGGAATTTGACTGTCTTTACATCTCGAGCTTCGAAGGAGAGGAAAGAAAAGATTTGAAATGGGTTATGAAACCAAGAGTCGATTGCAAAGGGAGAGACGTTATCCTATTCGACGACGTTGTCGACAGCGGGTTAACTCTTGCAACCCTTGTTCAATTCTATAAGGATTGCGGAGCGAAGAACGTGTATACCGCAGTATTGACGGACAAGAAAGGCGTTCGTCACCCAAACGGTTTGCAACAAGTCGACTTCGTAGGCTTTTCAGTCCCTGGCGATTACTTCTTAGTCGGATACGGACTTGATTACGACGGCTACCTTAGAAACTTGCCTGGTATTTATATTGTAAATCATTAACCGAAACGCCGTTATTTATTCTCAAGGCAGGAACTATTGTTAGTTATCGTTAATGTTTCACATGAAACATTAACGGCAAGCAATAGTATTTTCGTTAAACCAACGCCTATTTATTATGGAAAGTAAAATTCCTCCTTAGAAAATGTTCCGCGTGAAATATTTTAGGGTATCAAGCGTAACATAATACCTTATAATATTTATCTTTTAGCGTACTTCGATTATACCGATTTACTATGCGTAGTTGTGTCAAGGGCACGAGAGCCGAGCAAAGCGAGGCGTCCCTTGACAAGCTGCGCTTTCAATAAATCGGTATAATCGAAGCACGCCAAAAGACAAATGTTATAGAAAGCTGTTGATCGTAAAATGCAATCGCTCATCGTTAACCAATATTCTGAAAAAGAACGTTCTTAGAGATCATCTTTCGACGAACAGTACAATTTTGCATCGCGATAACCTGTTTGTAGTCCGCCTAATTCCGCTAGCCTCGCATTAGATTAAACTCTCAGAAGAGGCTAAAATACGTATAGCGACCGTAATCCCCTGCGGTAGTTACGCGTATTTTCACAGAAAGTCGCTTTATGCGGTTTCGCGTCTATTGCTTCAAAGACTTTCTAAATACCTTGCCGCATACTTTTTCGAAAAGCATTGCAAATATGCCGTGGCCGAAAACGTTTGCAGACGTTGCGATTGGATCGAATATGATATAGACGGCTGTGAGAGCGGTCAGCATCGGAGCTGAGAAACCAAATACGCTTTCAAGAACCGGAAGGAAAACCAACGCGCTTCCGCCAGGGATTCCAGCTCCTGCAAATTTAGTTACGACGCCGTATAACGTAAAAATAAAATATTGCCCAATAGTAGGTATTCCATATCCAAACGAGACCATCAACGCAAGACCAATAGTTGGAATCGCAATGCAGTCGCCGAGAAGGTGCATGTTCGCGGTAGTAGGGATAATAAACCTAGCGAGGTTTTTATTTTTTAAATTTTTCTCGCTCCCTTCTATAGTGACTGGTATAGCGGCCGCGCTCGACGTAGTGAAAAGACCTGTCAAAATACTTGGAATAAGATTTTTAAATCTTTCCGCCGCAGAAGAAACGTTTCTGTTCGATAAGAAAAATAAAAGTACGAACATGTAGCCGTACGCTATGATTCCGTATATTCCGAGGAACAACGCGTAATCCTTTATCATTAAGTTCAACGTTCCCTCATGTTGCATTTTTATTATGAAGCCCGTTATAAATAGCGGCAGGACGGGACAAATTACCTTTTTCAAAATGAAATTTGCAACGACGTTTAATTTTTCGCTAACTTTATTTACGCAGTCTATCTTTAAGAAAGTTCCCAAAATTCCCATCGCCGCCCCCATAAGCAAGGCCATGTCGTTCTTCACTAAAGAAGGGATTTTTAAACTCCAGGCGGGACAAAGGGCGTTTTGCGATTCTAACTTTGATATCGCGACTATCCCCGTTTCTAGAACAGGCGCCGTAAATATATACGATATCCAAAATCCAATAAAGTTCGACACGCAAACCAGAGGCACGACGATCAATATAATCTTGATAGATTCATTTTTAAAATTCAGAATCCCTCCCAAAACAAATGAAAAAATCAAGACGGGCAATATGAAAATAATTAAGTCTTTTAAGAATAAACTTGCGGCTAGCAATTGAGATTTAACGGAAATGTCAACATAGCGTCCAAAGCTCATTATTAAAATGATCAAGGTTAAAATAAGAAACGGAAGATTTAAAAATTTTTTTACAAACATACTTTGACTCCTAAAAAGCAATAATTATCAGGGATTGGGGGTATAGAAATAGATTAGATACGAGATCGAGACGAAGAAACTAGTAAATTTCTCGTCGGGTAATTATGAAGATTCTGAAACGCAAAGAACTTACAGAACATAAAAATATGCAAACAATCTTACAGTTATAATGTTAACTTACAATTATACCGCCGATCAATCTATTTTTTTCGGACAGCCCATTGACGCGCGATAATAAATAGACTCGGGAGCTTGCAAATAAATTACAGCGGCAATTCAAACGGGATTCTTTTAGACGCGTTCTAAACTCTATTTGCAATTAATCAATTCCAGCTAGCAAGGGCTTTTTTGATTATATTTCCAGCATACGATTGTAGTTCGCGGAATATCAAGGAATAATTTTGAAAGAATATAGCTGCGAACCGTTCGTATTTTCCTGCTTATAGTAGTCCTAGTTTTCATCTGTCCCAGGGGTAAGGGATAATCCCCAATTCAGCTCGCTCTCGCCTTTTCCCAGAAATCTAGAATACCGATGTTAACGACGAGAAACCAGACTATAAGACCAAACCGCTCCCCAATAATATTTATCTTTTGGAACGAGGATATCTCGACCGATTTATAAAGCGACTTGTCAAGGGCGTGAGAGCGAGCAAAGCGAGGCGTCCCTTGACAAGCTGCGCGTGATAAATCGGTATAATTGAATGAAGCCAAAAGAGAAATGTTATAAATAAACTAACGGAATTATCTTTTGGCGTACAATGGCAAAATTAGGTTCCTTGCAACAAACAAATGCGACGACGGCGTTTGAATATCTACAAGCAACCCGTTTATAAAATCATTACCGCGCGTCAAGGGATAATTCAAATTCTTTTAAAATGGGCATGGATAGATGAATTGACTTTCAAACGAATAGCAATAAGTCTATGAAAACACGGCGCTAATAACCTCACAAAAGCGAAAAAAACTGATGCAATTCTCTATTGCGGGAACAACAGCCGGAAAGGCTGTTGAACTGGTTGGCGTAAATAGAAATACCGTTAATTTGTTTTACAATAAAAGAATCCACATTTATGGAAGGCTAGATAGAAGTAGACGAATCTTATTTTGGAGGTATTCGCAAAGATAAGGTCGCGAAGCAGCAGGCAAAGTTGGAGTATTTAGATTATTAAAAATGAAAGGCAAAGTATATTCGTACTATTACGATGCCAAGGAAGAAACACCGATAATACGGCGTAAAATAGCCCCTGACAGTATAATTTACAGCGATTATTTTAAGAGTTATGCCGAGTTTCATAATCATAGAATCCATCATATAAATTGAGAATTTTGGGAATCAAGCAAAAAGACATACGACCGATTATAATGGCGTCCCCAGAAAGAATGCTAGTTTAGGTTTAATAGTCCAGGAGCTAAATAATCAGTTGAAAGTTTTACAAAAATGGATCAAAACGTACTATGAACATGGGCTAGAATAGCAATTTATCTATCCCAGCCGCTTTAAAAATTATGGTCGCGTATCATGGAATGATCCCTATTTTTTATAAACCGCTTTTTAAAAAGAGAAAAGCAAAATTACTTTCAGATGAAAAGAGAGCGGTTAAGAAAACGCCGGATAAAGCTCAATAGAAAGATTTTGTATAATAAAATAGAGGTTATCATATATGGAGATTTGAATTATTGTAAATAATATGAAAAGACATATTTGGACAAAAGGCGATAATTGAATATTGTTTTTTATTCTTTTGTGAAAAAGTTTTTTATGTTTTGTCCCCATTTTTTTAGTATAAAATAATATAGTTTAATATACAATGCGATAATATGAAAAAGTCTGTTTTTACTGCTATTAATATTATTATGAATAGTAATATATTTAAAATATAAAAACTTATATTTGATTTATAAACAACAAATTTACTGTTAAAAGGAGTATGCGTAATTATAAATAATATGGGATTTATAATAATTGGCGATAAAATTAATGCGATATTAATTGTTAAGATTTCAAAGAGGAAACGTTTTTGAGGACGTTTCCATTTAAAAAATGTTTGTTCCGAAAAAAGCTAACCAGGAAAGAAATATCCCATTTAGATATGAATTAGTTATTATATTGAGAAAATTGAATCCTAGTTGGTTTAACATGCGGTTATATACTGCGGGAGGTAAGGCCTTCGAAGATGAAGCCTTCGTTTCTGTCGCCGGAGTTGTCGTTTTGTAGATTATTCGTTTGATCGTGTTCATTTAATCCTTTGAACATATAGCACCCTCCAGTTTCATCAATTAATGATTTCCCTACTTTGTCGTTATCTAGCCATAATAATATATGATCTTTTCCAAATTTTTCATTCAAAAAATAAAATTTTTTTTGAGGTTTGGACATCCGAAACAACATAAAACTTTATCGTCTGCTGTTAACGGCGATGTTGCTATTAAATTTTTAACAGAATCGGCAGTTGCAAATCCTTCTGCTAAATGAATTGTCGCTTTATGGTAATTCGTCGCAGCATTCTTATTGATTAGGTTTGATAAAAAGTCAATTTTATCTTTTGTCCAGCTTAATGTATTTCACAGATTGTAGATCAGAATCGTTAGGAGCGCTCCCCGTATATAATATCGGGACGATCCGATTAAAAATGTTTTTGGCGGTCGGGGCTACATTGTAAC
>JAISID010000035.1 GCA_031262205.1 Holosporales bacterium | reverse complement strand
GATATGCTAAAGCTATGCTTGCATAGGTTAAGTAGTTAAGGGAAGCAAGCCCCGAGGAGGGCGGGGGTTTGGGATGGTTATTGTAATATACAATTCGTTAATTTTTCGTTAATTTTTGAAATTTATTTTCCACTAAATTTCTTATCAAAATTTTCCCATTTTTCGCTAGATTTTTTATCAAATCTTTTTGAACGGATTTTTCTCCATTTTCCCCTGCTCTTCCTCCTAATTTTGGACCTAATTTTCAAGGAAGTTTTTCATGAATCCTCTTCAGGACATCTGTTTTACAATACATCGCGGAATGCTCCCCATTTTGTTTGTAATTGGTAACCCGTAATTAGCGGGGACGGCTATTTTATTGCGGTAAACGTTGCCGACAAAACCTTTAAGAAGGTTGGGGCGATGTTTAGGAAACGTTGCGAGTTAACTGAAAGTTAATATGTTTTTCGTAGAATTATATTGAAAAAGTCCGCTGTTAAATAGAAATGTTTCGTAATAGAAAATTAAAAATAGATATTTTAGCGGCTTTTTCTCTGTTGATTTGTCTGACGGTCGCTTGCGAAATTTTATATTCGACTAAGACGAATAAAGATCTTGTTTTGGAATTTGAGAAAGATTATTTTTCGAAGAAAATTTCCGCGACTGCAGTCGGCCATATCGACGCTTATCTCAAAGAATTAGAAACAATTGCAAATATACTGTCTCAAAATTATGTCGCTGATGAAAACGATAAATTTGAAAATTTTGATAAATTGTTGTTGGAGAGCGTTAAGCGTATTCCATATATGGTATCTATTTACATAGGTTTAAGCGACGGTTCTTTTCTACAAGCAAGACCTATTGATAAAGTTTCTACGTTTCATGCGAGGAAGGGAGTCGCTTTGCCGTCTTATGTTAAGTATGCAACAAGAAAGATAGGACTTTCAGATAAATCTACGCCTGTTGAAACTTGGAATTATCTTAACGAAGATTTCGGTTTTGTTGCGAAAGAATCGTTTGAAACGACATACGACCCAAGAAAACGCAATTGGTACGTCGAAGCGGAATTGAATCGCAAATTAACGTGGAGCGAAGGATATATATTTTCAACTACGGGTACCCCGGGGATAACTTTATCAAGACCTTTAAAATACGACGTTAACGATTCCGCCGTCGGCGTTATTGGCGTGGATATTGAATTATCGGATTTTAAGGGATTATTAGAAAGCGTTAAGGCAAGCAAAAACTCGAAGGTTTACCTTATCAATATGAAGAACGAAATATTGTGTTTGACCGACGGCAATATTGAGTTTGCCGAGGGGAAAGATGAAAATACCGAAGAGCTTGCTTTGCCGCGAGCAGATTCGACAACCGACGCGGTTTTACATGCGGCCTCTCAATTTTTGTTAGGCGCGGATAAATTCCACGCTATGTTTAAAGTTAAAGGAGTTTCATATGTCGCCTCTATTAAAAAACTTTCTACGATCGACGCGTTTTTGTTGTTAATAACTCCGCAGGCGGATTTCACGGAGAACTTTGAAAAAGTTCAATATCGCATGTTGATCATTTCAATTTTTATATTTTTATTATCGTTCGGAATGGTGTCTCTTTTATCAAAAAGAATTTCAGACCCGATATCTAGTTTATGTAATCAGGCAAAAGCTATCGGCGATATGAAATGGGAGGAGCCGCCCGGTACTTTAAAATCAAATATACTAGAAATTCAGGAACTTTCAAACGCGATGAATTCAATGAAATTAAGCGTCTCAACCTTTACGAAATACGCTCCTAAAGACTTGGTTAGAAAATTGCTTAATAGAGGAATACAACCGGAATTAGGCGGAAAGATCGTGGAGATCACAATGTTGTTTTCTGATATAGAAAAGTTTTCCACCGTGTCTGAAAATCTTCCGGCAGAGTATTTAATATTGCATCTATCGGAATATTTTAACGAACTGACTAAAAAGATAATGGAACGCAACGGGATAATCGATAAATATATCGGAGATTCAATAATGGCCATTTGGGGCGCTCCAACGCCTAACGAAAATCAAGTTATAGACGCTTGTTATGCGGCTCTTGAATGTCAGGATATTTTGAAGGGGTTGAGAAAAAAATGGGAAGCTCTAGGGAAACCGCCTCTTCCAACGAGAATAGGCCTTCATACGGGACAAGCTATCGTTGGAAATATCGGTTCTCAAGACAGAATGAATTTTACCGCAATAGGCGACGCAGTTAACGTAGCATCGCGTTTGGAAGGCGTAAACAAGTTTTATGGGACTGAGATTTTGGCGTCTGAAAACGTTGAGGCCGCTGCTCGCGGGAAAGTACTTTTTAGGGCGATTGATAAAGTTGCGGTCAAGGGAAAAGCGACGGGATTAGCTATTTTTGAACCGCTTTGTATGATGAAAAACGCAGACGATAAGGAATATTATAAACTAATAGAACTTAGCGCAAAGTCGAAAGAAGCGTTTGAGTTATATCAGAACCAACAGTTTAAGAGCGCTTTGAAAATTTATGGAGAAATAATTGAGTCTTTTCCGGCGAGAGCGACTGCGATAATTCCCGTGTTTAAAAGATGCAAGGAATGCATTGAAACTCCGCCGGAAGAATGGGACGGCATTAATAGGTTAACGAGTAAATAAAAGGAAAACCATTTCTCGTTACTCGCGAGTAAATATTTTAAAAATTTTTAGTAAGCGAATTATTTTGTGGAATCACGCTTCCTGATGTTCTAAAGGCTTAGTTTACAACTAGTTTTGCTATTTTAGATTGTGTGTTTCTTGTATACGAACCATTTTGCGGCAGAGGCTGGAACTGATCTCGTTATTCTATATGTTCTGAAATTCACTGCAGTTGTCGTGTTATACGTCGTCCTCTCCCGATATGTTCCCAATGAAGTTTGGGGGATTTATATAAGTATATTTAGAATGATTAATTATAAAACTTCTATAGATTATTGCTTGTATATCAAGCGGCGATTCCTCTCGCAAGGCATTAGAGATTTTACCGCGATATTTATAAATCCCTTAATTTACCTGTCGTGAGTTAAGCGCTGATTTCGAGAGTAACAAGCGAGAAAACATTATAGCTAGAGTTTGAACAAACGGGTAAATTTATCGATACGGCTTGATTTGAGAGTTTGTTTTAGTAATAATTCGCATATGCTTCAATTTTAAAATTTTAATAATGTCAACGTTGATTGAAAAGATTGAACAAGATATATCGCCTTTAGTAAACGATTTGGAATGCATCGTCGTTAGGGTTGCGTTTTTAGGAAATGCAAAAAACAAAGTTTTGCAGATAATGATAGAAAAAGCAAGCGGAGAGGCCGCGACTATTGGGGATTGCGAGAAAGTTAGCAAAGCCGTATCGACTATACTAGACGTCTCAGACTTAGTAGGCGGTCGTTATAGTTTGGAAGTTTCCTCCGCCGGCGTTAATAGACCGCTAACGAAACCCGCCGACTTTTTTAGATTTTGCGGAAAGCCTGTTGTTATAAAAACCTATGCTTTAAAAAATGACCGCAAAGTATTTAAAGGAAACTTGGAATCTGCGTCTGAAGATGGTATAAGATTAATACTAGACGCTCCATTATCGAATGGAGACAATATTGTGGATTTTATATTTAAAGAAATTAGCAGCGCGTATGTTGATGGATTTAAGATTTGAGCGAGTTTTAGTGGAGTTTTTTATAAGTGAGTAGAAAAATAAAACTGGAAGAAAAAACGCCTCCAGTTGCAAAAAATGAGATTTTACAGATTGCCGATATAGTCGCAAAAGAAAAAGGCATTGGAATCGACGACGTAATTTCGGCAATGGAATCTGCAATATTAAAAACGGCTCATATGAGGTATGGAGAAGAAAAAGAATTATCGGCTGTTATTGATAGAAAATCTGGAGAGATAGAAATATATAGACTTTTAACAATCGTCGACGACGTGGAAGACGCCAATAAACAAATATTGGCAAGCGATGCAAAGTCGATAGACCCAGAAGCTAAAGTCGGGGATGTTTTGAAAAGCCAATTGCCATCTATAGAGTTTGGAAGAATATCGGCTCAATCGGCGAGACAAGTTATTTTCCAGAAAATCGGCGTCGCAGAGAGGGCGAAACAGTATGAAGAATTTTCCGGCAGAGTTGGGGAGATAATAACGGGAATAGTAAAACGTATTGAATATTCAAATATCATAATTGATATAGGAAGAACGGAAGGGATAATAAGAAAATCTGAAACTATACCGAACGAGATATTTAAAGTAGGAGATAGAATAAGGGTGTTGCTTTCTGGACTTAATAATGAACAGACAGGCCCTCTATTGCAGCTTTCGAGAACTCATCCGAATTTTGTAAAGAAGTTGTTCGAACAAGAAGTACCGGAAGTGTACGACGGCGTCGTTAAAATTGTTGCGGTTGCAAGAGACCCGGGGAGCAAGGCAAAAATAGCCGTAACGACGGCCGATCCCAAACTAGATCCGATTGGAGCGTGCGTCGGCATAAAAGGCTCGAGGGTACAAGCGGTCGTCGACGAACTCAAGGGCGAGAAAATAGACGTTATACAGTGGTCGGACAATCCGGCTATGTTTATTGTTAATAGTTTGGCTCCAGCGGAAGTTGCGAGAATAGTTATAGAAAAAAATGAGAACAAAGTTACCGTAGTCGTTCCAGACGAGCAATTAAGCGCCGCGATTGGAAGAAGAGGGCAAAACGTTCGTCTGGCTTCGAAGTTAACGGGATGGACGATAAGCGTTACAACCGAGGCAAAAGATGCGGAAGCAAGAGCGCAGGAAAGCGAGAGAATATTAAATTTGTTTACGACCGATCTTGACGTCGACGACGTTGTAGCTCGTATGTTGATGGGGGAAGGTTATTCGTCTATTGAAGACATAGTTAATTCGTCGGTTTTGGAACTTTCTTCAATCGAAGGGTTTGACGAAATAGCGGGCGAGATATATCAAAGAGCAGTTTCGCGCGTAAATGAAAGGAAAAAGGAAATCGAAGAATTGTGCAAAGAAAAAGGCGTTGCAAAAGATCTTATGGAATATGAACTGCTTCGTCCCGCTCTTCTTAAGCAGCTTGTTAACGCCGATATGAAAACATTAAACGACGTGGGCGATCTTTCGGTTGACGAATTATTGGAAATCGCTGGGAATTTGTTAAGCGAAAAAGAGGCGGAAACGCTTATTATGAAGATAAGAAAGAATTGGCTAGATGGAGATTCTAAATGAAAGGCTCAAGTTATTTAGATATGTCGATTCATTCTAAAGCAAAACGTTTTGCGGTTTATTTGAACGCAAGTTTAGACTGCGTTGAGATAAATATAAAAACAAAATTGAAAATTTCTTTCGGCGTTTTTTCTTTTAAAGTATGCTTATAGAAAAGAATTTGCGGGTTAGTTTAGCGTAAAGGATTAAGAATTAGATGGCAGACAACGATGAAATCGGCGGGACTCAAAAACGGAAAACATTGTCTCTGAAAAGCGGCGTCGGCGTAACTGCTCCTAAGTTTTCGTCTGGCAATAGGACAATAGAGGTTGAGATTAGACGCAGGAAAAGCGGATTAACCGTGGACGTTGAAGGCTCTCGAGAAGAAGGTTTCGACAATCGAAACGGCGCTCATGTTTCAACTGGCAAACTTACCGACAGCGAGTTCAAAACAAGAGTAAAAGCGCTTCAAGAGGCTTTGAAGGACGAAGAGTTTTCTAGTGAAAACGATAACTTCGAAGCGGAAGAAAATGTTGAAGAAAATTTGGAAGACAACGCCTCTTCTTATATTCTGCCAGAACCGGAAAAGCAAGCCGTAGCAACTGAGAAAAAAAAGGAAACCGGAGCGAGAAAACCTAAAAGAGCAGAGCCTAAAAAGAAGGAACAAATTGATTTAAAATTTGAGCCGGTTGTTTTTAGAGCAAGCGAATATCAAAAGAAACAAGAATTAAAGACTCCACAAGGGGCAGGTTATCAGAAAAGCAAAATTACTACTACTCCGTATTCGCCTCAAATCAATAACGTTCGGTCTCAATACGGCAAGCAAGACAAAGATTTTGACGAGTTAGATTCTCATAAGAAGAAAATGAAGCTGGTCGTTAAATCAAAAGATTCCGATAAAAGAATACGAGACGGCAAAAAAGTATCCCGAGTATTCCTTGAACGAGTCATGAACAGCGATTCGGAGGATAGATTTAGGTCTATGGCCTCTATTAAGAGGGCTAGACAGAAACTGAAAGGTTTTGGAAATCAGCAAGAAGCAGCGAAAGTCGTAAGGGATGTTGATATTCCGGATATTATTTCCGTTGGAGAACTAGCAAACAGAATGGCAGTAAGGTCTGGAGAAGTTGTCAAATACCTCCTTTCGATTGGGACTGTTGCGACTGTAAATCAACTTATTGACGGAGATACTGCTGAAATTGTTTGCTCTGAATTTGGACATATTCCCAAAAGGGTTTCCGAATCGGATATAGAAAACGAGCTGACTATTGAAGACGCTCCAGACGCTATATTAACGCCGAGACCGCCAATCGTCGCCGTTATGGGGCATGTCGATCATGGTAAGACTACTCTTTTAGATTCTATTAGAAAAACAAGCGTCGCTCAGAAAGAAGCCGGCGGAATCACTCAACATGTCGCCGCTTATCAGATAGAAACGAAGAATGGAAAGAAAATAACTTTTATCGATACTCCAGGTCACGCCGCATTCTCAAATATAAGAGCAAGGGGAGCGGTTATAACGGACATTATAATATTAGTCGTCGCTGCGGACGATGGAATAAAAGATCAAACTATAGAAGTTATAAATCAGGCTAAAAGTCAAAAAGTACCGCTTATTGTCGCGATAAACAAGATAGATAAACCGAATATTAATATTGATAGAGTAAAAACCGAATTGATGTCGCAAGAGATAATTCTTGAGGATTTTGGAGGCGAAGTTTTAAGCGTTGCAATTTCTGCGAAAAATGGAACGAACCTTGACGGACTGCTCGACGCGATCTTGCTGCAGTCTGAAATGTTGGAGCTTAAGGCAAACAATGATAGAAAAGGAGTAGGCGTCGTTTTAGAATCGAGAGTCGATAAGGGACGAGGTATTGTGGCTTCAGTGATTGTTCAAAACGGCGCGATAAGAAACGGCGATTTTTTTGTCGCTGGTTCCTCTTATGGAAAAGTTAGGACGATATATAACGATAAGGGAAAGTGTATAAAAACAGCTCCTCCGTCCGCCCCTGTTGAAATAGTCGGGTTTAATTCTACGCCGGAACCTGGAGATGTTTTAGCGATAGTAGACAGCGAGCAAAAAGCAAGAGAAATCGCGGAATATAGGGAAAACATAGCGAAAACTAAATCGGCGAAAACTGTTGCAAAAAGTATGGAGCAAATGCTGGCGGGAGAAAATAGTTCTGTTCAAACTCTAAATGTTCTCATTAAAGCGGACGTGTACGGTTCGCTTGAAGCCGTCGCGGCTTCTCTCGAAGCGATTTTGCATCCCGATGTAAATGTTAAAGCGGTTGAAAAAGGAATTGGAATCATAAGCGAGAGCGATATAGATTTTGCAAAGAATACTAATGCAATCGTTATAGGATTTAACGTGAACGCTTCAGCTTCGGCTAAAGACCTTGCTAAAACCGACGGTGTAAGCATTATGTATCATAATGTAATTTATCATATAGTAGAGGAAATAAAAGCAATCATGGGGAAGATGCTGGCTCCTATAGTTGAAGAGAATTATATCGGTAGAGCGGACGTCAGAAAAGTTTTCTTTATTAGCAGACTCGGGACAATCGCAGGATGTTATGTCAGCGATGGAATAATGAAAAGGAACGATTCGAAAATAAAGGTGATAAGGAACGGCGAATGTGTTTTTGAGGGAAAGGTTCGCTCTATGAAGCATGAAAAAGATGAGATTAAAGAATCGCCTCAATCTCATGAATGCGGAATACTAGCGGACGGCTTTAACGATTTTAAAGAGGGCGATCAGATAGAATGTTACGAAATAGTCTTAAAGTCGCGATCTGTGGATTAATAATTCTCGCGACCGGCGGGTGTTCAAATACAAGACTTCTTTTAGGAAACTCAAGATCGTTAGATAATCAGGGCAGCTACGATATTAAAATAAAGGCTGATCCTTACGCAGAATATAAAATCAGAAATATTATTGAAAAATCGTTGCCATTATATGGAGTCGATTTAAAGAATTATAAAATTACTATCGTTATAGTTGAGAAAAACTCATCCGTTGCATATACGGAAAAAGAAGTCGCTAAAGAGCAAGTTAGAATAGCCGCTGAGATTGAGATTTATGATAAGGAATATAATAAGTTGTCGGAGAAATGTTTGGATACGTTCTCAACTTATGAGGTTTGCGATACTCTTCCGTATTCCGATCTTGCATCGAGAAAACAGGCGATTAACGCTATGTTAAATGATTTGGGGAATGCGATAACTTTGGCTATCGTTTCTGAAATGCGTAAGTTCGTAAATCAGTAAGAGCGTATATTGTTATAAACAACTGAATGGCCGCTTTTGAGATATTTTTTCAACTACATATCCTTGATACGCTGCGGCCGCATAATTATCGCCGTGGAATTCTAATAGTTAACAAATGCTTAAGATAAAGGGAATAACACTCCAATAAGCAGTGATGATCTTCTAAGTAAGATTTTATAAATGGTTTAAATATACTTATAGATTCTCAGAAACTCCAAGGTACATTCTATGGATTTCAAGGAAATCATCCCAAGGCACGTCGTGAAATAAATTAGAAGGCTTACGAGGTAACAGAGAAGATTTTCTTGGGAAAAGCAGTTTCAGAAACTAGGCAAAAGTTTCCTTGAAAGACCAGACGAGCCGAGGGCGAATCTGAAAGACTTAATGTATTAACGGAGGGGATTATTTCTGGGGGAAGCGGCACTAAAAACTAGGGGAACATCCTTTGGGGAACCATAGCCAAAATGAAGAGGAAAAGTAAGTGGGAATGGGGAAAGAACCGTTCAAAAGATTTGATAAAAAATCTAGCGAAAATTGGGGAAACTTTGATAAAGAATTTAGCGAAAAATAAAATTTAAAAATTAACGAAAAATTAACAAATTTGTACTATAATAACCATCCCAAACCCCCGCCCTCCTCGGGGCTTGCTTCCCTTAACTACTTAATCTATGCAAGCATAGCTTTAGCATATCATAAAAAGGTTAACAAAACGTTAAGATTCTCCAAATAAATTCCTTGCTTTTTGTAAGAAAGTAATTCGGGAGTACAGGTATTTGAATATACAAGCGGAATAGCCTATGACGCTTTGTAAGATTTACATACAAAACCCAAGCCTATTTTAAAACGGAATCGGCTAGTTTTAAATAAGTTCTCAGAGCATTACAAGAATAATCCTTCTCAATATTTGGCGCTTTTAACATCCTGCTATTTCATTTGCCGATAACACTAATTTCAATCAGCGGCGACGCCCTTTTAAGGTTGCGCATCTTTTGCGGAATGTCGGAAAAAACTGTATTGTCCCTAAATTCAAAATTTTCACGAAATATTTTCATAGTTTGAAGACTCAGCCGAATCATTGCCGACATTCTGCAAACCGGCATATACAAAAAGACGCGAGTTAGGACTAGTTAGTTACAAAATGGAACTATAAGATGCCATAGAATGATTCCCAGAAGTATTATATCGAGGGTAAAAAACATTTGTTTTATAAATCGCCGTTAAATTATTTCTAACTATCTAAAGTAAGAAAAGCTCTAAATTTATTTGATTTTATGTATAATGATTCATTATGACAGAGGTTTACTCCAAAGATCAGATCGTAATGATAGATAGTTCGTTTAGAAGTATCTTTAAAATATCAATTCCTATACTTTTGACCGCATTATCGATAAACTTAATGTTTTTCGTAGATAGAGTCATACTTGCCGCATATTCGGAGCAGGCTATGTATGCCGTTATTGTTTCCGGCAATTTTGTCTCTGTTTTTGCCTGGATGCTTATGGGAGTCGCCAATACTTCGGAAGTTTTTGTCGGACAATTTAACGGTTCCAGACAATATGATAAATTAGCGATTCCCGTATGGCAAATGATCTATATGTCCATAATGTCCATCGGTTTTTTTCTCCCCATCGCCTACTTTTCAGAATATATAAACATTCTGCCGGATTATGCTCTTGAAGACGGACTTGATTATCAAAAGATTCTTTTTTATTTTGGATTTCTGCCAGTGTTAGTCGCCAGTCTCTCCGCGTTTTTCATAGGGCAAGGAAAAGCTGGTATAGTTACGGCTACCGTTATAGCAGGCAATATTATTAATGCGTTAATGGATTATGTTTTTATATTTACCTTACATTACGGGACGAAAGGCGCCGCTATGGGAACTGTTGTATCTAACGGTCTTCAAGTTTTGGTTTTAGCATGCGTATTCCTAAATAAGAAAAACAGATTATCTTTTAAAACTCTGGAAAATTTCTCGTTTAATAAAAGTATGTTCGCCTCTTGTTTTAAGGTTGGAATACCATTATCTATATCTAACTTTTTCACAATTTTATCATGGGCCTTAGTGATATCGATAATTGGACAAGCATCTAAAGAATTAGGCATTATTTGGGGATTTGCCTCTGCCGTTTACATGCTAATATCGTTCTTTGCCGAAGGATTAAACAAAGCAATAGCGGCGATAACTTCAAACATGATTGGGAAACGAGACCTTGAATCCATTAGATTAGTATACAAAAGATTCCTATTTTTCCTCGTCGTATTTTGTCTATTATTAGCTATTCCTTTGGTATTTGTTCCCGACATTGTTCTGAAAATTTTTAATATAGGAAACGACCTTTCTGAAATTCGAGATCAATCAGTTGCAGCATTGAGGCTAAGTCTTGCCGCTCTTTTGTTGGAGTCCGCAGAGTATATAACCTGGGGAGTTTTATTAGCGGGCGGAGATACAAAATATCCAACCCTCGTTTCTCAAATATGTCTTTGGGGACTCGTAGTAATGCCGACGGCATTGCTGTTTTATACAGGAAAGCTTACTTCGGTAATTACTATATACTTTTTTATGATACTATCCTTTACGATAAGCCTTATTCTTTTTTATATGAGATATAAGTCTCTAAAATGGTATAAAAATTTAGTCTGAATTTTAACCTGTGATATAATTTCGCATATGATTTCCTTTGAGGAAATACAATCGTGGACCCTCTGCACATAAAATTACTATCAGACCTTGTCGGCTTAAAAACGATTACTCCGCGCGGGGAAGAGGCGATTAATTATTGCTCCGAATTTCTCAAATCGTTAGGATTTTCTTGCAAAAAACTAAACTTTGGAGACGTAAGCAACCTATATGCAAAATACGGGAATTTCGATAAAAACTTCTGTTTCGCAGGACATATCGACGTCGTTCCTCCTCTTGATAATTGGGATACCGATCCCTTCGTCTTAACCGAACAAAACGGGAAACTATACGGAAGAGGAACAAACGACATGAAAGGTCCTCTGTCTTCGTGTTTGGCCGCGCTCCGCGACTTTGTTAAATCCGAACCGCCAAATTTTTCAATAAGCGTTATATTAACAAGCGACGAGGAAATAATGGGAACAAACGGAACTAAGAAAGTCGTGGAATTTTTAAAAGACTCGAACGAAAAGATTAATGGATGCGTCTTGTGTGAAAGTTGCTCTTCTGAAAAATCAGGCGAATATATAAAGATTGGCTGTCGCGGCAGTTTAAACGTAGACTTCGTTTCAAACGGATATCAATGCCACGTTACGCAAAGCAAAATTCAGGGAAATCATTTGCATTCCTTTATGAAATTTCTGAACGATTTCATCAACCTTGAGTTAGATAAGGGAAACGATAACTTTGCTCCTTCCGACATAGAGTTGACATCCGTAGACGTCGGCAACGACGTTAGAAATATAATCCCGCGACTCGCTGCGGCTAAGCTAAACATAAGGTTTAACGATCTTTGGAATTTTGAAACTCTTGAAAATTATATTAAAGAAAAAACGCCGAGCAATATCGCCGTTTCATTTGAAAGATTTGGAGCGCCGTTCGTCGGTTCTAGCAATAAGTTTAATGAATTTTTATCAAAGGTTATAGAAGATTCAACAGGAGTCAAACCAGGAATTGGAACGATCGGAGGGAACTCGGACGCATTGTTTATAAAGGATATAACGGACGTTGTCGAAATAGGTTCGCCAACCTCTGGCGCGCATGTAATAAACGAATTTATTTCAAAAGACGATCTTATGAAGCTTCGTACAATCTACTTAAATATCCTAAGAAAATTCGCAGATTCATACGATTAATTAACAAAGCGTCTTTGTCAAATTTTAACGCCGAGACAAAATTATAGGAACCGTCCATTAACGGTTTTTGAGAACCTCTAAATTGGTTACGATATCTTTGTCTATCATCCTTAGACGCGTCTACGTTATACGCTTCAGCTTTGCGGTTCTTCGAAAGCCGATGCGAGTTAACTCAAAATTATGAAAATGTTTCATGCAGGACATTTTTATTTAGCGAGACAATACCGCTCTTCCTCCAATCTTCTATAAAGGAAGCAAGAAATACGCCTCCTAAAACGCCGCCAGTCAAACGAAATAGCAGGATGTTAAACGCCCTAAATATTGAGAAGGATTATTCTTGTAATGCTCTGAGAACATATTTAAAACTAGCCGATTCCGTTTTAAAATAGACTTGGGTTTGTTGTGTTTTGTATGTAAGTCTTGCAAAGCGTCGTAGGCTATTCCGCTTGTATATTCAAATACCTGTACTCCCGAATTATTTTCCAAGAAGCAAGGAATTTATTTGGAGAATCTTAACGTTTTAAAATTTCATTTTTAAGAGGGCGGCGGCTTTCGCAGTATTAACTGCGAGCGAGCTATGAAGCTCGGGTTCGGCTTCGCCGAACAAGCCGCCGCCCTCTCTAATATAATATTTCTCTTTTATAATATTTATCTTTTGGCTCACTCGATTATACCGATTTATTAAAAGTGCAGCTTGTCAAGGGACGCTCTCTTCGTTCGCTCTATTGCCCTTGACAAGTCGCTTTATAAATCGGTCGAGATATCCTCGTTCCTAAAGATAAATATTATTGGGGGGAACTTTTGTCTTATAGTCTGGTTGCTCGTCGTTAACGCCGATATCCTGGATTTTGAGGGGAAGCGAGTGCGGGCTAATGGGATCGTTGCTGAACAGAAAGCAACAGCAGTCTAAATGATAGGCGTTATTCTTTGGCAGGAGGCGATGATCTTGTAAGTACGCTTTTATAGGCGAATTGCTTTTTAAATGCTAAAATATAGGTGCGATCCCGAAATCTAATAAATAGAAAGCGGTAATGTCAAACCGAGAGAAAATCAAGAACATAGAATTTCTGAGGTTCGTATTTACGATTTTGGTCGTCGCATTTCATATGTTCGCCACTTCTTATAAACTGATTTATCCAAGTTATGCGATTTGCACTCAGGACGGTCGTTTATGCGTAGATTTCTTTTTTATAATATCAGGCTTCTTCCTTACGCTAAAATTTAATGAAACGGAATCTGTTTTAGATTTTGTAAAGAAGAAAATAGCGAGATTGCAGCCGGTTTTAATTTTTTCTCTTGCCGTATATCCAAGAGGCGATGCGGTATATACTAAAATTTTCTCGGCAATATTTTGCGACAACATTGGCTTTACCATGCAAAACGGCGGGAATTGTTGGTTTGTATCCGTTTTATTTTGGGCGATGCTTTTATATTTTTACATGATCAAATATTATAGGCCGCAGACGGTAAACTTAGTCGTCGCGCTGACTGTTATTTTTAGTTACTCATTTGCTATTCACGTTACTAATGGAAGACTGGTCAACGATATAAGGAACTATGCTTACATTTTTAATACCGGCATGCTGAGGGGACTTGGAGGAATCGGCATAGGATACTTTATAGCAAACGGGTATAAATACTATCAAAACAAAGTAAGCAATAAAAATATGAGCATTGCGAAAAGGATAGTCACAACTATAGCGGAAATGTATCTGTTTGGTTGGCTTGTGTTTAACCTTTGTTTTCACAAGTTGCATTTTAATAACAACATAATTTTTATAGTGGTATTCGCATTTTTATTTTGGATGTTTTTGGTTAGAAAAGGCTACTTTTCAAAATTGCTTGATAATAATTTTTCAGCGTTTTTAGGAAAGTATTCTTACTCGATTTTTTTAATGCACATGCCCGTGATTCATTTATATAGACTTTTAATTTTGAATAAACATCAAGATCTCATGGTTAATAATCATCGCGTCTTAAATATTTGCATACCTATTGTTTTCTCAGTAATAGCTGGAATGCTAACATATCATCTTGTTGAAATACCAGGCTGGAAATTTTTGAAGAAGAAATTGGGAATCGTCCCCTGATATCCTATGAATAATAGTTGCATGTGAAAACCCTCGCTGAAACGAGCGCAAAACTATCACTGATCAGAATTGATTGATAGCAAATGGAGTCTTAGAACGTTAAAGTATGATTCCCGAGAAACTTCATGAGGATTCCTAATTTAACCCGCTTTATCTATTTCCGCTAAGACTGCAAAAAAATATTAAAGAGTAATTTCCGAGACGATTTTCTCTAGAAAATCTATATTTCAATTAGAGCTAGGATTTGACGCTCTTTTACAATTGTTCTCTGAAAAAAGCCTTCCCACTCATTCTTTCGCTTTGGCGAGAATCTTGTTCTTTATAGTTTCTTCGTGCTTTTTCAAACGGATTTTTGAATCTTCGTTAGAAGTCGCTTTAACGTCGACGTCTGTGTCGCTTGTAATCGTAATAACAATCTTATACGAGCATTCGCCCGTATTGTCGAATTGATTCACCTTTACTTTCTCCGTTTCAATTTTCCAGCGCTTCTTGTCCATAAGCTCTAGAGGAAAGTCTCTTAACGTTTCAAGCGAAGCATGCCATAGTTTTTCTTTTTTAGAAACTTCCTTTGTTGTTTTTTCCGCCTTTATTTCATTTTTCTCTTCACTCGACGCGTCCGATTTTTTATCGAAATACTTCCTCAACGCGGCGTTTTTACCCTTTATCAAAGAACCAAATCCGTATTTTGCCTTATCTTTGTAATCTTTAGGAGCCTCCGCCTTAAAATCGTCGGCGGTTGCATATGTAATAAAAACAACAGGTAACAATGCAAGCGCTTTTAAAATCTTCATATTGTTTTAATATTTGATATTTGAAAAACTTTGAGTATTATATCATATTTTTATCGCGGTTGTTAGAACTAAGTTGGCCGCAAGCCGCCATTATGTCCTCTCCTCTTCTAGTTCTAATAAACGCTTCAAGGCCGCCGTTGTTTAGGATATTGGCGAATTGCGAGACTTGCTTTTTAGAAGAAGGTTTAAATCCGCAGTTACCCCACGAGTTTAATTGCAACAAATTAACCTTAGCGTTCAGGTCTTTCAATAGCTCGAGAAGCTCTCGAGCGCATTCCTTCGAATCGTTGACGCCGTTAAGCAACAGATATTCAAAAGTGATTCTTAGATACTCGTGACATTTAGTATATTCCTTGCACGCCGTAAGGAGCGATTCTATATTGTAAATATCGTTAATCGGCATAATTCCGCTACGAATCGAGTCGTTTGGAGCATGGAGAGATACGGCGAGCCGACATGGCAAATCCTTGGCGATTTTCATAAGAATTGGAGAAATCCCCGACGTCGACACCGTTATCTTTCTGCGAGACAATCCCTCGACGTCGTCAATCATGAGATTATTTATCGTTTTCAAAACGTTCTCATAGTTAAGCAAAGGCTCTCCCATTCCCATAAAGACAACGTTCGACAACCTGTCTTCGCCGTTCCACAACTTTAAATAATCTTTTACGATAAGAAATTGCGAAATAATTTCTTCCGTCGATAGATTCCTTATAAAGCCGTGATAGCCCGTATTACAAAATCTACATCCGACAGAACAACCAACCTGAGACGACACGCAAATAGTGTTTCTTTTTTCTTCAGGTATGAAAACGGATTCAATTGTATTTCCGTCTTGCAATTCTAACGAAAATTTTATCGTCCCGTCTTTTGATTCCAATACTTTTGAAATCGACGGACGATAAATGTAAAACATTTCGTCAAGTTGTTTTTGAAGGGATTTTCCAATATTGGTCATGTCGAAGAACGAGGTCGTTCCAAATCTATAGAGCCAGACTAAAATTTGTTCCGCTCTGAATTTTTTGCCGCCGATCGATTTTAAGGTTTCGCTTAGCTCTTCTTTAGAATAATTTAAGATTCCGTTTTTCACGCTTATTAATCCTGTTTTGAGAGTAAGAACGGGAATACTTCAATTATATCACGCCGTCTTAAGAAGGCAAATTGTCCTTATAGCAATAATAGAAGAGGGCAATAATTGCGTGGATAGCATTTAGTCGGCAATTGTTTATAAAGGGAACCAAAACATTAACATCCCGTAAATTTTGTTGGTCGACCAATTAACAATGGCTTTTGCCATTTCAAAAATCACATATAAGGGGAATCGTCCTAGATGTTCTACGAGCAAGATTTGCATGCAAAAAATAAGACCAAAAATGAGGAGTTGTCGCTAAGTCGTCGACGGGAATTAACTGCAAATTAAATGTACGGGATGTCAGGGTATGATTCCATATGTAATAAATACGCAGTATCAGAAATATTTCTAAAGAGAGTCATTCCCTAACATAAAGTAACGATCTTATAAATAAACATATTTATAAACTCCTCGAAACTCTAGGGATATACCTTTATGCAAGAGTTCTAGTTATCTACTGTGCGTTAGCGAGAATGATTCCCTTTCTCGATCGAAGAAATGTTTCACGTGAAACATTTCTTTAACTTATCAACAATCCGACCGTATCTCCCGCCGCCCCGTCAAGTTCGTTTCCATATCCAAAACGTTAATCAAGCTAAGCTGCGTTTCTTTAACGATCTGACCAGATATATAGTTATTATAAAGCTGACGACAGCTCCTTGTATAAAAGGGCCTGTGGAGGCTTGAAGTCCTAGTAGGAGCGCCAGTTTTGAAGATAAGCCGCCAGCCAGGCAGTTCGAACAAAGCGCGGCTAACGCCTCTATGGCGTAGAATATTGCAAACGCCGTTCCAAAGATGTTTTTAGGAGCTAATCTTGCAATTATTAACAACAATACCCATTGGGTGGCTCCCATATGAATTCCCGCTAAAATATATATAGGAAGAATCGTCGCGAAGTTGTTTGCGAACATTCCGAATATATCGGCGGAAAATAATATGAGCATTCCATAAATTAAGATTTGTCTTTTATCTATTTTGTCGACGATTCTCCCAACTAGGAGCGCGATAGCGGCGGCGGAAATTTCATAACCGGACATAAGCAACGGAAATTTCCATATTTCCCCTGGAAGAACCTCGCGCGCTCTGAGGGTGATAAATCCTTCGTCGAATCTATTGAATATCAAAAGAGCGACGACTATCATGAATTTCCAATATTCGTTTGGCAGAAGGGATATGTCTTTAATTTTCCATTTTATTTTTTCTTCCGATATTTTTGTTTCCTCTTCGTAATTTATTTTTCTTTCCAAGGTATATAGCGAAATCATTGCGGGGATAACGGCGGACATAAAGATAAACCTAAAGTTGTTTCCATAGGCCGTTAATATAGTCGATGTTAAAATCGATCCGGTAACGTAGCCGGCTAAATTCATTACGTATCGGAAGGAAAATGCAGAGCCTCCTTTTTTCTTTGTAAAATCGGCAAGAATGACGTCGATTGACGCGCGACGGAATCCTTTGGCGAATCTATCTATAAATTTGGATAAGAATACGATATTTATATTGGAAAAACATGCTAAAAGCAATTTGCTTACTAAAGCCAGCGTCGTGCCTACGTATAGCATCAATTTCCTTTTTTTTAGGATGTCCATTAAAAAACCCGTGCAGATTCTAGCCGCAAGCGTAAACGACGTGGTAAGGCCGACAAGAAAACCAAAAGACTCAGAGCTTACGCCCAATTCTTCGATTATATAAATTGGGAGTAGGGAAAACATCATCGAAGAAGAAATCCCCCAAAAGTAGCATATGCAGCATAGCCAGACGACGATTTTATTTTTGTTTTTGTCGGGTAAGATTTTCAAAAAACTCATTATTTTTATGAGCAAGTCTCTAAGCTAAATCGTATTGTCGCGCGACGATTTGATAAGTTGAAAAAGCAAATTATAATTTTAACGCTGAATATTATACGATCTCATAAGTTATAGTTTATAGCATTTCTTTTAAGAACGCTCGACGATTTTATCGCGATATAATAAAAGCGACGAAAAACAAGGGAATTTGAATTTATATGAAATCCTCGGATTATTGGAAATTTATTGATTTTTCAAAATACAAATCGATTCTTTGTTTGGACGGCGTTTTGCCAAAAGCCGAGTTTTTTAAAAATATTAATCTTCCCATAATCGCAGCCGACGGGGCGGCGAATGTTTTATTTGATAGGGGGATTACGCCGAACGTTATAATTGGAGACTTAGATAGCGTTAGAAAAGATTTGCTTCAAATTATTCCGTATGTAAAGAGTCTCGATCAAGATTATTCGGATTTCCAAAAAGCCCTAGGCTACGTTGCTTCGGAGTCGCTTTGCCCGTCTATAATATGCGGGGTAAACGGCGGCTGTCTCGACCATATTATAAATAATATAAATATATTTTTAGAAACGAAGTCTGCGCTTGTCGACGATGGAGTCGTCGGGCTTTGCTTGGAAGGAAATAATGTGTTTAAACTCTCCGAAAATACTAAGCTATCTATTTTTGGAATGCCGGAATGCATTATTTCGTCGCAAGGGCTTAAGTGGAATTTGGCAAATTCGAAGCTAACGTTTCCCGGCAACGCCTCGCTTTCTAATAGGGCGTCGCTTGAAGACGTCGTAATCGACGTGAAACAAGGCAAAGCTCTCTTGCTGATTTACACCGAAAAAGTAACCGATGCGGGAATTGAAGGCGCCTCTTTGACGCTTTGACGCAAGGTAAATAATTTCGGGAATCCCTTAGCGCACGACATGCGGTAAATAACCCAGGGACTTACGAATAAATTATTGCCGTGGAGTTTGAATAACTGGCGTCTATATAATAATGGCGTTAGAGGTAAGTAAGCGACGTTGAAGACCAAACCGCCCCCCAATAATATTTATCTTTTGGAACGAGGATATCTCGACCGATTTATAAAGCGTCTTGTCAAGGGCTATAGAGCGAGCAAAGCGAAGCGTCCCTTGACAAGCTGCGCTTTCAATAAATCGGTATAATCGAGTGAGCCAAAAGAGAAATATTATAGTTATAAGTATAATTACGAATGTGGATCGCTCTCCCTAGCGCGCAGTAGATAAGTTAGAATCCATAAAAAGCATATTTTTGAAGTTCATAAGTATGTAGCAACCAATTTATAAACGCGCTTAAGACGCGTATATCGCTCTTTCGTCCGTATTAAAAATCAACGAATTTTCTTAGAGAACAAGTTGCAAAGCAAAAGCAATACCGCGCTGGAAGAAATAAAGAAGTCTGCGGCGTTAAAGGCCGGCCAATGCCAACTTGCGTAGTATACGTCTATGAAATCTATAACTCCGCCGTGAATAAACCTATCGATAAGATTTCCAATCGCTCCGCCGATCAAAAATCCGCAAAGCGCTTTTTCCGTTGGACTTCTGAGTTTAAAAAACATATATATTAGTAAGAGTACGCAAAAAATAGTTAGAGCGATAATCATATTTTTTTGCATAGAATTTGCGGGCGATAATAATCCGAAACTAGTTCCAAAATTGAAATGCAACACTAAGTTAACATACGGACAAATTTCCACGACTTCTCCTCTCTCTAGAAAAGCCAACACGCTCCACTTAGTCGCCTGATCGAAGACGACCGTAAATAAGATTATAAAAATGCTAAAAAAATGGACTTTTCTTAAATTTGTCATTAATAGTCTTCTCCTCGGGCTAGAGCGTCTAACAAAACCTTCTTAGTAAGAATAGTCGGCAAAACCGTAAATCCCTTTCCGTTTCCGTTTCCGTTTCCAGGATAAAACACATAAAACGGCACTGCGGCCGCTCCGTATTCTTTAAGCAAATTTGTTACTTTTTCATTCCTGTTTGTCCAATCGCATTTTATCGCTTTGACGTTCTTTTTCTTAAATTCGTAAATCACGTCTTCGTCGCTAAAAAGCCGTTCGTTAAACTGACAATTCGCGCACCAAGAAGCCGTGAAATCTAAGAATATAGCCGTTTTTGCAATCTTCGCGTCGTCAAACGCTTCATCCGAGTAATTAACCCACGCGATACGGTCGCATGGATTGGGAACGGATATCGTCGTATATGCTCCCGCCGCCGCGCTAATTAAAGCCCCGGCTATGGTAAAATACTTAAATATCCGCGAATCTTCGGCATGTTTTAGCATCTGTAAGAACATTGCGATAGAAACGCAACAGAGCAACAAAACGACTAACCTTGACGCCGAAACTTGAGACAATAAAATCCAAATAGGCCAAACGCAAGAAAACAACATTGCGAATCCCATAAACTCTTCAAACAAAAGAAGCCGCTTTCCAGGCTTAGGAACCCTTTTCGCTAAATTCGGCCAAATAGAAATTAATAAAAACGGGAAGCTCATTCCAATCCCTAAAGCTATGAATATACCTATAGACTGAAACAAATTATCGTATAATAGAGCGCTCGCAATCGCCGCCCCTGAAAAGGGACCCACGCACGACGACGAGGCAAGCCCTCCGAACGCTCCGCTAAAAAACGACGATAGATATTCGTTTCTAACCGGTAATTTTATCCCTCGTATTTCAGGAATCCGAACTTTAAATATTCCCAAGAAGTGAAAGCCGCAAAAAAGAAACGCAAGCAATAAAGCAAAAACAAAAGTCGGCGATTGCATGTAGAATCCCCACCCTATTCCGCCGATTGATTGTCGTAGTAAAATTACGATAATCCCCAGCGAGAGGAATACGCCGAGGATGCCGCTTGAAAATGATATTCCGTGTTTTCGTATGTTTTTCTTACTAGACTTCGCAATCTTTACTATAGAAAAGATTTTCATAGATATAATCGGAAATACGCAAGGCATGAAATTTAAGATAATTCCGCCTAACAATCCGAAAAGAAGCGCTAGCAAAAAATTAGGAGCTTCGCAACTATTCGAACGGTTATTCGCTTCCCAACTAACGTTTTTTATTTCGTCTTCGGAAAGAAGACCGTTCGTTTTTAAAATGCCCTTTTCATGACAAGGAATGCATGCGTCGCTGCAAACGACGTAAGACAGAGCATAGTTTACAGGAGCGTTCCCATCGATAATTTTTAATTTATAAATTATGGAAAAATCTTTGTCGTATCCATAATAGCCGCTGGGAGAACCGTCCGAATTTGGAAGGACTATAGAATCAGGCCAAAATATATCGGCGATTTCCGCGTTCTCCCAAATTACGTTAGGAGCGACAGATTTACCCTTGCCGACGGGAGCTGTTATATGCTCGCCGTTTTTCACCTTAAAATCAACGGCGATAAATATATATCCGTCGCTTTCTAACGAAGTTCTTAAGTTTGCGCTGGCCAGGGCTTCGCATAAAAATAACAAGCCTATTGACAGAAAACTAAAAACTTTACGAAGAAACATAACCAACCGATTCGGGAATAGGACGCTCCAACTCTCCGACTTTACCGCAAGCCGTTAGAAAAAAAACAACCGCTAAAATCAAAATAACATGGTGGGCGATGACGGATTCGAACCGCCGACCCCCTCGGTGTAAACGAGATGCTCTACCACTGAGCCAATCGCCCAATTTCCAAAATTTTGCAGCTAGGATTATTTCTTCGTTCCTTTCGCAACCACTTCCTTCAATCGTTTGCCTGCTTTGAATTTTGGGATATTTCTGCCAGGGATTTTTATAACCTCTTTGGTTCTCATATTACGCCCTTCGGTCGGCTTTCTGTATGAAACGGAAAAAGTACCGAATCCTACTAATCTAATCTCCGCTCCGAGAGCAAGTTCGGAGATTACCGTGTCTATAAAAGCGTTCAACGCCTTTTCGGCTTCGATTTTTTTTATCCCAGCCGCGTCCGCCATACTTGCAATCAACTCAACTTTATTCATTTTTAAACCTCAAAAAACTGTTCTCACAACCAATAGATTCTCCGATACTACTATCAAAAACATTTTTCCGTCAATCAAATTTTTTTGTTTTAACCAAGTTTTTTGCAACAAAATCAACAAATAAGAAAAATACAAAAAACTGCTTTAACCTACAAAAGCCTCATTTTCCAGGATTCCTTATAAAATGCGGATATTTAAGTCGGAAATCGTTCCTTCGCATCCTAAAAATTTCATTAATCGATTAGCAACGGACTCCCTTCTTCTTACTGCGTTTTCTATACGCAAACCGTTTCTTACAAAACGTCGGGCGGATGATCCTCTTCAAGTTTATTAAAAATTCTGATTTTATATCAAAATATTTTATATAATTGAATTATTCTATTAGCTCAAATATGTTTTTATAAAATTTATGAATCAATCAAATACAACTAGACTAACCGTCGCTAGAGTTTGTCACGAAATTGCGAATCATTTAAACGCGATAAAATTTTTATGCGACGACGAATCCGAACTAAGATCAGAAGATTTAAAGGAACTATTTAACGACTTAAATCTTCTATCCTATACAATGAGCTTTTTTAGAGGCATATATTCGGGAGGCTCCGCAGTCGACACGCTAGACGCCGTTCTCGGCGTCGCAAAATTAAAAAATATATCGATATCGGATAAAAATAACGTCTTAACCGAATTTGTCGTTTCAAATTCAAAAACCTCTATTTTGGGAATTTTGTATTTAATAATAAAAGTTTGCAAATCCCAAGACGTTATAGTTATCTCGTATAGAACATCGGAGCCTATTAAAATTTCCGTCGATAAGCAAAGAGTTTTTCCCGAAGCTATCTACTTAGCCTTCAACGACAATCTTCTTCAAGAAAACGTTTTTAATGTCTTCGCCTTATACGTAAAAGATTTAGCTAAAGAACAAGGATTTGAAATTTCGGCGGAACTTGTGGAAAACGACGGGTTAAGAGTAAATATATATGGGAATGCCAAAACGTCAATTAAAAATCCTTTTATAATATAGTAAATCTAGAGTAGAATTATATTATTAGGGGATAGTTTACTTACTATGATTAAATATTTATATAATAATAACCACGAATTAGGACGTCGTATAAAAGAACGACGCAAAGAGCTTAAGATGACGCAAAAACAACTTGCCGCCGTCGCCGGCTGCACGTTTCAGCAAATTCAAAAGTACGAATATGGATACACGCGGCTATCGGTTCCAAACTTTTTAAAGATTTGCTCGTGTCTTCAAACGCCTCCCAGTCATTTTTTCAACAAACTTTTGCTTCGCGAAGGAAGCGAAAACAATGGGAATACGGATGAAGATTTAGAAGTAAAATTACTAAGCATTTTTAGAGCCGTGGCAAACGAAAAAATTAAAGCCAGAATCGTAGGCTTAGTGGAAGCAATAGTATCCGACGCTCAGAACTCCTCCGAAAACAATTAGCTTGGAAATCGTCTCTTAACGTCTTAAAAAATTTCAGAATTATTCCTTGGCGTCTAGCAAAACAGCCAATAAAAAAACTATCGAAAGGAATGAAAGTTGATAATCAGAATCTATCAACTACAAATGAAAT
>JAISID010000021.1 GCA_031262205.1 Holosporales bacterium | reverse complement strand
ATTCATAACGAGAAGCAAAAACGGCGATTCGGCGTATCTGAACTGCGAATTCATAATTCTTGAAGGACAATACGCGAAACGGAAAGTCTTCGACAAGATCGGAATTTCCGGCAGCGACGTGTGGGTCAACATGGGCAAAGCTCGCATTCGAGCGATTCTTGAATCCGCGAAAAACGTAAATCCAAAAGACATGTCTGAAGCCGCGATGAACGCCAGAAAGATTAACTCGTTTGAAGAGCTCAACAACCTTGACGTTGTAATCAAAATCGGAATCGAAAGCGACAGAAGCGGCGTTTATCAGGATAAAAACAGGGTTGTTTCAGTAATCACGCCAGAACATCTCGCATACAAAGAGTATATGACAAGCCAAGACATACCGTGGAGCTTGTGAGATGAGATGCGCGGAGAAATAAAAATGTGGCGGGCGGTGATCGAGCGGGCAATTTTGGACGCTGTGGGCAAGGAATTTATAGAAAAGCGACAAGCGATCAACTGGATTTCAGATGAAAGCCTCGATTTTCACACTGTATGCGATTTTGCCGCAATCGAGCCAACCGCCGTGAAAAGAATTTTTTGGGAATTAAAAAACGAAAAACAAGAGCGAAAATCTTTTAAAAGAAGAATTCGCGAAAAAATGGAGTCTAAAAATGCAACAAATTAACGATAAAAATAAATTGAAAATATTCAACAATGCAGAATTCGGAAACATTCGAGCTGTTGAAATAGACGGTAAACCTTACGCTGTTGGTGTAGATATTGCTCGAGCATTGGGTTACGCAAGTCCAAGTAGAGCGATAATTGATCACTGCAAAGGTATGTGTAAGTTGGGAATACCTTCTTCGGGTGGAATTCAAGAAACGAATGTAATTACTGAAGGTGATATATACCGCCTAATTGTCAAAGCTGCTGATCAAAGCCGCAATTCCACTATCAAAGAAAAAGCCGCTCGTTTTGAACGGTGGATTTTCGACTATGTGCTGCCGTCGATTCGGAAACACGGAGCGTATGTTACGTCTTCTAAGCTTGAGGAGATCATGAACGACCCCGACGCGTGGATCAAGTTGCTAACGACGCTCAAAGAAGAACGCAATCAGACAGAACGGTTGCGAACGCAAATTGAGAGCGACAAGCCAAAAGTGATATTCGCAGACGCGGTTGCGGTTTCAGACGACGCAATTTTGATCGGCGAGTTAGCGAAAATTCTGAAGGGAAACGGCGTTGATATCGGGCAGAATCGCCTGTTCGAACGCCTACGACAAGAGGGGTTTCTCATAAGAAGCAACAGAACGGATTACAACACGCCGACGCAGAAAGCCATGAAATTAGGTTTATTCAAGATTAAAGAAACGGCGATCACTCACTCAGACGGACGCGTTACGATTTCTAAAACCGCAAAAATCACGGGAAAAGGGCAGCAATATTTCGTCGCTTATTTTCTTGGAAAAAACGGAGGCGACAATGCAGCGAATTAACGATCTCCTTGACGTAAAGCTTCTTGAGCAACGGAAAAGCCAAGAGAAAAGGGACTATTTAGGCGCGTCGATGCTTGGGGAAGAATGTATTCGCAAGGTTCAGCTGCAGTATATGAAGCGCGAGGCGGACGTTTCCGCGCAAAATCTGCGAACTTTTGCAATCGGGCATTGCCTTGAAGACTTAATCGCCGATTGGATAAAACTTGCCGGCTTCGACCTACGAACTCGAAACGAAAATGGCGAGCAATTCGGGTTTTCTGCAGCCGATGGAAAGATAGCAGGACATGTCGATGGAATTATTTTTGGCGGGCTGGATTTCTGCAGATATCCGTGTCTCTGGGAGTGTAAGACGCTGAACAACAAGAGCTGGAACGATACCGCAAAACGCGGAGTTCTAGTTTCAAAACCGCCTAAGTAATACATACTATTACAGATTGCAACCTTCGGTTAATAAAAATATAATAAAAAAAGCTGTAATCTAAACATTGTCAAATTAGTCAATATAGATAGTTGCAATAAAGATTTTAAAGAAGTAAAAGCGAAATAAAAAAGTACGCATATGACGAGTACAAAAAACTCTGAAAAAGGGAGGAAGCCTAAGAAAAATGCAGCTCACATTCAGTTTGGATTTGAGTTTCAAAGCAACGCGGCCATAGTTTTGATGTTAAAAAACATTAAAAGCGCTGAATTTGTGAAAGTTGAAGGGGAATATGAAGATATTGAAATTACGTTGGATAGCGGAAAGAAGTTTTACTCACAGGTAAAGGCTGTATTTGATCCGGAAGATACCAGCAATTTAAACAAAAAATTAAAAGATGCCTTAAAGTCAATGAACGATGTGCCTGATACTGAACCAATTGAGCAACTTATTTACGTTACAAATTCGCCTAACCCCTTTAACGAGGAAAGAACAATGTTTGCTTTTAGCAGTGGGTATAATTTCTACAAATTGGATAAATTGCCCAAGCTTTGTGAAGACAAAATAATTAAATTGTGTGATGATAATGATTTTAAATTAGATAAGTCGAAATTATCGGTATGTGTTATACAGTTTCATGGTGACGGTGAGAATAAATTCAAGGTCATAAAAGAAACTATAAACGAGTTTTTAAATTCAATAGGGGAAGGCGACCGCGGAATAGGGCAAGAAATGCTGGAAGGTTGGCAACGCGCCTTTTCTTTAAATGCTTCTGAATCCGACACAAAAGTAACTATCGGAAAGAAGGATATGATTTGGTCGATAATTGCTCGTATTTGCCGTTTGAGTAAAGAAGAGGCTGAAAATGCCGGATGCGACGAAGGTGAATTGGACGAAATTACTCGCAAATACGAGGACATTATGAAAAATAAAACTGAATGCTTTGAATTCGTCACAAAAGTCATATCAGAATATAATGGATACAAAACTGAAATAAGCAGCAAAGAACGACAAAAGCAATTTATCAAATCGAAGTGGAGGCAATTTAAAGATGATTTTGCTTGCGATAGCCTAGACAAAGATCTACTTCCGAAGTTGATACAATTAATAATTAGTAATGTGTTAAGATCCCGATTCAGAATTTCTGATATCAAAAAAGAAGTAAATTTAAAATGAGACTTATTTCTTTAAATATACAGAAGGGTTTTTTTAAGAATACGTTTGATTTTAAAACTAAAGTTACAATAATTCATAGCAAAAAAAACAGCGTTGGTAAAACTACATTACTCCGATTTATATTGTATTCTTTGGGATACAATATTCCAAATATGCGCGGCATAAACTTTTCAGAGTACGATCTAGAATTAACTATCTGCGCTAACGATGGTAAAAATTTGGTAATTTCTAGAAGAAACGATTTAATCACTCTTGAAAATGGAGAATCCTGCGATCATTTCTCGCTCCCCGTTGATATAAACGCTTTGCATAAAATTATATTCGATATTGAAAATTCAGAGATTCTTAACAATTTATTAGGCGCGTATTATATCGATCAAGAGAAAGGTTGGACGGGTCTTAATCGCTATAATTGCATTGGTAAAATACATTTCAGTATAGAAGAATTAATACGAGGTTTGGCAAATCAGTCTATCGATGGTTTAGGAGAAGAGCTTACAATTAAAAAAAGAGAAATCCAAAAGTATAAATATATGTTAAATATTGCTGAATATAAAAAGGAGATAAGCGAACTCGGTGAAAATATCGCTTATGATACGCCGGCAGAGGAGATTGAAAATAAACTTGCAGTATTGTACTCTGAACGCAAACCAGTATTTGATGAATTAAAACGTCTTGAATCTGTTGTACGAAAGAATACATCTTTTAAGAAACATATAACTAATTGTAAAATTTCCGTTAAAGTTCCCGATAGCGAAAAAATAATTCCTGTAAATGAAGATACAATTGTTGCTTTGCGTGAAACAGAAGACCTTATATCTGCAAGAAGAAAAATGGTTGCAGATTCGCTTTCCGAAATAGATAGAAAAATTAAGGTATTAGAGCAACAAAGAAATAGTGAATCTACTATGTTTACTGTTAAAAGTAGCTTAGAAGAATTTGATCAAAGTATATTAAAAATGAAAATTGATGCTATTGCGACTCAACGGATAATCTCCCGATTAACATCTGACAAGAAATCGCTTGAAAAGCAAATTACTGCAAGCGTCAAGCAAAATACCGAGTTAATCTCTGCATTGCATGAGACAATATCAACATACGCAAAAGAACTGGGGGTTGGTGAAAAATATGTCAGACCAAATAATGATTATATTTTTACAACAGATTTAAAAAGTTTATCGGGAGCGATATTTCATAAAATTGTTTTTGCTTTTAGGCTTGGATACATTAAAACTATTTTTAATTATACTGGTACGCGTTTGCCGATTATTCTGGATTCTCCAAGCGGGGGTGAAATTGAAAAGGAAAATGTCAACGCAATGATCAAAATACTTGTTCGAGATTTTTCAGAGTACCAAATTATAATTGCTTCAATATACGACTATGATTTCCCTGAAAAATCAATAATAGAAATTAATGACAACCTACTACATTTTGGTAAAAATAAGAATTAGCGACGAATCTCGGCGTGACAAATTGGAATATCGGAACTTCGTATAAAGCCGCTCTAAAATGTTTTCATTCTTGGCTGGAAGAAAAGAGGGTGTTGGAGACGACGAAAACAAGCAAATATTAGATCAGACGAAAGCGTTTTTCGAGCTTCACGCCCACAGTCGTTTTTACGATTTAGAAGATGTTAGCGATCAAAAAATAAAAAACATGGCTGGATATAAAGCCGTATACAGAGACGCGGCGATGTTTTTACGTGTCGCCGTCAGTGTTTCAAAATGAAATATGCAGAGGATTTAACCGAAAATCTGTAATTTGGAATTGCAAAACAAAAAGACGGGCGAGTTGAAGGCATTGTGGAACAAGATGTTTGAACATCCGCCGGCGATTTCTAGCAGAGAGTATATGATTTCGAAGCTGGCTTATCGCATTCAGGAATTGATTTACGGCGGAGTCGACGAGGTCACGCAAAAGAAGATTCAGGAAGCGGCGAAGAAAATTAAAAGCCCGAAAGATTCGATTAATCAAAAATTTCATCCGATGGTCGGCTCGAAAATCATTAAGGAATACAAGGGGAAATCCATTGAAATATTAGTGGTCGACAACGGTTTTTCATACGCTGGGGAGATTTACAAATCGCTTTCATCGATAGCGACGAAAATTACCGGCGCGAAGTGGAACGGGCTGAAATTTTTTGGGGTGGCGGGAGCGTAAGACATGGAAAAAACGCCTATAAGATGCGCGGTATACACGCGAAAATCAAACGACGACGGGTTAGAACAAGATTTTAACAGTCTCGACGCTCAACGCGTATCCGCTGAAAATTACATCGCTAGCCAAACTCACGAAAACTGGCGGCTCATCTCTAAACGCTACGACGACGGCGGATTTACCGGCGGAAATATGAATCGTCCGGCTTTAAAAGCTCTGTTCGAAGATATCGAAGCCGGCTTAATCGACATGGTTGTCGTCTATAAAATCGATCGTTTGTCCAGATCGCTGTTTGACTTTTCCAAGATCATCGAATTATTTGAGAAACACAACGTAAGCTTTGTATCTGTGACGCAGTCGTTTAACACGTCGACTTCCGCGGGGAAGCTTATGTTGAACATTTTGCTTAGCTTTGCGCAATTTGAACGAGAGCTTACGGGAGAGCGTATCCGAGACAAGTTTGCATCGTCTTTAAAGAAGGGCATGTGGATGGGCGGCGTTGTTCCGCTTGGCTACGAAGTCCAAAATCGCAAGCTCGTTATTAATGAAGACGAGGCGAAAATCATCAGGTTTATATACAGCGAATTTGTGAAAACAGAGTCGTATTGCTTAATCGCGCAGTCTCTAAATCAGCTTGGTTATAGGACGAAAATTAAGAAACTCAATACTGGCGAAACTATCGGCGGACATATGTTTGCGCCTCAAGCAGTTTTTAGAATCTTGAGGAATCCGTATTACAAAGGTTGCGTGATCCACAAAGACAACGTATACCCAGGCGAGCATGAAGCCATCATCGAAGAGGAAACGTGGAATCGCGCGCAAGAAATTTTTGCGAAACACGCGGAAGGCAAGAAACCGCCGAAGCCTTCGTCTTCTCCCGCTCTTCTTTCTGGCTTGCTACGGTGCGCCGCCTGCGATTGCTTAATGAGCGCAACTTCCGCGCGAAAAAACGGCGCCGTCTCGTATTATTACTACACATGCAAAAAACATCTGAAATACAAGACTTGCAAGTCGCTTTACAAAACCGTTCCGGCGGAAGTCCTCGAACGCAACGTGATTGAAGAGGTTTTGCGGATCATCAAATCGCCGGAAATTATCATGAAAATAAACAACCTCGCCGAAAAACAAAGCGACGTAGCGAAAGCAGACTTCTTGAATGCCGTCAAAAATCTGAACGAATCGTGGAAGTATTTATACGCGGAAGAAAAACGAAAAGTCCTGCAAATGCTGATTAAGAGCGTCAATGTAATGGACGATGGCATAAAAATTACGCTGAATCTGGAGGACTTCGACGGATTTTTGGTCGAGCTTGCGGCGTAGAAATTTGCGATGAAAAAATGGAGAGCAGAATGAATCAGGAAGTTTTTATACCGGTGAAAATACAAACGCGAAAAGGTCGCAGAGCCGCTATTCAGAAGATTGGCGATAAGCGGATCAGTACGTCGTTTTCGAGACTGCTTACGAAAGCGCGCTGGCTGGAATCTCAACTGCAAAAGAAGTGCGGAATCACGCAGAAAGAGTTTTGCGAAGTCTACAAAGTCTCGCCGCGGTACGTCAGAAGCATTCTTTCCGTGAACAGGCTAAGCCCGAAAATCCAGCGATTTATAATGGACGGATACGTACCGAGAAACTTGACGATCCAGGATATCGTCAACAAAAAATTCCCGATCCTATGGAAAGAACAGGAAGCTTTGTTCATGGCTTAAAACGCAAAACAACCTTAACGCGATTTTAACGATTCTATCTCTGAAGATGATAAGCCTGTTAGCTTCGATATTTGCTCTAACGGCAAATTCATTGATAAGGCGTTCAATGCTGTTTCTTTGGCTTTGCGCAATTCGCCTTCAGCTCTTCCTTCAGCCACACCTTTATTATAATGATGAGCGCGAAGATTCCGCTCGTTGTTCTGCCAGCGCAGACGCTCCTCGTAAATCTTTCTCATCTCTGGATTTTGGCTTACGTATTGTAATTCATTCATGGCTTCCTCCACCTCCGGTACATCTAAAAATTCTGCGGGTATCTT
>JAISID010000036.1 GCA_031262205.1 Holosporales bacterium | reverse complement strand
GTTCGGGTAAGTCCTCTCAAGGAGAATTAGCGGCTGTAAATAATAGCCATTTAGACCTGGGACGAACGCCTATTAGGGTCGCTATGAATTTTGTATCCAGACCATCGACTAAGATAGATAAAGCTACGGCGGATATGATTCGGGCTATAGCTTTTATTCGCGCTTTTAAAAGAACGTCTCCAGACACGGCTGCCGACCGCGAACAAATTTGGGTTGTTCAAACAGCGGCTGGAAGCGATGGAAAATCTCTTGAAAAAATACTCCTTCCAATCGCTAGCGATGGACGTGAAGATTACGTACGTCGGGCATTAACATTTTTTCTCGCAGACCGTACCTTGGAGAAATTTAGATTGCCAATTGAGGAACGCGTGGACGAAGCTGCAATGTTTAATAGGAGATATATAGGAGAACTTATAGGTTTAAATCCAGATGTAATAGATATGGCGGCGTTAGATTGGTCTGGAATATTAGAAGCGGTTGTCGACGGCATTATGTGTTGTTGGGTATTTGAAACTATGCGCGCTCGAAACATGGACAAGGATATATTTGTGGGGAAGAGTATACCTGAAAGAGTATGTGAAGAAATAGAAGAAATGTATGCAATGATGCATAAGGAAAAACCTGTTGAAGGTAGCAAGGAATGGGAAACATATTTTATACAACTAGGCGGGAAAAATTTAGGGAAAGATATGTGCGATCGAGCTAAAATGTTACAAATTGCAAGGGAGAAAGGCGTTGAAGTAACTGAATTAATTAAGGAAAGTCTTAGTATCGCGCTTTATTGGAAACTTATACCGGAATTACCCGCTAATCTTTATGAATAGCGGTTATAGAGCCTGCCGATTAGAATTGATTAGTTGTAAATAAAATTTTTGGGGCGTCGGGGTTGTATAGGATTCCCTTTATTATGTAACCTAGTTCTTTCATTCTAACAATTAGTAGGTACGTTAAATTTATAGACCAACTTAATTCCCTTATAAAAGAATCTTTGGGGTACTTATTTAAGTTAAGTGTTTTCAACGTATTTTAGGAGAATAAAATTTCTGTTGTAAGTTTATCGGTTTCTAATTGTAACGATTAGTTTTAGTTAGCTACGTTGACTGATTTTTATAAGGCGCCGTTTAGGGCAAGTAATAAAAATCGGTCCCAAAAATTGGCATCTCCTACGGGATTTGAACCCGTGTTTCCGCCATGAAAGGGCGGTATCCTAGACCCCTAGATGAAGGAGACAAAAAATGGTGGGCTCAACAGGGATCGAACCTGTGACCCTCTGATTAAAAGTCAGATGCTCTACCAACTGAGCTATGAGCCCGATTCTTAAAGAATATTATATTAACGAGGAATAGTCAATGCTCTTACGTATGAATTTACGACTATAAAATGCTTTTAAATTTAAAACTTGGGAATCATCCCCTTATACCTTATAATAACGGTTTTATACGAGAAACCCAACTGAAATGAGCAATAAAATCATTACTGATTAGAATTGATTAACTGCAAATAAGGTTTTATGGCATTAGGGTGTGATTCCCTAAAACTTTATCATATCGTTTTGGGATCGTCCCTTAACTTCTTAAGAAGACGAGGACTTGCATAACAGACGCGTCTGAAAAGGCAAACGTTATTTTGAAGTTAGCAGCAGGTGAAATCTTCCAAATATTAAGGGATAATTCGCAATTTTTTAGCTTAACGAAAAGTTAATAAAAACGAACCGTTCTAAGACAATTATAAATAGTCTCAAAGCGGTTCGTTTGGAAAAAAGATTGGTGCGCGCAGCTTAATCTGAGATAGCTTTAAGAACAGGCTTTAAATCGTTCTCGACGTTGACCTCTAAAGCGAATCCGTCGACGGGAACAGCCCACACTTCCATACCGTCTTGAATAGCCCGCAGTTGTTCTAGCCGCTCGGTTTCTTCTAAGTACGACGATGGGAGAGAAACGAATTTTTTAAGGGCTTCGTAGCGATATGCGTAAATTCCGATGTGAAAGAAAAATGCAGAGGCGTTATGAGGTATAGCCGCTCTAGAGAAATAAATAGCCTTTCCCGGTTCTTTTTTCTCCATATTATTAAAAACGACCTTTACCACGTTTTCATTCTTCTCCTCTTCGGTAGGTTTCTTGAAAACTACGGGAGTCGTCATATCTATCGACTCGTTGTTTTCTAAGACCTTGAGAATTTCCGGAATGATATTCGCAGAGAAAACAGGGGTGTCTCCCTGTAAATTGACGACAAACTTAGGTTTATTGTCGAGCTTTTCAAGAGCCGCGAAAACTCTGTCTGTTCCCGATGCTAGATCAGGGTTTGTGACAATCGCTTTCCCGCCGTAATTCTCGACTATTTTTTTGACTTCTTCACAACAACATGCAATGTAACATTCGCATAAATCTAAATCTTTGGCTTGTTCTAGTACGCGAACGATTAAAGGTTTCCCGTCTATAGGGCATAATATTTTTTTGGGAAATCTAGACGAATTTAACCTTGCTGGTATAATAATAACCGCTGAATTGTTTTTCATTTTATGTAAAACTCTAAAATAACATCAAGTATGCAATTATATAGAAATCTTATGAAAAAACAAACTAAATTTTCTGGTTTTTCATTGCTTGAGGTTTCAATATCGCTTTTGATATTAGGGGTTATATCCGGAGTTTGCGTTACGCAATTGAATATGATTAATACGATTTACGCATCTCAAAAAACGCAAAATAACATTGATTTTGTCATAAAGGCAATAGCTGCGTATTGTATATCGAACGACGGCAGATTACCTTTTCCATCGTCTGCGTCTCGCGATATAGGCTTCCAGGACGAAAGCATGAAAAATTCATTTGGAATAGTTCCATTTAGGACTATAGGCATTATGGAGAAATTCGCGAAAAACGGAAAAGGCAAGCGACTTTTTTACAAAATGAATCCGCTGTTTGGACAGCCCGTTTCTCAAGGACAGGCGAGAAATCTTGGGATTTCTGAGTTCCATTCCGAGATTAAAGACGATAAAGTCGCGTTTGTTTTAAAATCTCAAGATAATAAAGGCAAGGATGAGATTGTAATTTGGCTGTCTGAAAAAAGTTTTGTTTCCAATTATATGAACGGAGTTATTATGAAGAAATCTATTGTTAAAACTGAAAGTATAGAAGAAGCTATTTAAATATTGACGTAACTTTTATAGACTGCTATTTTATTTCGGTTTAGAGCGACCGTATCTCTTGGAGGCGTTTATAAAATGAAAAGTAAAATTACTAAAATAGTCCTTACATCTGTTCTTGGAGCGGCGATTTTATATGCCTATGAGAGCTGGCAAGCGTATCAAGTTAGACAAAGTTTTGAAATTGGAGAAATTCAATTGTCGCAAACAAAGATTGATATAAAATCGCTTCAAACGTCTTTTAAAACTCCAGTATGGTCGGTAAAAACAGATTCTCCCTTGGTTTGTTTTAGCATTAATTTTAAAAACGAGGGAAGTAGGAACTTTAAAAATACCCCGGGGCTTTTAGACATCGTTGTTTCCACTCTTCTTGAAGGAGCGGGCGAATACGACGACATAGCTCTCAAGAAACTTTTAAAAGAAAATTCAATTGGCATAGCAATATTGCCCAACCAAGATAATTTGCAAGTCAACGTAACGTGTCTTGCAAAATATTTTGATTTAACTATTAACGTTTTATGCGATATCTTATCCAAGGCTCATTTGACTCAGGAAAAGATAGAAACAGCAAAACAAGGATGCATCGCGTCTATAAGACAAGCTATGTTCGCTCCGGATCATTTGGCTCTCGAAAAACTTGGTTGTCTAATATATCCAGAAGGCCATCCGTATCGAATGTCTTTTAAGGATATGTTAGAGAAAATCCCAACGTATACTAGAGAAGACGTCGCGAGATGCTATTCCGCCATATTTTCACCGCAAAACGCAGAGGTTTCCATAGTTTCCAATCTTGACGAGAACGATATAAAAACTGGACTTAACAAAGTTTATAAAGCGGTTGAAAACAGAAAGAACGATTTTAAAAAAGTTGAGGAACAACAAACGGAATTTAGCCGCTCTGGAAAGTCCGAGCATGTTGAGCTGGATAATCCTCAATCTACTGTTGTTTTTGCTCTCCCTGTCGTTCAAATAACGCTGCGGCAGAGATTTGCTTTAAGAGTGGCAAACGAAATATTTGGGGAAGTTGGAACGTTAAATTCGAGATTATCGAGAAGTATTCGCGAACAAGGGGAAATGGTTTATTATATTAAGACGACATTTGAAAGCGGGGATATGCAGTCTTATATACTTGGACGATGCAATACTCAATCGTGTAAAGTCGAGGAGACTATGTCTCAAATAAAGGAAGAGGTCAAGAAGTTATATGAAAACGGAATAACGCAGGAAGAATTAACTAAATTTAAACTCAGCAAATTCGCCAAGAGCATTTTTACCAATAGCGGGGTAATTTTAGAATTTGTAGAAACAGCGAGACGCGATGAAGTTCCTATAGAAAACGTTAATAGTTACCTTGACAATTATTCTAATTTAACATTAGAAGAGGTTAACGCGGTAATTAAGGACGTATACAATCCAGAAAGGTTAGTATTTGTCGCTTGCGGGAAATCCCTTAAAAAGTAAGGAGGAAGAAAAAATGCAAATATTAAATCGGATATTTTTAACGGTCTGCGTTTTAGTCGCATTGTCTTTAACTTCTTTTGCCGAAAAGATAAATGTGCAAGAAACGACGCTTGATAACGGCTTAAGAATAATAGTAATTAAAACGAATGTAAAAGACATAGTTTGCGGGGGTGTCGGGTATTTCGTAGGCTCGGGAGACGATCCGAGAAACGTAGTCGGCATATCTCATTTTCTCGAGCATATGATGTTCAGAGGAACTAAGCATTTGAGTATGGAGAAGGTTAGAGAATTAGCTTATGATTACAATGAAAACTGGGGTTCGAGAGCATTTACTAGTTTTGATGTAACGTTTTTCGGGCACACGTCTAATAAAGCATTTTTGGATTCTAATTTAAAAGTTGACGCAGAGAGAATGCGAAACCTTTTGTTTAGAGAATCCGATATAGAAAAAGAGAGGAAGATCATTATTGAGGAAAGAAAGAGGAGAGTAGAATCTAATCCAATCACGCATTATATGGAAGAAGCGGCGTGGAAAGCAACGTATCTTTATTCGTCTTACTCATATCCTCTAAGCGGATATCTCGATCAAATTATGGCGTGCGATAAAGAAGCTCTTCAAAAACATTACGATAGGTATTACGTTCCTAACAACGCCTTCGTTTTATTAGTCGGCGATATTACGTTAGAGGAAGCCGTTGAAAAAGTTAGTAAATATTTTGGGGGTATTCCTAAAGGTAAAGACCCTAAACGTAGCCGCATTATCGATCCTAAAGACACAGGGTTGAAGTTTACGATAGATCGCGAATCGAAAAGTATTGCCGTTCATAATTTAAACGTTATCTATAGAGTCGATAGAGATTTAATAGGCGACGTTAAAAAGTTGTCGATCGCCGAATTTGCATTAGAAATATTAGCGCGCGGAGAAAGTTCCGTTTTATACCAAACTCTGGTCGATAAGGAAAAACTATCTTATGTGGTAGACTCGTATCTCGACGTTAGAGCGTTTGATAACGCGAGAATCAATATCGCCACGGTATTCAGAGAAAATCAAAGCAAAAAAAACGTTTATAAAAAAATAACAGCTATAGCCGAAAGTTATGCGGACAAATACCTAACTAAGGAACTCTTCGAAAAAGAAAAGAAAAAACAGCTGGATCAAATTGAAATGCTTAAGGACGATCCATACAGTATGACGATGTTTGTCTTAACATACTTAATAAACGGTTATCGCCTTGACGAAGTAGACAATATAGAGAACATTATAAGAGGCGTAAAATTTGAGGAAGTAGTCGAAACGGCAAGGAAGATATTTAATAAAAAGAATAGAATAATGAGGATATACAGCCATCCAGAGTTAGGATAATTTTTAGGAGAGTAAGTGAATATTATTAATTTACCAGGAAAATTCTATCGCTCGCCGGCTCTCAAGGACGAAGATTTTATATTTTTCGGCCGTTTGGAAGAAGTCGGCGGAATCGTTGGGATAAAGATACTCGAGAAAAAGAGTGATTATCTGCTCATGCCCGAAATTGAAAACAAGACTTTATATGCTAAATTTAAAGTAGAATGGATGAATAATATCTGCAAGGCGGCTTTTGAGCATTGTTATTATTACCCGATAGTGGGAGAGAAAAACGATTTTATAGATTTTGATTCATGCGCGTGGCATACAGCTTTTCTTGATAATAAGAAATTTGTATCTTCTGAGGATAAATATGAACAAATATGCGTACATATAAAAAATCTAGATCATTGGTTGTGGGATCACGAATTAGAAGGAAAATTTTGCATACATGATAACGATGGATTGTTGACTTTAAAGAAATATATTCTTCATGAAATTGTAGAAATAGACTCTAAGGATTTTTCAATTACACTTCATTCCAATCCATGTGACCGGAAGTATGACGACAGGTCGCCAAGTACATATCCAAATATCGTGATTAGGCAAAATTGTTATCTTAATATAAAGCCTAAAGAACCGCAGAGTATAGAGTATTTTTATAAGATTATCCATCAAATACAGACTTATTTTACTATCTTATGGAATCGTCAATGCGAGATTCTTTCTGTAATATCTGGTAGTGAGCCAAGCAATACGAAATGCTTTTATAAGAATAGTTTACCGTGGGCTTTGAATTGGAGTTTAAAAGACGATCCTTCTCTTTTCCGTTGGGATCGTCCAATTCAAACAGGATATCAACATCTTAAAGACGATTTTAAAGAGTCGCTGAATCTTTACTTTAAAATATATGACGATTTTATAATCAATTCTCTAGCGGATACAAGAAATCAACCGCGAGAAGCTCTTATGATCAATAGGATTGAAATTCTAGAGGCGTACGGTAATATAAAATCTAAGGGGAAAAATAGAACAGATAATAAAGAAGACTTAAAATGCGCTATCAAGAAAATACCAGAAGATATTCTTAATGAATTGTTTCGTGCAGGATTTCTCTGCGGCGAGCAAGAATTTTATCTGCATGAAATGAAACCGTATTTAAGAGAAATTTTAACGGAAATTCGGAATTATTTAATCCATCCATATGTCAATGGGAAACGAAAGCACAAAGAGAATCTTGAACGTTCGTCACAATACTTTACGTCCGAGGGAGGATATTATGATTCTGTACTTGATCATTTGTTAGTTGCATTGTACGGAATGATCAGGTGGCTGTTCTTTAAAGAGATTGGTTTAGAGAAACACTATGACTTCCATCTTCGCTAATAGAAAGAGGCATGAAAATAAAAGAAGTTGTAAAAAGGGCATAGGGCGATTAATATTCTATTTTAGAGGTGAAATATAATTGGGACGAAACGTTATGATTTACGATAATAAAGAAAAGAAGGATGGTAATTAATCATAGGTATGGCGAAGGAAGATTTAGTAGAATTTGCAGGAGTGGTAATGGAAGTTTTGCCTAATTCGATGTTTAGAGTTCAGCTTGACAACGGCCACAAAATATTGGCTCACGCTTCTGGGAAAATGAGAAAAAATAAAATCAGAATCTTAATTGGAGATAAAGTTACTATAGAAATGACGCCTTACGATTTATCAAAGGGCAGAATAACCTTTAGGGAAAGATAAGTCTCGGTTTGTAGTTCGCGCGTCGCGCCTCATTAATATACGCTAGAAAATCTGGAGAACCGTTTACGCGCGGGTAGGCTTAATCAATATTGGCGGCAATCATTTGGAATACGTGAGCGAAACAGTAAAGGAATGATTTTAAATTTTCAGAATTACTCTTCGCGCTTTGTAAGCGGCGGTTTGTATGCCGAATGGCGCAACTGAATGGCATAACCGAAAAAAACGGAATCATACCCCCTGCATGCGGTAATGATCTTTTATAAGCGGGTTACTTTAAACATACCTATAAATTTTTAGAAAACTCCAACGACATATCTTTTATGCTGCATGTTGAGGAATGATTCTCAAAAAAATTATTGTCGCTTGCTAAGACGCTAAGAATTTTATCAAGAACTGTGTTTGCAAAATTTGCAAATTAATGTTTGAGAGCAAATATAGAAGCATTGTCTATTGGAAAAAGACATATAATAATCGCGGAACTTTTACATATGTAGATATACGCAGAGTAATCACATGTCTTTATATAGTTGGTATAAGTATAAGACGGCTCGACTTTTTTACCGATAATTTCTAAAATATGAGTATGTTTGAAAAGAATAAAATCCATTTGCAAGATTGTATTGTCGGCGTAAAAGAATTGCCCGACAATTCTATGGATATTATTATCGCAGACCCTCCTTATAATATCGGAAAAGATTTTGGAAACGATTCGGATAGAAGAAATGATAGAGATTATATTGAATGGGTTAAATTATGGTTATTAGAATGTCGGAGAGTTATGAAACCGACTGGCACAATGTTCATCTATGGGTTTGACGAAATTTTGGCGCGTATATCCGTTTTATTACCAATTGAAAAGCAAAGGTGGCTGATTTGGTACTACACAAACAAAAACGTCCCATCCTTAAATTTTTGGCAAAGAAGCCACGAATCTATAATTTGTTATTGGCGCGACAAACCTTTATTTAATCGAGACGCCGTGCGCGAGCCGTATACCGATGGATTTCTAAATGGAAGCGCTGGACGAACGCGGCCTGCCGGTAAAGGACGTTTTGCAGCGAACGGCGGTAAAGAGACTATTTATCAGGCAAATAAGAACGGCGCTTTGCCAAGAGACGTTATCTTGCAACCAACGCTTGCCGGCGGCGCTGCGTTAAAAGAACGGATTATATATTGCAAAGACTGTAAATGCATAGTTGAACCGACAAAACGTAAAGAACACGACGGGCATGCTCTGATAATACATCCGACGCAAAAACCTTTGGAACTTACAGATAGGCTTATAAAATCTTGCAAGCCAAATAAAAAATACGACGTATTAATTCCTTTTTGCGGAAGCGGTTCAGAATGCCTATCTGTTTTACAGAATAATGGAAATTACATCGCTTACGAAATAAATCCAGATTATGTTTTATTGGCGGAGAAAAATATAGAATATCTTCATGGTAAAAACGATCAAGTCTATTTTAAGAGTGGAAATGCAAAAATTATTGGACAAAGGAAATTTTAAGAAAATAGACGAAGCGTTCTTAACCAAAAGCATAGACGCTTTTCAGCAAATTACAAAAATACAAAAATCATATAAAAAACTTGATACGGATACTTTCATGAACGAAGTTAGAGATTCGATAGCTGCGAAATATTTGAAGTATACGCATGTAAATATAGCAAAACATGGATTAGACGCTCGAAGAAAATCCATTAATGCAGGATTTGAATTTGATTATTTGGAAGTAAAATCCACAAGTTATGACGCCGCGTCTTGGCAGGCTACTTTTAATGATACAAATTTGGAAAAAGCGAATTTATTTAAAGAGAGAAATATTTATCTTGCTTTATCCATATGGCGCGCAGCGTCGGAGTTGCTTTTTATTGTTTATGGACGGAATGAAGGTATTGGGAAATTTTTGGAAGAAAAAGTTAAATGGTTTAAGGATGGAAATACAGTTAGAAGTACGCAATCTATAACGATTTCAGATTTAGTTTGCAAATATGGATGTAAA
>JAISID010000025.1 GCA_031262205.1 Holosporales bacterium | reverse complement strand
AGATTGCGGTTAAAACGTCTATTTTCACTTTATGCAACATATCTTGGAAAATATTAAACGCTTCAAATTTGTATTCGTTAAGCGGGTTCTTCTGGGCGTATGCTCTAAGGTTGATTCCTCGTCTCAAATGCTCGAGGACTAACAAATGATTCCTCCAGGCGACGTCTAAAGTTTTAAGAGCGGCGTCTTTCTCAATATATCTCATGATCTCGCCGCCGTATTTTTCCTCCCTTGCTTTCTTAAGAGAACCGACTGCGTCGGTAAGTTTTTGTTTAAGAAGTTCGGCCGTCGTTGAAGGATCGTTTATAATTTCTTCCGTATTCAAATCTATCTTAAAAATCTTTTTAACGGTTTCGGCAAGAGCTTGAATATTCCACTCCGCTTGGATTGTCCCTTGAGGAGCGAACTCTGCGACGATATGCTCCGACACGTCGTCTATCATATCCTGAATTTGTTCTGAAATATCTGCGGTTTGCATTAAAATTCGTCTTTGCTCGTAGATCATTTTTCTCTGATCGTTCATAACGTCGTCGTACTTTAGAAGCTGTTTTCTTATATCGAAGTTATACGCCTCGACTCTCTGCTGGGCTTTCTCTATCGCCTTAGACATAAATCTAAACGACATTTCTTCTCCGTTTTTACAGAGCTTTCTAAACCTACCGACTAAATTCGGAGAGCCGAATCTTTTCATTAAATCGTCTTCCAACGAAATAAAATACTTTGAAGCCCCTGGGTCTCCTTGTCTTCCCGACCTCCCTCTCAGCTGATTGTCGATCCTTCGGCTTTCGTTTCTTTCCGCGCCAATAACAAAAAGACCGCCGCTTTTGACAACCTCCTCGCGCTTTCTATCAACATCTGTTTTTATATCGGCAATTTTTGTTCCCCTTGCGGCATGATCTTCAATATGTTTGCATTCCTGCTCGATTCGCATTTCAAAGGAACCTCCGAGTTTTATATCGGTTCCTCTGCCCGCCATGTTCGTTGCAATCGTAACCGCCCCGGGCGTTCCGGCTTCGGCTATAACATACGCTTCTCTTTCGTGCTGTTTAGCGTTTAGGACGTTATGCTTGATACCCTCTAAAGTCAGAACTCTTGAAAAATATTCCGATCTTTCCAAGTTTGTGGTTCCAACCAACACCGGCTGGTTTCGAGAATGACATTCCTTAATCAAGGCTAAGATAGCGGCGTCTTTTTCAGCCAACGTAACGTACATAGAATCTTCAAAATCTTTCCTTATAACCGGCAAATTAGGGGGAATACTAACGACTCTAAGTTTATAAATTTCATCGAATTCCGTTTCTTCCGTCATCGCGGTGCCGGTCATTCCAGAAAGTTTAGGATATAATCTAAAAAGATTTTGGTAAGAAATAGTAGCTATAGTCTGGCTCTCGGTTTGAACCTCGACTCCCTCCTTCGCCTCAAGAGCTTGGTGAAGACCTTCGGAATACCTCCGGCCTTCCATGACTCGCCCCGTAAATTCGTCTATGATCAAAACTTGCCCGTTTCTCACCATATAATCTATGTTTCTTGCAAATATCTTATTTGCCTTTAACGCGCAGTTAACGTGATATACGATCGTTATGTTGCTTAAATCGTAAAGGGACGAACCTTTTAACAAACCTATTTTTCTAAGCCCTTCTTCGACTTTCTCGACGCCTTTATCAGTTAGCGTTACGACTCTATTCTTTTCGTCCTTTTCGTAATCTTCCTTCGTAATCGTTTTGACGACCGCGTCGACGGCGACATACAACTTCGAGGCGTTGTCGTCGGCTCCGGATATAATTAACGGAGTTCTCGCCTCGTCGATTAATATGCTGTCTACCTCGTCTATAACCGCGAAGTTAAAAGGTCTCATAACCATGTCGGATTCGTTGAATTTCAAATTGTCTCTTAGATAATCAAACCCAAACTCATGATTCGTTCCATACGTAATATCGGAGTTGTAAGCCTCTCTTTTTTGTTCGTCGTACATCTCGCCGACGATAACTCCAACCGTAAGACCGAGGAATTTATATACTCGCCCCATCCATTCGGCGTCTCTTTTCGCCAAATAATCGTTTACGGTTACGACGTGAACTCCCTTGCCTGAAAGGGCGTTTAAATAAACTGCCAAAGTCGCGACAAGCGTTTTTCCTTCTCCCGTTTTCATCTCGGCTATGTGCCCGTTATGCAATGCGATTCCGCCGATTAACTGAACGTCGAAATGCCTCATCCCTAAGACTCTCCTAGACGTTTCCCTGACTACCGCGAACGCTTCCTCAAGGATATCGTCCAGCGTTTGTCCGTTCGCAAGTTTTTCTTTAAATTCGTTCGTTTTGTTCGCCAAATCACGATCGGACAGTTTAACCAACGAATCCTCTAAACTATTAATCTCCTCGACTATTTTTCTGTATTTTTTTATAAGTCTGGCGTTGTAGCTGCCGAAAATTTTAGTAAGATAATCAAACATTATTAATTTTTACGAAGTTATAAGATCAATCATATTGTATATAATATAACAAATCGCAGGCCAAAGATAGCGAACATTCGCCCGCCTTTGAGAAACGTTCTTTTTTAAATTCGTTTTTTAACTTTGAGTTTATTCCTCGCTCCATATAAATCGCAATCGGACGTAAAGCCGCAACCAAAAAGCAATCGCGGCTAATTTAAAGGAAATCATACGTCCGCGACGCGCAGTAGATAAATTAGAACGGAATCATCGCCTAACGCCCTTAAAACCTTATTCGCAGCCAATCAATTCTAATCGGTAATATTTTTGCTCATTTCAGTTGGGTTTCTCATATACAACTACTATTTATAGGGTGTCGGAGGACGATTTCCAATTTGAGAGGGCGGCGGCTTGTTCGGCGGCTTCGCCGAACCCGAGCTTCGCAGCTCGGCCGCAGTTAATACTGCGGCAGCCGCCGCCCCCTCAAATATGAAATTTTAAACGGAAATAAAATTTCTAGGACGTTAAAGAACGATTTCTACAAAAGCCGCGATTATACGGTTGCGACAAACTCTCTAAAAGAACTTTGTTTTACAAGGTCGCTTAGTCTTTTTTTGGCTATGTTAAATATCTTTTCGTCAATTTCTATCCCTATATAACGTCTATCTAAACATTTAGCCGCTACGCAAGTCGTTCCAGAGCCGGCGAATGGATCTAAAACAATTTGACCTTTCTTCGTTACCAAAGAAATTAAGCATTCCATTAGTTTTAAAGGCTTCTGTGTCGAATGTAATCCCCGGTCGTTTTTATCGGCTTTAACTTTGAGAACATTTGAATACGTTGATTCGTCGTTTAAATTATACGTTTCTAACGCTTGCTCGTTCCATGCTCCAACGCCGTATTCAAGCATGTTGTCCGCTATAGTCCCGCCTATTCTATAAGGCTTTTGAAACCATAGGATCGGTTCGAACAAAGGCCTTAAATTAGCGACTCTCCACCCCTTCCATTTTAACGAGTTTCTATTGTCGCCTCGTCTTTTATATATCTCGGAAATACGTTGCGCTCTATGCGGAGCGGACGATTTTTCCCAAGCCAACACATCTTTTAAAGTAAAGCCGCCGTCTTCTAAGGCTACGACGCATCTATGCGAATAACGTCTGCCGGCGAAAACAAAGCAACTGCCGCCTGGTTTCAACACCCTTAACCAATCCGACGCCCATAAACCGCACCAGTTTTGATACTCCAACGATATTAATTTATCGGCGGCGCTCCAGCCGTTTAACGGTTTACCTCTACGTTTGAACAAGCCTCCCATTTCAATTTGAGCGGCGGATGCTCCGCCTAAAGCGGAATTTGCATTATTATGCAAAACGTCCCAGTCTTCGTACCCTATCCCATAAGGAATATCGGAGATAATCGCGTGAACGTAATCGTCTGGGATAGACTTGATTACATTTACCGAATCGCCCAAGACAAACTCGTCAATCATAACGCGCTCCCTCCACATACGCGTCGATCTGAAATATCTTCTCGTCAATCTTCATTGCTTTGAGCAATTCTTTAATCGCTTTTTCTTTCGAATAATTTTGTATATCGGATTTGACTTCCTTCCAATAAGTTTTCTCGACGACGCTTCTTTCGCTTATTTTGTTTATATAGCTTTTAAGAAAATCTGCGAAAATATTTTTGTCAATCTGTAAAGCGTTCGTAATTGATTCGTTAAACTTATCCATAAAATATTTTTTACGCTCAAACGCCAAAACGCGATGGGAATAGATTTCTCCAAAATTCCAAAAATCAGATAATTTAACTTTTAACGATTCTTTTATCCCCTTGCTAATCATAAAAATTAAATGTTCCCAACTAAATAAGCAAACGTTGTAGTCAATAGATTGCGAATATATCTGACTTTGAAATCTAGGATATTGAAAATACGGAGCGCAAAGTATCGCGTAATCGGCGTCCTGTTTCCAGCTAGAAAGAGCGGCGATTTTAAAATCCTTTTGATTTTTAGCAGTTCGACTCATTCTAAACGCTTTAGCATCCGCGACGGCGGCATATCCATATAAGCTAGATTCTATCGCGACGTCCGCCGAATCGCCTCGCTCTTTTATTACCGTAGCTTTTAATCCCAACTCCCTAAACGCCCGAGCTAAAACTGCGTCGGAGGCTTTTGCAAAAAGTTTTTCTTCCGTCGAATCGTGTTTGATTGACTCGGGTATAGTTCCTATTTGTTCTAATATATCGGCAAAATCTTTCGCGTTGTTTACATATTCAATTAAATCATTCGACGCATTTGCAAAATCTCGCCTCGATAAGACATTAATAAGGTCAATCAAATCTTTAAACATACTGCGTCGCTTTTCTATCGATATTAATATTGTAACTATTTTCACGTAACCGCAGAAGAACTTTTGCTGAAAAGCCGTTGCGTTTTTATTGGAAGTTCTTTCACGAAACTCTGGCGACGACGCCTTTCAAATACTTTTCTTTATGTTCTTTGAAAGTTCCTTTGTATTTATAATCTCCGTTATTCCATCGCAATGCGGAAAACGGCGTTTGTTTAAACTTAATCGGAGGCTTTAGGATTATAACATCCAGCAGCTCGTTTCCGTTTTCCGTTCCTATTCGAGAGATAGACGCCCTCGTTTTAAGAACTTCGTTATACATGCGAGTCGTCGTTTTAGACGCGTCTTGATTATCTTCCAGCAGGGTTACCTCTTCTCGCAACGCAGATGTTAAGTTCATTTTAATTCCTCCTAATTTATAGAAAGAGTTCTATGCGAATTTACGATATGTTTTATATATTTAGATTCCAAAACGTCTTCCTCGGAACATTCGTAAATATTCTTCGCAATCTGCAAGATAGCGAATTGCAAATCTTTTGGGATTTTATCGGCGTTTCCGGTCATCCCGGCGGCGTACTTTATTTCAATCGGCCGCTTCGAACCGTTCGTTACAATAATAGTCCTGTCGTTATCGTTCAAGACGCGATACGAAACCTTGTCGTTTTTCCTATCCGGCAACGGTTCTTTAACGGCTGCAACGGGCGGTAGTTCTTTAACCGATATAATCCCCCTCACCTCCCGAACGGGAAGAGTTATCCTTCTTGAGGAAACAAATTCGTCGTTATAATGAACGTATCGATATTTCTTTTTTAATATCGGCTTTTCAATGTTGGTTTCCAATATCTCCGTCGCCATGTTTATAACGGTCTTCAGGTAATCGTCTTCGTGATCGTGAGCGATTCTTAGATGAGCCTTAAGAACGCTTAATTCCAAGGCTGGGCTTTTAGATTGTTCAATTATTGTGTTCATAATTATTCCTTTCTTTAAAATTTTGATGGGAACCATACCTGTCGTACGCTTGTTTTAGTCGGTTTTTTTCGCATATGGCCGCTATAGGCGGTAGGGAACGATTCCGCTTTTGAATTTAGAAAATCCCCGATATTATTAAACGTCGCAAGTCGCGGGCAACGCCGTGAAAACCGCGACGTAAAATAAATCTTCTACTTTGGGGAAACTTCATGTGGGAACAACGTATGCAAAGAGCGCTTGCTTTAACTTTCCAATACGCGTCTATTTTTAGTGTAACGTAGATTTTACAAGAAGATCAAAAACTTTTTTCTCCCATAGGGGAAACGCGTTTTTCGTTTGAAATTCAGACGGTTTCCTATTAATATTGGACTGAGATGGGAGGTAATACTATAGCTCTGAGCTTTTCAAACACTTCCGAAAGATACGCTTCCGCAAACGGAGCGGCGTTTCCATTGTCTTTAAATATATCTTTCGAATAACTAACGACTTGTTTTTTAAGATTGTCATAAAAATTTTCTCCATATCCATAAATAAGTTGATATAGTCCATGCTCAGCCGCAAAATCTTTTAGTTGTTTCGAATATCTATTTTCTCTTAAATAATTTCCTAAATTTCCAGCAATTTCTACTCTCTTTTTATATTCTCTGTTACGCTCGTTGTCGCTAGGCTCTATATAAGCTCTACTAACTTGTCTGTTTTCATTAACGATCTTTCTACAAACCAAATACAGAAACAATTCATTCGCCTCTGAATTTGCGGCTATAAATTCTAACGCTTTCCCCGCCTGTCTCATAGTAAGTTTATTTTGAAGAAATATTTGATACATCAGATTATTTTTGTATTTTTCATAAGACATACTAAAATTAAATCTTTCCTTCGGAACACCTTTCTTTTCCGCAAAATCAGAAACAATCTTTGCATATTCTTCTTCGGTCGGAACATACATCGGCAATCTATCATCAACGAATTTATCAATATAACGCTCGCCTTTATCGTCGTTTTTAGCGGATTCTCCAAAATTTTGGCCGTATACGCTTTTTAAAGACTGAACAAAACAATCGTAGTTCAATACCAAAATCACAAACAGACCGTCGATATTAAAACAGTGTTTAAGTACTTCCAACAAGCGAATTGCAAAATCCGGTTTACACCTGTCTAATTCATCGACTATTAAAACTAAACGCCTGCCGTTTTCTTTTATCATTTTAGATAAATACTCTTTAAATTCCTGAACAGGGTCTTTTTTATTAAAAAATTCTTTTACATCATCAAGTTTCAACTTTAAGCCAGAAAAATGAGAACAAATATTAAATATTATTGACGTTGCCTTTATAAAAAGCTCATTAGAAGATTCGCCAAACTCCCTGATTATTGACTCAGTAATGCAGATCATAGGGTTTGCGACGTAATCGTATTCAAAAGCGCTCATATAAACGGCTTTTATTTTTCCTTCGTTTTTTACATATTCGCAAAATCTAGTGATGAAGTGAGTCTTCCCCGTACCGAAACCTCCTTCGATAGACAAAACGTACGGTAATTCTCTAATCCTTATATCTCTCAAAATTTGTTCGGCAAATTCTCTAGCCCCTGGCGACAAATCCTCCCAATACTTTTTCCCATTTACAAATTCTTCAAATTCTTTCTTTGGCCAACTGTAAATATTCGCTTCGTCTTTTCTCATATTAACCTCCTTTTAAACCCTTATCCTAAAGATATCGTTTTTCTAAGATTCTCGAAATCGGCTGATTTTTCAATCACTGCGGCGGTTTTGAAAAGCGACGCCTCGCTAAATCGAGGCCCCAGCAGCTGAACGCCCATAGGCAAACCGTCCAGCGATAGCCCGGCGGGCGTGGAAATTCCAGGGATTCCCGCTATATTGGCGGTAACCGTAAATATGTCGTTCAAATACATCTCGACGGGAGACATGCTATTAGATTTATTGATTCCAAAGGCCGCGCTCGGAGTCGTTAAGGTCAAAACCATATCGACTTTCGAGAAAGCGTTGCATTGGAAATCGTCTCTGATCATCCGCCTGATTTTAAGAGCCTTGGCGTAATAAGCGTCGTAAAAACCAGCGGACAAAACGTACGTCCCAGTTAGAATCCTCCTTTTAACCTCCTCGCCGAACCCTTCCGTTCGCGAGTTCGCATACAAATCGTCGATACTTTGGGAATCCTCAGACCTAAGCGTATACCTTACGCCGTCGTATCTCGCGAGGTTCGACGACGCTTCGGCGGGGGCTATTATATAATACGTCGGCAGAGCGTAAGGAACCGTTTTCAAAGAAATATTTACCAGTTCGCAACCGGCCTCGACAAGCCACTCCTCCGCTTTCTCGAGCAAAGCCGCATTCTCCCGACTAAGCCCTTCCGTAAACTCCTTCGCTATTCCGATCTTCATGCCCTTAACAGACTGGCCGACCGCATCGGAGTAATTTGGAATATCGACCTTTTCCGACGTCGAATCTTTGTCGTCGTAGCTAGCCATAGATTGCAGCATAATAGCGGCGTCCTTAACGTTCTTGGCGAGAGGTCCAGCTTGATCTAAAGACGAAGCGAACGCTACCATCCCATACCTAGAGCACAAACCGTACGTGGGCTTAATCCCCACAAGGCCGGAAAACGCCGCAGGCTGCCTTATAGAGCCGCCGGTGTCGGAGCCTATCGCGGCGACGCATAAATCGGAGGCGACAGCCGTCGCGGAACCGCCGGACGAACCGCCGGGCACAAGCGGTTCTTCTTTATTGGAACGGCTTCTATACCTCAGAAAACAAGGCCCGAAATAGCTTGTTATATTAGTCGATCCCATCGCAAACTCGTCCATGTTTGTCTTCCCGATAAATACCGCTCCGTTGTCGAGAAGGTTTCGGGTGACGGTCGATTCGTATTCGGGAACAAACTCCGACAGTATCTTTGAAGCGGCGGTCGTTCTTGTTCCTTTAGTACAAAACAAATCTTTAACGGCGATAGGAACCCCAAGCAGCGGAGCGTCCCTGTCTTTCGCTATATTTTCGTCCGCTTTTTTAGCGGCTTCGAGAGCTTTTTCCGGCTCGACAGTTATAAAAGCGTTAAGCTCCTTAAACTCGTCGATTTTCTCAAGATAATGCTTCGTTAGCTCTACGGAAGAAAATTCTTTGTTTTTAAGGCCGTCTCGCGCTTGCGATATAGTTAGGTAATCTTTCATGTTGTCTTTCTCTGAAATTATTGCTTTTCAAGGCTCTTTAACGCTAGCATTATCGCATTTTAACAACGAATTTTCAATGTTTGCTAAGAAGGATTTTAACGACGCGTACGGCCGCCCCGGCGCGAAATTGAAAGAGAATTATTCCGCAGCGCAGTCGTAACCTCCAAGCGCGGCCTTACAAAAGAACATATTTGCGAGTCGTTCAAATTCCAAAGCGACATTAGCTTGTCTATTACAGATTAGGTTGAAAACGTTTTGTATAGTCCCGCATAAAGCGTAGTCGGCATTAAAGACGAAACTCCTCCATAATATTTTTCTTGCCGATATACCGCCTCAAAACTCTGTTTATAATAAACTAACTCTAAATTAACGCCTTCCCATTATCGACAACGCTCCTCCGAAAACATCGCGGCAATTATAGAATGCCGCAAACATTTCTCTTCAGAATCTAAAATACCGATGTTAACGAAGAGAAATTGGATTAGGCTCGCGACTAGGGGGGAATAAGTCAGTAAAGGGAAAATATGAAAAAGATCAGGAGACTAATGGGGCTATAAGAACAAGTAGATTATTATATATTTTAGATATGACATTACAGAGTCTTCTGTATGTCTGATACTCTGGTTGAATCGCAATGCGATCAACCTTTGTTAGAATACTTTTCTCGAACTTATCTCGCAATAGAACTTCATCGAACATGACGAAGACATCGGCATATTCGAGCTTGACGAAAGCTATTTTGGAGAGCTATGTATTCGCTGAAAAAGAGGTCGTAGCTGCCTAGGAAACTTCTGTTTTTGGGTTTTTAAAGCGGAAGGGAAAAATCTTTGC
>JAISID010000006.1 GCA_031262205.1 Holosporales bacterium | reverse complement strand
TCGTCGGACGGCGACCAGGGAGACTCGTAAATCATTTCATAATCCAGATGTTTTTCATTCATCAAAAACCGAGCTATTCTTGAAAACCCGCAAAGTGGATAATGAAATAATTTACGCATTTAAAACTCTTATATTTGAGTTATATCTTTTTGTTTTGCCGCAAGAACGGCATCTATTTGCTTAGAAAAATCGTCGGTCAACTCTTGAACGGTATTTGACAACCTTTTCATCTCATCCTCTCCTATTTCATTATTTTTCTCTAAGGCTTTAATAAAATCCATGGCGTCTCTTCTAATGTTCCTTATCGCTATTTTAGAATCCTCGGCATATTTACCGGCCAATTTCGACAGTTCCGTTCTTCTCTCGTTTGAAAGCGGCGGAATTGGAACTTTCACTACCTGCCCGTCTATAACGGGATTTAAATTCGCTCCGCTTTCTCTTATAGCCTTTTCCACGCTTTTGACTAATCCTTTGTCCCAAACGTTGACCGACAGTAATCTTGCGTCGGGAGCCGATATAGTCCCCACCTGATTCATAGGCGTCAAGACTCCGTACGCCTCGACTTTTATCGGCTCTAAAAGAGCGGTAAAAGCTCGACCAGCTCTTATTCCAGATAGTTCCTTAGAAAGTCCTTCCAAAGACAATTCCATCTTATGTTTAAATTGTTGTAACCTTGCGTCTAAACTCATAAGAAATACCTAAGTTTAACAAGAAAACTTCATGCCTGCAGTTTAACAAAATATATATGCTTCATCCAAATAAAAACATCTCTTTGACTCGAATAATAAACGTACGGCTTAGTCCAAAATCGACAATAAATAAAAGAGCTTTCCCAGTGTTCTTAAACGAGGAATTATTCTGTTTTATCTAGTCGCTAAAAAACAAATTGACTTCGCATTGGCAACGCTGGTAGGCTATTTTAAGTGAAAAGGGGGCCTTTAGTTCAGTTGGTCAGAACCCTCCGCTCATAACGGAGTTGTCGTAGGTTCGAGTCCTACAGGGCCCACCATTTTTGTTCGAAATCGCTCTCTGATACCAGGTTATATATAAGAAGCCCAACTGAAACGAGCAAAAACTGATTAGAATTGATTAGCTGCAAATTAGGTTTTAGGGCGTTAGGGTATGATTTCCAAATCGATTAGCTGTAAACGAGGTTTCTAAAATATTAAAGGGATTGTTTCATTTTTATTTATCTTTTGCCTCGTCCGTTGCGACGTTACAAATTTAGTTTGTTGACAAGGCCGTAGTCGTCTAGTACCTTATCTATTGAATTTCAATTATTTCCCATTGTTACAACTAATGAATCGCTTTAATTTAATTCTTTGTTCTCTTGCTCTCATTCCGCTTCTTTCAACTTCAATTTCTTCTCAACCCGACGATAACCAAGCGAGCGTCGAACATAAAAACGAGAAAGAGGTCGATCAAAAACAACTTTTCAACATGATAAGAAAGGGAGTCGTAACGATCACCGTAACGGCTCATGTTATTCTCGACAAATGTGTAAATGCAAAATTATGGTTCGGCACGGGTTTCATAGTAGACTCTGAAAAAGGATTAATAATGACAAATGCGCACATCGCGGGAGAAATGGCGGTTTGTACGTATGAAGTAAAATTCGGCAACGGGAAAAAAGCTGAAGCAAAATTAGAATATATAGACCCATGCTACGACTTCGCAGTCTTATCCGTTAACAAAAACGATATTCCTCAATACTGTTCCGCTCTCAAATTCGCAGATGCGGCTCCTTCCATTAACATGAGCGTATACGCTATGGGCAACTCTGTCAGAAGCGAGTTTTCAACATATCAAGGATATATATTTGATACGGAAAGCATTTTATGGCTTAAAGCAATCGCGGAACAATCTTTCCAATTTTCTGGACTATCGGCTCCAGGAGCTAGCGGTTCTCCTGTTTTTAATTCTAAAGGCGAGGTAATCGGGATACTATACGGCGGAAAGTTTGTATCGGGAGCCGCTTTACCGAATGCTTATTTCAAGCCAGTCGTCGATTCAATAAAACAAGGAAAACCATTCCATAGACACTTCTACGGATTTATCCCTAACTATACGTCTCTCCAAGACGCTTTCAAAGCTGGGAAAATTCCAGAGAACGCAATCGAAGAGTATGAAAAGACATTCCCAAATTCAAACGATAAAATACTCTACATTAGTAAAAAATTAGACGCTTTTGGAGCGGATAAGCTACAACTTGAAACTGGAGACATAATATGGCAAGTAGATGGAGAAATAATAGGATCAAACCTTATAAGAATAGACGAGATAGCGAGAGAAAAAGCTGGTAAACCAATAATATTCACAATATATAGAAATGGGAAGAAGAAAGAAGTAGAAGTCCCAACATACGAACTGAATTCCCTATCTAAAGTAAAACTTCTATCTTTTGCTGGAACGACATTTTTCGAAACTACAAATGAAATAAAATTAGCGTTTGGAAAAGGAAGCAAGGGGGTATACATAATCGACAGCGAAGGCGGTTCGCCATTTGCCGCCGTTTCTTCCCCAATAGACGGCAATTACAACGACGGAGCATTCAAGATAATTTCAATAGACGGCAAAAAAGTAGATTCTATCGAGGATGTTATGGGCATAATCCCTTCGCTGTTCAAGAAAAACGTATTTGAAGTAAAATTTGAAAAACTTGGCGGCGACTTGCAACCATATAGCGTAATAACTAAACACTCTCCAGAGTTTTCAGAAGCCGCGTTATATTCGCTTAACCAAGACTCGAAAACATGGGATGTTAAAATTATAAAAAATCCTAGTCAAGATTAGATAGCTTTTAATTGAAACAGGTTTATAAACATTCTGTATAAACGACGGGAACCGTCTCCTGGTATATTCGTCGGCGAGGTTTTTTAAAGATCATGTCGCGTATCGGAAAATAACGTTCGATATATTGCGCTGGAATCAAGAATATACGATCTTGAAGACGAAGTCGGCGCTTAAAAATATTCGCTAAAAAAATCTCGGATTATACGATCAAATGCTTCCCCAAATAATATTTTTCTTTTGGAACGAGAGAAACGAGACCGATTTATAAAGCGTCTTGTCAAGGGCGTGAGAGCCGAGCAAAGCGAAGCGTCCCTTGACAAGCTGCGCATAGTAAATCGGTATAATCGCAGGAGCCAAAAGATAAATATTATAAGATGTGCCGTATATATAAATGCGTATATAAAACAGTCGCTTGCAACTTATCGTGGAGATAGTTTAGAAAATGTTTTTGGCTTGTAGCGACGGTATATAGGCGTAATAGAGCTTACGCGCCATTCTTGAAGACTTATTCGTAATTAAAGCCAGCTTTTATATTTGGTCATTACCTCTTGGTTACAATCCTTGTATACAGCTCTTATGAATCAATGGCCGATTCTCATAAATTATTCTTGGGAATCATTCCCCGATACCCTATAAACAACGGTTGTATACGAGAAACTTAACTGAAATGAACGAACTGATTAGCTACAAATAAGGTTTTAGGACGTCATGGTATGACTCCCTTATTTTTAACAAGTAATTTATTTTTTCCAATCTTAATTAACCTTTTAAAATCTCATTTTTGAGGAGGCAGCGGCTTCCGCAGTATTAACTGCGGCCGAGCTGCGAAGCTCGGGTTCGGCGAAGCCGCCGAACAAGCCGCCGCCCCCTCTTATAATTCACGATATGCATAAAGCTATGCTTGCATAGGTTAAGTAGT
>JAISID010000079.1 GCA_031262205.1 Holosporales bacterium | reverse complement strand
TATATATAGTCGTCGGCTTAACACTGTACATCGGTTCGTGTATAGAATATTTGATAAGGATAAGAAAATAGAGTTAATTTCATGTTGGGGACATTATGAGTAATATAAGTACTCGGCTATGCTCAAGCTCTGCATTTAGTTGAATATAATAAAATTCCGTTATTTACGGATGAAATCCAAGCATGGGACTATGGTCCCGTTGTCCCTGCCGTTTACTAGCGTCGTATATAATTCCCTTAAGTATGTTTCCCTACATTTTGTAGAATCGTACGTCAAAGTTATAACCGTATGTTGCGGTATGACTTCCTAGTGCTTTATAAGCGGCGGCTTATATTACAAAGAGTGGTTGAAAAAGCAAGATATAGAGGGACGATTCTCACGCTTTTTATTAGGAAGCTAGCATCCGACTATACGTTTTGGCTTTTGCAATAGCCGGCGAACTTGGAATTCGAACTTTGGAAGTAATTCTTGCTCTTATTTTAGATTTTACTATGTTCCCAATAAGCGGGTTTATTTGTTTCGAAGGTTTTCTAGACGGTTTTGCTTTTTCAGTCGCTGCGGATTTGAGTTCTTTATCGTATGCAGAGTATCCGATTAATGTTCCCGACAAGAAAAATAAAACGCCGCAAACTAAAATGCCTCCAATAAACGCCCACTTTTTCATGAACGACAACCTATTTTGGAAACTATTTCACGCGCCCATTTTGAAATATCTCCCGCTCCCGCGAACAGTATTATGTCGTTTGCCTTAAGCTCTTCGGAATCGATCATATTTTTTAATAAATTTTCCAGCTCGTTTTTATCGTTTGCAAACTTCACGTCTTTGTCCTTGCTTTTCAGGTTTTCATATAAATCAGTCGACGTTAGCTTAGCCGATTGCGCGTCGTCGGCTTTATATACGGGAACTATTATTATCTTGTCCGCCTCATCGAAACAGCCGCAAAATTCTTTGAATAGAGTATTAAGCCTAGTGAATCTGTGCGGCTGGCATATGATCGTAATCTTTCCAGTAGTTCTTTGACGCGCGGATTTGAGAAGAGTTTTTATTTCAGTCGGGTGGTGAGCGTAATCGTCTATAACAGCGACGTCGCCTATACGTCCCAAATTTGTGAATCTCCTATCGACTCCGGCGAACGACGCCAACGTTGATTTCACGATATTGATATCGATCTTTAGTTCGTAAGACATGGCGATTGCCGACAATGCGTTCAAAATATTATGATTTCCTAAGAGAGGGATGCTTACGTCTTCTATGATATCGTCAAAATGTTTCACGTGAAACATTGAGCCGCAAGAATCCTTTCTTATATTTATAGCGTTGAAGGTAGCGGGTTTATCAATGCCGTATGTAATGATCTTCCTATCGTAAACGTCTTTTATTATATCCGCGACGTTTTTATCGTCTATGCATACTATTCCCGCTCCGTAAAAAGGCAGGTTATTTATGAACGCCTTAAACGCGGATTTCAGGTTTTCAAAAGAACCGTAATTGAGAATATGTTCTTTATCGATATTTGTGATAATTCCTATTGTGGGGAAAAATTGCGTAAAACTGCCGTCGGATTCGTCGGATTCGATAACCGCCCAATCTCCCGAGCCAATCTTTGCATTGGTTTTATAAGCATTAATAATTCCGCCGTTAAAGATTGTTGGGGAGAGCGACGCCATGTCTAAGATTGAAGCGCAAATGGAAGTAACGGTGGTTTTCCCGTGAGAACCAGCGACGACCACCGATTTTTTTAATCGGACTAATTGCGATAACATTTCCGCTCTTGGAAGACAGGGTATTTTTAATTCTCTGGCTTTTTTTAATTCTGGATTGTCGGGCTTAATTGCCGATGAAAACACGACTATATCGGAGTTTTCAACATTTTTTTCATCGTGACCGATGAAGGCGACGATGCCTAGTTTCTCAAGCCTTTCGATATTTTGGGAATACGCTTTGTCGCTACCTTGAACAATATAACCGAGAGAATGTAGAATTTCGGCAATTCCGCTTACTCCTATGCCTCCAAGACCTATAAAATGAACCCTTATATTATCGTTATCGCAAACCGCAAACATGTCGTTAAAATCGTATTGTCAAATTAAGTTGATTATACACTAAACAAGGCGGAAAATTTGCATAATTTTGAGATTATACGCAAGCGCCGAGCATTTAGACGATTTTAAGAATTGTTTTCATCAGATGATCAGAATTGGCTAACCATGAAGTTTCCGAAGTGTCGAGGCAAGTTCATTTTGGATTTTAAACGTTTTTAAAATCGCAAATATAATCGTTTTGCTATACTTAATTAAACTGATTACGAAGCAGGGCTAATAAATGGGAAATTCGGAAGTAAAAACGCTTCTAAATAGTTGGATGAAAAACTTGCAAAATTCTAAATCTTTATCGCTTAACACAGTCAAATCTTACGCTTCCGATTTAAAATTATTGCTCCGATTTCTTGAAGAATATAGGGGCGAATCTATTTCCATAGAGCATATAAAGAAATTGGAGAAAAACGACGTCCGCTCTTGGATTTTACGAAGAAAAGGAGAGGGAGAAAGCGCAAGGACAATCTCGCGAGGTTTGGCCGCGTTAAAGAGTTTTTTGAAATACCTCGTCGAAGTGAAGATTATAGACGGTAGCGATATCTTAACCATGAAATCGCCGAAGATCGAAAAAACGCTTCCTCGCCCGCTGTCTATAGAACAAATTAACGATGTCTTACACGCTGTCTCCGATATGAAACAAACGCCGTGGATTATTAAGAGAGACAAAGCCTTATTGATTTTAATCTACTCCGTCGGGCTTCGAATAAGCGAAGCTCTAAGCTTAAATAAATCTGATATAATCAATTCGTCCGGTTCTATAAAAGTAATCGGGAAGGGGGGAAAAGCTAGAATGATTCCGCTTCTGGATAAAATAAAAAACGTAGCGCTCGATTATATTCAAGAATGCAAATTTCCAGAAACCGAAGCCTTGTTCGTTAATAAGAACGGAGATAGATTATCTCCTTGCGCCATTCAAAAACTGGTTCGGAAAGCGAGGAAAACGCTTAATCTATCGGATAGCGTAACGCCGCATGCGTTAAGACATAGCTGCGCGACTCACCTAATGGAAAGCAGCGGGGATTTAAGAAGCATTCAAGAATTATTGGGACATTCCTCGATTTCCTCGACTCAAATTTACGCAGACGTCGCTCAAAAATATATCTCGGACGCGTACGATAGATGCCACCCTCTCTCAAAAAAGAAGTCGGTTAAAAACGACAAATGATTTGCGCGTCGAAGCTTATCGTTGATATTATCTATAGATACCGAGGAGTTTTGATCAAAGAATGAGAGAACTTGCCTTAGATACCGAGACAACGGGGCTTTCTTTTATCGACGGAGATAAGATTATTGAAATCGGCTGCGTTGAAATTGTAGACAAAAAAATTACCGGCCCGACGTTCCATACTTACGTTAATCCTCAAAGAGAAGTGTCAAGCGCGGCGGCGGAAATCAGCGGCTTAACTTACTCTTTCTTAAAACAATTCAAGCCGTTTCCCGAGGTATGCCAAGAATTTTTAGAATTTGTAGCGGACGATAAGCTCGTTATTCACAACGCCCCATTCGATATTGGGTTTTTAAATAACGAACTATCGCTTATTGGGATTTCTCCGCTTCAAAACAATAGAGTTGTGGATACGCTCGTTATGGCGAAAGAAAAGTACCCTGGCTCGCCGTCGACTCTCGACGCGTTATGTCGTAGGTTTTCAATTAATTCCACCCTAAGAACAAAACACGGGGCGTTGATAGACGCCGAACTTTTAGCGGCTGTATATATAAATATGTCGGTCGAATTACTACAAAAAGGACTTTTCGATACCGCGAGGGACAACGGTTTCATAAATAATTCCGCCGACGAGTCGATGAAAATAATAGAACCGCGACATTTTGAATTGGACGAGACCGAGTTGGCCGCGCGCTACGAACTCTTAAAAAAAATTAAGAACCCTATATGGGATAGAATTAAATAGCGTCTAGGCATATTTATATCAAGAACTATTGGGACTTTTCCGTTTGCCTTGAGTCCAGGGTTTTTTAAAATGTTTCACGTGAAACATTTTTGTGGTTTAGAAATATTCTCCGATATCTTGCATACGGCGGTTTGTATAGGAAAATGCCTTGAAAAGCAATGCTAGCCAAGATTAGTTGTTAACGGGGTTTACTAAATGTTAAGGAGCGATTCCCCGTGATTCCCAATAATTCTAAAATCCGTAATTTATTTACGCGTCGTCTGTCGCGACTCGAAAACATCCGAGTAACCAGGATTTTTGCTATCATTTATATTCGCCTAAAGAGAACTTAGTTCTTACAAAAATTTACATTGCGTTAATCCTTGGCGACTCATTTCAATACGAACTATATTCAGACTGATGTTAATAATAACTTTACAACGTCGCAAAAATGAAACACACTAATATTCTTGTAGAGGGAAGTTGTTTTTAAAGACTTATGAGCTGGATAAATAATATTGTCGTTCCAAGGATAAAAACATTTATCGGGCGTTCGCCCGTAAAGGATAATCTTTGGACAAAATGTCCCGAATGCGACAAATTAATTTACTCTCAAGAATTAAAAAATAACTTGATGGTTTGCAGCTACTGTTCCTATCATTTCTCCTTGCCGGCAAAAGCTAGATTCGAATCTATTTTTGACGATGGGAAATACGAGGACATAAAGATAGTTAGGGTTATCGACGACCCGTTAAAATATAAAGACTTAAAAAAATATTCAGACAGACTAAAAGAAGCAAGACAAAAAACAGGCGCTCAAGACGTAATTTCTATAGCCTGTGGAACGATTAAAGGACGTCAAGCCGTCGCGTTCGTTATGAATTTCGCGTTTATGGGAGGCTCTATGGGGCTTTCTTTCGGAAAGTCGTTTGCAAAGGCCATTAATTTTGCTATTGATCATAACGCCGCTCTCATAGGATTTACAGCGTCCGGCGGAGCAAGAATGCAGGAGGGAATATTGTCTTTAATGCAAATGCCGTCCACAATCGCCGCTCTTTGTAATTTAAAGGAAAGCGGATTGCCTTATATTAACGTATTTACAAACCCGACAACCGGCGGAGTTTTGGCTTCGTTTTCAATGTTGGGAGACATTCATATCGCCGAGCCGAAAGCATTAATCGGATTTTCTGGAGCGAGGGTAATTGAAAAAACGATAAAGTGTAAACTACCGGAAGGTTTTCAAAAGTCTGAGTTTTTAAAAGAACGCGGGATGATTGATTTGATAGCGCATAGACATCAAATCTCTGAAACGCTGGGGAACATTTTAGACTATATAGGAGGCGATAAACATGTCGTCGTTTAGATCAATAGTTATAGCGTCTGATCACAGAGGATATTGGCTTAAAAAAGACATAATAGAGAGACTTAAAGAAAGAGGATTTTACATTGTCGATTTCGGCGCTGAAAACGATTGCATTCCAGTCGATTATGTCGGCTATGCTAAGAGAATCTCAGAGTATGTTTTAAGTAATGATGAAACATTCGGCGTGTTAATAGGCTACTTCGGGCTTGGAATGACAATCGCAGCCAATAGGTTCAAAGGGATTAGAGCGGTATTTTGCAACCGTATAGATATTCCTCAAATGGCGAGAGAAACGTTTAACGCGAACATTATATGCTTAGGCTCCAACTTTATCTCGGTAGAACATGCGGTAAGATGCTTAGAAATATTCGCGACGACTACGTTTGACGAAAGACATTCTTTTATGATCAATAAAATCGATGAGGACGAACCTTGAGTTTGAAAAGAAACTATGCCGCATTTGAGAATTATCCTTTAACGTCCTAAAATTAGTCAATTTTTCATACAATGCTGTTTGAGTGTGTAGGGGATGGTTCTGCCAAACTTTGACGACGCAGCGATAATAATCTCGGGGCTAACCTAGATAAAGTTATTTTTTATTCTTGAGTTCAAGTTCTTTATGACAGGTTTTAATCCATTTTTTGAGGACTTGCAATCGTAATTTCTGGCTCGGATAGTTGAACCGCCGCATACGTTCTTGAAGGAATAAATTGAAAAACTCCTTCACCAAGCAGTTAAACTTTCTAAGCCGTCGTTTCGCTTGATTCCCAAAGTTTTTAACAGTGTTGATATGATTGCGTCTAACTGCAAATTCTTTAGAATGGTTAATTCTTCGACAGAGGAAACGGCCGTATTCAAGAGGAATATTTATCGCTATAAACATCAGGCTTTGCTTCCGAGCGAATAATATGCTTGAGCGAGGTATGTTTTGCGTCTTCAACAACTTGTGCATAGACTTTGTCCCTTTTGAGAAGCCAGAAAACAGGGACTTTACCAGCGGCTCCTCAGTCTCGTTTGCCTTTGCGCTAGCCTCAGAAATAGCTTTCGTCGACTCAGAAATTTACTCTTCTTTGGCAAGATTATAGGCGATGATTTTGCGTGTTTTCATGGAGAAAAACACGCCTGTATTTTTATTTACGGAGGCGAGTTCCGCAGCTGAGCGAGACGTCGCATCGGCTACAAAAAAATAAGCAAGTTTTTCGCCTACGCCCGAGTTAATCTTATACGCCGCAGTTTCGTAGAGCTATCCTTTATATGACCAATTTGTAAACTTCTAACATATTTGGGAGTTAGAAGCGCCTTTCGATGCATTTTTCATATAAGCCGCCGCATGTAAAACACTGAGAAATAGGCGATGATGTTATAGAAAGAGGCTCGGCGATTTTGTACAATAATTTCAGTCTAACAAGTTTTTAAAGAACATGATTGAAATAAATTTTAAGTCTCCTATATTGAACGATTTGAATCGTCGGGGGTTTTTATATCAAATTACCGATTCGGAGTCGTTGGACAAGTTATTCTGTTCTTCGCAAAATATTGTGTTTTACGTAGGATTTGATCCGACGGCCAAGAGCTTGCACGTAGGCCATTTGCTTTGGATAAGATTAGTGAATAAGTTGCAGACGGCCGGAGCGGAGCCAATAATAATTACGGGAGGAGCCACTAGTAAAATCGGAGACCCGACGTGGAAAGATAAGGAGCGAGTAATGCTTGCTCGGGAAGAGGTCTCGGAGAATATAGAATCCATAATGAAGAAGTTGAGGGAGCTTATAAAGTTCGATAACGACGTTCATTCAGCAGGCATCGCATGTCCCGCAGACATCGTATGTCCCGCGATTTCCCTTGATAACGACGACTGGATTTCAAAGATTAATTATATGGAGTTTCTAAGAGATTTCGGGCCTCTTTTTTCAGTTAATAAGATGCTGACTATGGATAGCGTCAGCGCTCGGCTTAAGCGACGGCAACATCTGAGTTTTCTGGAATTTAACTATATGTTGTTGCAGGCTTACGATTTCCTGTATTTATTTGAAAATCATAATTGCGTTCTTCAGATAGGAGGAGCGGATCAATGGGCGAATATGATCTTCGGGGTTGATTTAATAAGACGAAAAACGGGGAAAACGGCATTCGGCATGTCTATGCCTCTCCTCGAGACTTCCGACGGGAAAAAGATGGGAAAGACGGAGAAAGGGACTGTCTGGCTTGACGAGAGTTTAACGCCTCCATTTGAATTTTGGCAATATTGGAGAAATGTCGACGATAAGGACGTAACGAAACTTTTAAAACTATTTTCCGATTTGGATGACGACGAGATTAATTCGTACGAATCGCTAGTAGGTCGCAAAGAGATAAACGATATAAAAATTTTACTGGCGGACGCTATTACTTCCTTCGTTCATCCTTCCGCCGACTTAGAGGCTATAAAATCGACCGCTAGAACGCTTTTTGCAGGAGCTTCGGAACATTTGGATAACGTCGAGACTTTTTATATCGACAAACCTACGAGGATCGATCGGGTTCTTGTAGATACAAAATTAGCCGAGAGCTTAACAGCCGCCAGAAGGCTAATAGACGGACGCGGAGTCAAGGTTGATAAAAGAGCCATGGAAAATTACGATGAAATTATTTCAAACGAGCGCATTATATCCGTTGGGAAAAAGAGATTTGTGAAAGTCGTCGTCGAATAGTTTTAAAATTGTCTTGAAATACAAAATATGTGGATTTGCGACAAGCGAATATAAAGTAGGGGCGGGGCAATCTCCTAACGCGCAGTAGATGAGTTAGGATTCGTATAAAAGGCATATCTCTAGAATTTCTAGGAATTTATGAAATCGTACTTATAAAATTATTAGCGCTTGCCAAAGAATGAGCGCCAATTTAGCGACAGTGTATTAATTCACGCTCGTTCCTTCCCAATGGTAAGCAGCAGTGAATTTTGTAAATGGATTATTTTAAACATAACTTATAAACTCTTAGAAATCCTGATTCTAGAAACGTCGTCTACTGCTCGTTAAGGGGGTACGACGCTCGCAGATAATTTCCTTTCTAAAAAAGCAAGGAATTTATTTAGTAAATTTTAACGTTCTATATTAACCTTATTAACCTTTTAAAATTTCATTTTTGAGGGGGCGGCGGGGTCACCCGGTATAAAAGGGGGCGCGCAGGGGGCGGCGGGTTGGGCGCACACGCACAATACCCCGCCCGCC
>JAISID010000046.1 GCA_031262205.1 Holosporales bacterium | reverse complement strand
TTAAGTAAATAGACCTATAATCTAGTTATCAAATGAAAAATATAAAAACGGAAAGAAACGAAAAAGGAACGCCTCTATCCGTCGCTTACATTTATATCATAAATAGCGTCTAAAACGTTAAAACTTTCCGCTCTACCGTGTCTAATAAATAATCTCCGTTCCGTCGAGTCGATATTAGTGTATAAATTCACCGTAAAGTTTCCGCTGGTTGGGATTTCCATTTTTCTCAAAGTTTGGTTCCAACCGTATTTAATAGGAGAAAGAGTATTGGTAGCTTTTTCTGGGTCGGGATAATTAGCTCCGGCTTCTCCCGTTTAAACTATAAATAAGATTTAAAATTACCGTTCTATTCCACCCGACGCTTCCGCGACTGTTTCCAAACATATTCCCGCCTTGTAAATCTACGGTCAACGCTTGAGATTCGTGCGGAATATCAGGGATTGCAAAATCCTTCAAATTCCGCCGCAGCGTTTTCATAAGAGAACCCTAGCCCGTTTGTTTACAAGGCTAGGGGATAATTCTGAAATTATTTATTGATAGATTTAGACTGTCTGTCTTTGTATGCCAAGAATATAAAGCCGATAGTTCCTATAAGCAACGTTATTGGGATTATTGCCACTCCATAGCATAATGCGGATTCCGCATTATCAATGCCGCCGAAAACGTTAATGGTTCCTCCAATCAATCCATGGAGGGCGTAACCAAATATCATAATGATCATGTTGGCCATAGCGGTTGCTATCCCCGTCGCATTCTCATCAACATAAGTGGACGCCTTATAGATGGCTAATATTTGATATGCCGAGCATATGCCGACTATGATGAAACCAACAGTTATGATTGTAAGCGAAGTCGTCGCTTTCGCGATAAGCATTACGAATACGGCGAACATCAATATTCCAGAAAGTATAACCGTCCCTAGATAACTTTTCGTTTTTTCCGCAATGAAATTAAGAATAGGGGAACCGAAACACATTCCCACGAAAATCATAGCCGTGATATAACTGGCGCTTGAGCTTTCTATACCAAATGCATTAGTTAAGAACTTAGGTCCCCAGATGTCGGCAAATCCTTCGAGAGGCCCAACCATAAGCCCCGCTGAAAAACATATTATCATGACCTTTAAATTAGAAAATACCGAACCGACGTTCGCAAACATAGATTGAGGTTTTTCGTCGCTATTCGCAGAGTTGTTCTCGGTTTTTGGAATGCTAACAAACGCTAAGACGGCCAATATTATTCCTAATAAAATTAGAATAGAAACTGAAACCTTATAACCGAACATTACGTACATAGAGCGGAGCGGAGCGCTTCCGTAAATCGCTCCCATAAGCCCAATCGTTACGGAAAAACTAAGCATTCTAGTAAAACGCCTCTCGTCGAAAGCCATGCGTATTACTTTAAACACGCCGAGTATGGCGGCCGAAGAACCAATACCGGTGAGGGTTCTGCCGATTATTGGATAAATCCAGCTTTCCGCAAAAATAATAGGCGCGACTCCAACGGCTGAAAGCAATATGCATATAGGAATAACTTTCTTAGGGCCAAATCTGTCCAACCATATTCCTAAGGGAATATGAATTAATGAATACCCGATGTAATAAACGCCGGAGAACTGACCGAACGCCAAAGCGTCTATATTGAACCGCAACATAATGTCGTCCAGCATCGCGCTGGGAAGAACTCTTAATATGTATTGATAAGCGTAGAAAAAAGACACGACCAGCCACATAATAATGCTTGTCGTCTTTGCAGATTTATTATGCATAAAGCGTTATAAAAGAATCGTTTTAAATGTGAACCGATAAGAATAATATCAAAATCTTAAGTTTAGAAATAGCGAAAAATAACTTTGTCGGTATACTTATGAAATTCATGTTTTTGATGCGTATCGAAATCTATGCAAGAGGAGGGAAAGCGGATGAGCGTTTGGAAAATAATATTAGGTATTGCGGCGGGTTTTTGGGGCGGTTTGGCTTTAATCATGGCGATTGTTTTTCTGTTTGACCATTTTACAGTAAGAAAGGAAGAACCTTCGAGTTATGATCTAAAACTAAAATCTCTAACGCGAATTGCCGAGAGCTTAGAACGAATTGAAAAAAGTTAGGGAAATGAGAAAACATAGCGCTTTTGAGGAAATAATGCTAAATATAGCGACAAGAGACAAAGCTTTTAGGAATCATATCCCCCTTATGCGCGACCGTGGCTTTTCTTAAACATAATTGTAAACCATTTTATGTTAAGGAATGATTCCCAAACTTTTTTGCCGTACTTGCATTGAGCCGATTCCAATTGAAATACATCATAAGAATGAACTTCGCAGACTAACGGACGTGTAAGTGTTTCTCCAGGTAAAGTCTGATCCAATCGTTTGCATCGATATCGTTCAAATGAAATATCCTCCAAACCAGACTGATCTTATCTTATATTAGGCGAACTATTCGACGACTATTTGGCAAGCCCCCATTTTTCTTTCAGTTCTTGTAATTCTCCGCTAGATTCCATTTCCGTTACGACGTCGTTTATTCGTTTCGTTAAAGGAGAGTCCTTTTTTAAAGCAATTGAAAATCCTTCGCTTTCCGCGACGTCTTTTACAATAACGGTATAGCCGAGTTCTTGATTTGTTTCGCAGTATGGTTTTGCGATAAGGCTATCGACAAGAATGCAATGAACATGTCCGGCCTTTAGAGCTTCAATCGCTAAATCAACTTTATCAAGGGACGTTATCTTAGATTTAGTCGCGTTTTTCTTTAGCCATTTTTCTGGCACTGAACCAAGCTGACAAGCGACTTTCTTGTCGACCATCTGTTCCTTAGAGATAACAGGGGCGTTCTTCTTATACATAACCGCTAGACTTTCCTTATAGTAAGCATTCGTGAAATCGTAATTTTTCTTTCTCTCTGCGGTTGAGCTTATGCATGAAACCGCTGCATCTATCGAGCCGTTTTGTAATTCCGCCAAAATTGCCGAGAACGACATATCGCCAAATTCGACGTTCATTTTGAGTTTAATCGCGATTGCCTTTGCTAGCTCTACGTCGAAGCCGGTTAATTCGCCTTTTACGTAATATTCAAAAGGAGGATAATCGGCGCAAACTCCAAACCTGATTTGGTCGTTTTTCCTATCGTCTTCGCAAGCCGATAACAACAGAACCAGAAGAGTTAGCAGTTTCGCGTATTTTTTCATGATTCTAAAAGACTGAAGAACTTAGCTTTGAAAGTCTACGCCATTCTCCTCGGCTAATCAAGCGTTTCAAGTCTTGTTAACAACCGCTAGTACTCAGAAAGTCTGACGTTTGTTCACTTGAAACCATCGTAATATTTCGGAATTTCCATTGCAGGAACAGTACCTCGTGATTGTAGTTCGTTTAACAATGCCATAAAGAAAGTTAATAGGGAACTTTCAGATTCTTTACTCCATACATATTTAAAACCATCGGAAGCACATTTTTTTAAAATCCAACTTCTCTCTTCAATACAACATCCAATATTAAGAGTTTCATTATTTTCAGTATTTATTTTTTGTTTTATTAGTTTATTTTCCCACTTGTTACGAATACTTAAAAGTCCGCCTATGATATAGAATGGCTCCCTTCCGGGCACCTGTTTCCCATTACACAAAACTTTTGCGCTTGTACGGGTTAGCCTACGAACGGAAGCTATTTTCTTTTGGGCATATTCAAAATTTTTTTTGTTTAGTTCTGGTTTAACTTCGAATATGGCATAGACACTTTCCGCAGAGATATACTTGTTGTCATTATCATTTAATATGATTGGCGAAAAATAATTATCATATATGACTATGTCGATTTGTTCGCTGAAATTTCCTTCACAATCTATAATAAATGCACAATCACATGAGTATCTGCTAGGTAAATATTTCTTGAAAAATTCTTTCCAGCTTCCTTCCGTATTATTTCCTTGAGCGACAGGATTTGTTAATGATCGATGCATACTTTCAAGCATTTCTCTTTGTTTTGTTTGAAAAAGCGTTTTAAGCGTTACCATATGATGTTATTCCAGTCTTCTGACAATAGGCATTTTCTTGCGCATTCTGCAACTCTTAATTTCTCCCAAGCAGTCATGTCGTCGGAAATAATATTGTTAGAATTTCCGATATCAATTAATCGCGCGTTTTTTAGATGATCCCTAAAGTAGAATAAGATTTTAATAAATCCATCATAATAGGATAAATTCTGTTGATATTTCAAAGCCTCTAAAACGGTGAGTTCGACATTAACGGAGGGGAAAATGTCTAGTCCATGGCAATCTCTCCAAATTTTCGCTAGTTTTATAAACTCTGTACGACCAGAATTGCAAATATTCTTTATCTGCATTTTTACGTTTGTTTGTATGCAAGTATCATTTTTGGATTTATATAGCCAATGATAATTAGTATTGCCAGGTTGTAATTTACCCGGTACTAAATCGACATCATTTCCGTTTACTTTTAATCCAACAGATACATTTTGTTTACGAACGCTATATCGTTCAAAAAAGTTAATTAAGTTATAAAAAATCTCCTTAATTGAGTAAGGACAAGAATGTTTTATCGATATAAAAATGTCACAATCCGATCTACCTTTTATAGCTGTTTTTTTAGCAGATGATCCCGCATAAAATATATCTTTAATATATCCATTGCTCCATTGGATTATATATGGCTTAAGCTGTTCTATAATAGTGTTGTAATCAAAGTTGATTGCTTTTTTTAATAAAATATTTTTTAAATATTGATCCACTGTCATCATTGAACGGTTAAAGGAGTAATTTTATAAGCGTATACATAAGTAGGTCTAATACCGCCTCCCGTTCCGCCCTTATACTCATAATTTGACAAAAGATATGCTTCTGTAACTTCGAATGCAAGAAATCTATATATGCAAGAAATCTTTTATTTTCAACTAGTCGCGGGAGGGGAGGGACGTATTGCGTTCGAAGTTACGGCTTTGTTAAAATAATTCATGCTCTTGTTATTTTTCTAAAAGTTATTATAACGGCTTTTACGAAGAATCAGATTTGAATATAAGTGTTTGAATTATCAATAATTTCCGCAACGATCCTAACTCCTTTAATCGGCGGATTTATTACGCTTTGCATTGATGATAAAAACATAAAAAATCTAAAGGCCGCATTGTTTTGGACGTCGCTCTTTACTTTGCTTTTCGCAAGCGTCGGTCTGTCGGCTTTTAACTTTCCGTTAGAAAACGAATGCGTTAAGGAGCTTGCTTCGAAGAGTTGCATAGGAATCGACGCATTTTCTTTCTTGTTTGCCCCGATTATCGCGTTGATATGCTTCGCATGCGTTTTGTGGCTCTTGAAAGACAAAACGCCAAAACCGAAAATACATTTTGCGGCTATTTTGTTTTTCGAGGCTTTCGCTTTAGGTTCGCTTTATGTTTTTAATATATTTTTATTGTTTATTTTAATAGAAGCGACCGTCGTTCCGATTTACGTTATCATGTCGAGCAGAGAGTCGCCTTCAAACGAAGCTATTTTCCAATTTTTGATATATACGATCGCAGGCGCGTTTTTGGTATTGACGGCTATCATAATGATATGCCTTGAAACAAAAACGTCAAATTTGCTTGAGATTTATAAAATCGGAGTGAAAAATAAAACAGTTTTTTGGCTATTGAGTTTAGGCGTCGGTATCAAAATGCCGATATGGCCTTTTTATCGTTGGCTTCCAGTCGTTCATGTTAAATCGCAAACCGTTTGCTCGGTATTATTGGCGTCGATCATTTTAAAATTTAGCTCGCTTCTCATCGTTCGTTTTATCGAGCCTTTGTTTTTAAACGAATTGTCGACGTATCAAGACATAATAACTTGTATTTTGTTAGCAGGTATGGCGTTCGCTTTGTTTCAACTTGTTTTCCAAGACGATTTGAAAAAGTTTTTCGCGTATTTTTCAATAATTCATTTAAATATGTATTTTATGATTTTAATGAGCGGGCCTGGCAAAGGCGGCTTCATTTTTTCAGTAATCGGGCATAGCGTCCTTATGGCGATTCTATTTTTCACCGCCGATATTGTGAAAAGAACATTCAATACAAGATTGATCTCAGAATTAAAATCTATCGCGACGCAATTTCCCAGGGTTCAAAAATTGACGGTATTGTTTGCATTTCTGGCATTAATTGCAATCCCGTTTTCATGGAATTTCATTTGCGAGGTAATTTCCGTTTATGCGGTATCCAAAATCTCTATGGGTTATGCTTTAGTCGCGGCGGGGATTATAATAATATCGTCGCTTGCGGCTGTTTACGTTTACTGTTCGCATTTTATAAATATATCGGGTTCGGCTGGAACGGGGAAGGGGGATGTTATAGACGAGTATAAAAAATTCGTCATGTACGCGCTGTTCGGGATAACGCTAATCATCGGAATCAACCCAAACTTAATTTTAAGGTTTTTTTTAAAGATATGACCGTTAAATTTATTGAATATGGTCTTTCAAAATATCCAATAGCATTGCTTGATATGGAAATAGCTTGCGAAAGCATTGTTCATGGAGGAAAGGAATGCGTCTTTATAACGGAACACGAACCTTTATATTCGGCGGGAAAGAGTTTTGAAAATAAGGATTTTTTAACTAAGCTAAACTTTCCAATTTATTACCCGAAACGGGGAGGGAGGGTAACCGTTCATTCTCCGGGACAAATAGTTTTATATCCTATAATTAACCTGAGAAAACGGAATCTTAACGTTTCGGAATATGTAAAAATACTCGAAAACTGGATTATCGAAGTTTTAGCAACATTTCAAATAACGTCAAGATTATCGGACGACGGAATAGGCGTCTGGGTAAACGATGCAAAAATAGGGTTTATCGGAATCCGTATTGAAAAAGGAGTTTCAAGTCATGGACTATGCCTTAACGTTTCAAACGATTTGTCGATGTTTAAAGCTATCGCGCCATGCGGGATAAGCGGCTTGAGAATAACCTCTATAAACAACGAAGTCTCTAAAAATAAAGTAACGATCGCAAGAGTTGCAAAAGCGTTTATAGAAACTTCGCCGTTTTAACTCTTTTCTACTTCATTCCTAAAATTTGTAATAAAATTTCTGCTAAAGACGTATTGTGTAGTGCAGTTTCAATGGAAACCTCTTGCAGCGCTAACTGAAGCCTCACTATATCAATGGCATTAAACAATAAAATTATTCCTGTTATCCATTGGTTTTCTGATTCTCTAGCAGCTTGTAAAAGCGACTGCGGCGGATTTCCTTTAATTGTTGGTTTTTCTAATCTAAAATTGTATATTACCGCTCGGCTTTGCTCATCGTTGTAAAATCCTAATCCAAGATTATTTGAAGAAAAAGCAGTTTGATACTCTCCTCTATTAGGCACAAGGCTGTGAATGGAAATTTGTTGTCCATCAAGAGGTATTGGTTTTCCTACAATTTCATTAGTTAATACTACAGCTCTACCTGCGATAGGAAACGTCGCAGAAAAAGCAGTTCTAGTTTTAAATGGCAAATCCTTGGACAACAGCTCATGTGGTCGCAGTAAAGCCTGACCGCTTTGCGCTTTCTCTCCTTTCTTTCTAGGCGGATAATCTCTTTTAGCAACGCTGTCGTCAAGACTTTGCGCTGAAAAATATATAAAATCACTTCTTATGTCTTGTATTTTACATCCTAAAGTTGTTGCTAGTCTTTGCCTATTTATCCGTTCAACAGGAATTTTATAGACAAAATTTTGAAGCACCAGGCCTTCTGAACTTGCCTCATGATAAGAATGAACTTGACAGACTAATGGACCTCTATATAGGTATTCTTGATAAGCTGATTGTCCTTGTTCGCTCGAAGCTGGCGACGCACTCATTCGGATGAACTTAGAAGAGGCTGCGACTTCAGGTTTAGGGCGATAGAAGGGCAAAGCGAGAGTTTTTTTAATCCAAGATATAGCTTCGTCGGGCAAGTCTTGTTTCAATCCGTCCGTTAACGTTTGCGTTATGGTTTC
>JAISID010000013.1 GCA_031262205.1 Holosporales bacterium | reverse complement strand
CGAGCTTGTGAAGCTCGGGTTCGGCGAAACCGCCGAACAAGCCGCCGCCCCCTTAAATATAATATTTCTCTTTTATAACATTTCTCTTTTTGCTCCTGCGATTATACCGATTTATTAGAAGCGCAGCTTGTCAAGGGACGCTTCGCTTTGCTCGGCTCTCACGCCCTTGACAAGTCGCTTTATAAACCGGTCTCGTTTCTCTCGTTCCAAAAGATAAATATTATGGAGGCTTTTGGTCTTTAACATTCTGTTAAATATCTTATACTAAGACGTATGGAGAAGTATTAGGACAATTCCCTTTCTAAAGAAGATCAAAGGAAATTATTTAATAAAACATTTCCGTTATGTATAAATAATAAGACTAATATAAGTATATACAGAGTATAATTAAATCAAAAAAAAAAACATGTAAATACATAGAATATTATGATACGATGAGGGAAGGTTTAGCATTAAAGGATATATAGTATGAACAAGATAACGGTAGGAATAGCGTTAGCGTTTGTTATAGCAAATTTAGCAGCCGCAGCGGGAGAAGGAGAAAGACCTATACCGTCAATGGGAGATTCTCAAAGAATAACACCAGAGGAGGTAAGACAATCTCTTTTGGGTGTCACATTCGCATTAATAGTAAAAATTGACGAGGGTACTCTTCATGCTACTCCCGAGCTTAGAGACGCTCTAGTTACTCATCTAAAAGACCAAGATGCCGACGTAAGAGCAAGTGCAGTCTGGGTGTTAAACCATGTTGTAAGAACAAATCATGCTCTTGCTACCGCCGTGCTTAGAGACGCTCTAGTTCCTCTTCTACAAGACCAAGTTGTCAACGTAAGAAGAAGCGCAGTCGAGACGTTAGGAGAAATTGTAGAAGCAAATCATGCTCTTGCTACCGACAGGTTTAGAGACGCTCTAGTTCCTCTTCTACAAGACCAAGTTGTCAACGTAAGAAGAAGAGCAGCTGAGACGTTAGGAGAAATTGTAAAAGCAAATACTGCTCTTGCTACAGAGGAGGTTATAGACGCTCTATTGGGTTTTCTACCAGACGAAGATTTTGATGTAAGAAGAGACGCAATCTCGGTGTTAAGCTATGTTGTAAGAACAAATCCTGCTTCTGCTACCGCCGTGCTTAGAGACGCTCTAGTTCCTCTTCTACAAGACCCAGATTACCTCATAAGAACAGACGCAGCCTGGGTGTTAAGAGAAATACGAGTCAAAAGGCCCAATCTTATTCCCACAGATATTAGGTCTACAATAGCCGGACTTATTGGGGATATATAAATGGATTAAAGGATACTATCCTTATTGTATAAAGAGAGGTTCTTATGAGCTAAGAACCTCTCTGGCTATATTCTCTTCTTATAAGGAAGTTTTCGCCTGCTTTTTGAAGCCGCTTTCTCCGAGATAATTTCCCCTTTTAAATTATAAGCCCTCTAGAGATTCCCCATCTCGGTTTGTACAGATTCTAATTTTTGTATACAATACGTTATAAAATGATTCTCTAAAACCTTAAAAGGAACCGTAGTTTTGGAAAAAGCTAAAAAAACATATGCAGTCGCTATGTCTGGAGGCGTAGATTCTTCAACGACGGCAGCCATTCTTTTAGAAAAAGGAAACAATGTATTCGGCGTAACTATGGATATCAACGAATACTCCAGCAGCACTGTCGCGAATGCTAAAAATATCTGCAATATACTAGGGATTAAACATTTTGTCCTCGATGCAAAAAATATTTTTAAAAAACACGTTATGGATGTTTTTGCAGATTACTATGCAAACGGCCTAACGCCGAATCCATGCGCTCTTTGTAATCGAGATATTAAAATGAACGCTTTATTAAATTTTGCCAAAGAAAAAGGAGCGGACGTAATGGCGACGGGGCATTATGTAAATATGTCGGTCGACGGCGATTTAGTTATTCTAAAAGAGGCCGACAATCAAAATAAAGATCAAAGTTATTTCCTTGCCCTCGTCGATAAACGCAACCTGAAGGACGTTATATTTCCTTTGGGAAAAATAAAAGATAAAGAAGAAACTAGGAAAATTGCCCAATCTTTCGGGTTGCCTAATTTTAACCAAAAAGACAGTCAGGATATATGCTTTATTCCAAATGGAGATTATAAATCGTTTTTAAGAAGCGCTTACAAAGATTTAAATTTGTTTGCGAAGGGAAATATAAAATTGGCAAGTTCGGGGGAAATTATGGGGCTGCATGAAGGTCTTGCCAATTATACAATAGGTCAAAGGAAAGGGCTTCATATCTCCTATAAATATCCGCTTTACGTCAAAAAACTAGATACCGCTAATAACGAGATCATAGTATGCTTAGCCGAAGAATTAGATACCATGACTTTTACAGTTGTCTGCGTAAATTGGATAATTGATATGCCAGCTTCGTTTGAAGCCTTAATTAAACATAGATCAATTTGCAAAAAAAGCAAAGCGGCAGTAACTAAAACTTCCGATAACAGCATTTCCGTTCAGTTGTATGAAAGACCGTCCTCGCCAATAACGAGCGGCCAAATTTGCGTTATGTACAATCAAGACAAGGCAGTCATAGGCGGCGGGATTATAAAATCTTAGTTTGTTGCAATATGTTAGAGTATTTATAGAATTAAGTTAACGAGTTCTGTTTCAGGTTGAGCGTCAATAGTTTTGACGGTATATTGAAATAGAGTATCTTTTTAAAAAAGAGACTTTATGACTGAATTTAACTTAGATGATGATTTTATTTTCTTTAAGGAAAATATGGAATCTTTATATAAAAGATATGGCCATAAATTTCTTGCTATAAGAGATAAAAAGATTCTAGGCGGCTATGACTCTTTTGAAGATGCTTTACAAGAAACATTAAAAACAGAAAAAATTGGGACTTTTTTAGTTCAAGAGTGTCTTGAAGAAAAGGAAGACGCCGTAAATTATTTTCAAAACTTTAATTTTGCTCCAATAAAATGAACAATACTACAAAAGGATACTGTTTTACAGGGAGATGCAAACAGTTATCAGACAAATTAATAAGCGAAATTGGTATTTGTAATACGCTGTAGGAAGATAAAAAATGTTTAAACAGAAAACATGCTCTTTGGGATACCGGAGCTACTGGTTCCGCTATTACTGAACAAATAGCAAATGATTTGAACTTGGAAATAGTATATCTAAAGTAGAGTGTACACTCCGTCTGGATACTCAATTCATAACGTATATTATGTAGATTTATATTGCCCAATAAAGTCGTGATATCAAAAGTACCAGTGATCGGAGCAAATCTACAATATGATGTATTAATTGGTCTGGACATTATATGCAGAGGCGATTTTGCCATTTCAAATTATAATAATTCTACTCAATTTACTTTTAGAATACCGTCTATATGCGATATTGATTTTTGCAAACATTCCTATAAAATGTCCAAAGAAAGCGATTATAAAATAGGACGAAATGATCCTTGCCCTTGCGGTAGCGGGAAAAAATATAAAAAATGTTGTTTTCTAAAAAATAACAAAAGCTAAGACAATCATAAGTAACTTTGCCGCTAAATATTACTTGCTCTAGTAAATTATCTACAGTCGCGTTAAGGCGTAATTTCCTAGAAGCATAGTTCAGTATTTTCGCGGCGTATCGTATGATATATGTATCTCAAAGGCGGTCTTTAATAGCATGAGAAGGAAAACCAAGCAAATTTTTGTCGGTAATGTCGGTATTGGCGGAGATTCTTCAATATCGATTCAAACCATGGCAAACTCAAGCACGGAAGACATAGGAAAAACAATAAACCAGATACGCGAAGCTGAAGAAGCCGGCTGCGATCTTATTCGAGTTTCGTGTCCAACTAGGGAATCGACCGTCGCGCTTCGCGAAATTGTAAAGAATGTTCGAATGCCAATCATAGCCGATATTCATTTTAATTATAAAAGAGCGATTGAGGCAATTGACGCCGGAGCTTGCTGTATACGGATAAACCCTGGAAATGTCGATATGTTTGCTATAAATGAAATTGTGAAAGCCGCTAAATATAACAATGTCGCCATAAGGATAGGAGTCAATTCTGGTTCGATTGAAAAGGATATATTAGATAAATACGGAGAACCTACTGTTGAGGCAATTGTCGAAAGCGCAGTTTTGAATTGCAAAAAATTGGAGGACTTGGATTTTGTCAATTTCAAAATAAGCGTGAAATCCTCCGATGTTAAAACCACAATATCGGCCTATCGACAACTTTCAAGCAAGGTAAATTATCCGCTGCATTTAGGAGTAACCGAGGCCGGTACGTTTTTTCCCGGCGCTATAAAATCTGCGATCGGGATAGGTTCCCTCCTTGCAGACGGAATCGGAGATACAATAAGAGTCTCATTGTCCTCAAATATTGTAGACGAAATTAAAGTTGGCAAACAGATATTGAAATCCCTCTCTTTGTTAAAAAATAGCGTCGACATTATATCTTGCCCAACATGTTCTAGAACGTTAATCGACGTTATCGGAATAGCTAAGGAACTAGAAGCGTTTTGCGAATCAATAAAGAAGTCGCTTAAAATTTCAGTTCTAGGGTGCGTCGTAAATGGAATAGGAGAAGCGATGAACTCGGATATAGGGATTTTCGGTTTTAAAAAGGGAATCGCAAAGATTTACGTAAATGGAGCTGAGTATTGTACTGTTAGAGAATATGAAGTCTTAAATACTGTTAAAGAACTTATACAAAATCAATAGTCCATGGAAAGCTGGAAATAGACGCGAAATTCATATATAATAGAAGTATCCGATATTTTTTGTACTGGAAGCCATGGTTACTATTTCTTAAGAATTGCAAAGAGTATATTGTTTTTAGGAGATATAACTATGATAAAAATCAAAGAATTAAGCCTTTCTTTCTCACATAAAATTTGCTTTGAAAACTTTTCCACAATCGTTAACAACGGAGAGAGAATTGCAATTATTGGCAGAAATGGAAGCGGCAAATCAACGCTTCTGAAAATGATTGCAAAATCTAACCCCAGCGTTGGATACGTGCCGCAGATTATTACGAATTCAGACTCCCTAAGCGGTGGAGAGAAGTTTAACGCCGCATTGTCCAAAGCGATAAACTACGACGCCTTGCTTCTTGACGAACCGACTAATCATCTGGATTTAGACAATCGAAAAGGCTTAATGAAAATGCTCAAACGTTTTAATGGAACCTTAATAATAGTTACTCATGATCTTGAAATTCTTAGAAATTGCATTCAAAAGATTTGGCATATAGACGATGGGAAGATTCGCGTCTTTCAAGGAAAATACGACGATTATATAGCCGAAATTCTCAGCAAAAGAGAATCTATTCTTCGTCAAATTGAGATTCTTAACACTCGGGAAAAAGCTGCGAGCAAAAGTCTTATTAAAGAACAAGAACGGATATCTAAGAGCATATCTTCTGGGCAAAAAAAGGTCGCTAATAAAAAATGGATGAAAGCCGTCGGAGATTTAAAAGGCATGAAAGCGGAAAAATCTCAAGGAGCGAAACTTAAATCCATAGATTCTAAAAAACAAGATTTACAAGGCCGTTTGAAAGACTTGAGACTGCCTGAAGTTATAGTCCCAAAGTTTTCTATTCCCATTAATAAATCTTATAACAAAACATTGATTTACATAAAAGACGCTAGCGTCGGATATCCGAGGAAAGTCGTTTTGAATAAAATAAATCTATCGATAACTTTCGGCGAGAGAGTCTCCATAACGGGTAACAACGGCTCTGGGAAAACAACGTTAATTAGAGGAATATTGGCTAAGCCAGAAGTAACCAGGACGGGGATTTGGGACATAACAAAAACACAGATAGGATATTTAGATCAATTCTATGGAACGCTAGAACCAGAAAAGACGGCTTTTGAAATAATTCCAGATAGGAAAATCCTTAACGACTTCCTATTTAGAAAGAACGAGGAAGTTTACAATAAAGTTAAAAACATGAGCGGAGGGGAAAAAGCAAGACTTTCGCTAGCTCTTATAGCTTTCAACACGCCCGAGCTTCTGATATTAGACGAAATAACAAATAATATCGATCTTGAAACTAAAGAGCATGTTATTCAGGTTTTAAGAAAATATCCGGGGAGTATTCTTATAATATCCCACGACCAAGACTTTTTGAGAGCAATTGAAATAGAGAAGTATTACAAGATTAGTTCTTTTTCAATAGAAGAAAGCAACGCATAAAATCAATTTTTATGAGACCAGGCCATTGAGCCGTTCGGCAAGGCGGCGTTTTGATACAATAAACGCGCGGCAAAAATGAGACGATACAATCCTAAGGTACCGTCAAACCGTTATTTTTAATATATAAACGACGCTGTGAAAGAGCTTTTTATATAAAAAAGAATCATCCTCTAACATGCGATAATGATCTTATGGGGTACTTTAATATACTTAGAAACTCTAAAAATATACCTTTTATAACTCTGATTTTTCTACTATGCATCATCATAGAACGATTCCCTATTTTATTAGGCGTATCGTTCGGGAATCATATCCTAGTACGCATATTATTAATGTTAACGACGAGAAACCGGACTATAAGACGCAAACCTTTCCCAATAATATTTATCTTTTGGAACGAGGATATCTCGACCGATTTATAAAGCGACTTGTCAAGGGCAATAGAGCG
>JAISID010000062.1 GCA_031262205.1 Holosporales bacterium | reverse complement strand
GGGTTGGTACCGTTCGCGTTTTCATTTACAAGTCAATTAATCGTTACGATAGGCATGGCTGCGGCGGTTTTCTTATCGTCTATCCTCATAGGATTGCGTAATCAAGGCTTCGGCTACTTTAGGCATTTTTGTCCGAGCGGGATTCCTGGATATTTAGCTCCGTTTTTTATAGTTATAGAGCTTATGTCGTTTTTTTTCAGACCGATTAGTTTAGGGATTCGTTTGTTTGCAAACATGGTTGCGGGACATATTATGATTAAGGTAATAGCCGGATTTGCGGTTTCGATAGCCGGGATTACTTTCATTTCATATTTTGCGGCGATCCCAGTTATAATTAACGTTTTGCTTAACATTTTTAAACTCGCCGTTTGTATGTTGCAAGCGTATGTTTTCGTAGTTCTATCGTGCATGTATTTATCGGAATCGCTTGAAGTTTCGACTCAACATAGAAAAGAAAAGGAGAATTAAAATGGATATAGGAGCGGCAAAGTTAATAGGAGCCGGTATCGCGGCGCTTCCTCTTTTTGGAGTAGGCATCGGTTTAGGCAACTTGTTTTCTTCATTAATAAAATCGATTGGACGGAACCCGTCGGCTAAAAACGATTTAATGTCGTCCAGCATGTTGTGCTTCGCGTTAGTCGAATCTATCGCGCTTTTAGCTTTCGTGGTTGCGATGATCATTCTCTTTACCGCGTAGGATTTTGGCAATATGCTTCCTCAGCTTGATTCGTCGTTTTATACGTCCCAATTATTCTGGCTTTTTGTATGCCTTGCCATACTTATAGCGGCGTTTAAGAAATGTTTTATTCCAAGGATTAATAGTATTCGTTTAAAACGCAGCTCTTTTATTGAAAAGAAGAACAACGATATAAAGGTTCTGGAATCTAGCGTATTAAAATTGGAAGAAGAGATTCGCGCTTTAAAAGAGCTTGAAATAAAGAGATCGTCCGAAATTATTAAAGACGCGGTTAAAAAGTCTGAAATAGCGCTGAACGAACGATCAAAAATTATTAAACGCGAGAACGAGAAATCAATTGACGAAACAAGAAGCAAGTTTGGAAGCGAGATTAAAAATCTTGAGTTAAGGTTTAACTCGCAGATTATTTCAGCGACTCAAAAAATTTATGAGAAGTTGTTTTCTTGAAAGCGTAGCTTTATGAATATTTTCCAGGACGTTCATACATATTTAGTAATTAGTTTCTTGTTTATGGGAATACTGCTTTTTAAGTTGTGTTATAAAAAACTTAACGCATTGCTTGCTAAAAACGTTGAAGATGCAAAACTGCTTATAGACGGTCTCGAAGAGAAGAAGGTAAGAGCTGAAAAGCGACTAGACGAGCTGAGGAGTAGTTTAAAAAATGCGAGCGTTAACGTGGAAAAAGCTGTTTTTGCGGCCGAGGAGGAAGCGAAAAAAATTACTGAGAAATCCTCTGAAAGAGTTAAAAGCGCGGTTCTAAAATTACAAGAGGAATACGAAACGACTATTGAGAAGATTCGTTACAACCTCTCTCTCGAGCTTCAGAATAAAGTCGTATCTTTGATAATTGGCAACATGTCGAAAAAATTATGCGAAGCTCAGACGGATAGAAGCATTCAAAATAAAAACATAGATCATTCAATCAAAATGCTTGAAGGTTTTGCTAACGAGCATAGTTTGGAGTCTCGGGAATAAAAATCATCGGGAAAACAAACCGATTTAAGCGAATATTATTGAATTTGCGCTGGCGCTGAAGAGAGGACTTGAACCTCCGACCTACTGATTACGAATCAGTTGCTCTACCAGCTGAGCTACTTCAGCTTTTAAAATAACATTATAATTCTACAAGTTTTTTTAAGCTCAAGCCAGCGTAAAAACAATCTTTTTTCGTGTTTTGTAATTTGTAAATTGACTTACTCATAAGAACCGCATCTCAAGCGTTCCTTCTCAGAACCAGGATACCGTCGTTAATTATAAGCAATAGGACTGTATAACCAAACGCCCCCAAATAATATTTATCTTTTGGAACGAGAGAAACGAGACCGATTTATAAAGCGTCTTGTCAAGGGCTATAGAGCGAAGCGTCCCTTGACAAGCTGCGCTTTTAATAAATCGGTATAATCGCGTACGCCAAAAGAGAAATATTAAAAACATGAGAATGATTCCTTATTTTATATCTTTAATATCTCTGAGAATCCTTCAAGATATCTGTAGAGTCTTTTTACGTAAAATGATACAATAGTTTCTTGCATTGCCCTTGTGGCGGAATTGGTAGACGCAGCAGACTCAAAATCTGCCGTTCGTCAGAACATGGGAGTTCGAGTCTCCCCGAGGGCACCAATGAAGAATTTTAGCTTAAGAAGAATTGTTCAGCTTGAGTATAAATATTGTTGAGTATTTATAGGAAGGTAATAATTTGAGAGAATTATTACCTGTTGCTCTGTAAGCAAGATTTGCGTTGGGAAAAGTCGTTGCTAATGGGGCTTGCTTGCAAATGAAGATAAAATCGCAAAAGCGCCAAGCGAGTGGCGATTCCCCAATTTGATTAATAATAAGGATTATTTAGGAGTTTATTATTATGGAGCGACTAATTTTTAAGTACTAGATGTATTATTGGAGCTTATTTAATGTTGGTGTAGAATCTAATTTGTATAAGATTGAGGTAATTTATTATGTCGGAACATTATGTTGTTTTAAGCAGGAAATACAGGCCGAAAGATTTAAAAGACCTTATAGGGCAAGATATTTTAGTAAAGTCTTTGAGATCGTGTCTTGATAACAATAAGACGC
>JAISID010000017.1 GCA_031262205.1 Holosporales bacterium | reverse complement strand
AACTTATATAAAATCGAAAGAATCATATCGTTGACCGATACGGACTTTCCAGAGCCGGTGGTGCCCGCTATGAGCAAATGGGGCATCTTTGCCAAATCCGCCATAACTGGTTTGCCGCTTATGTCTTTCCCGAGGATAAGAGGTATTCCTGAAGACATGTTCTCAAAAGCGTCCGAAGAGAGTAATTCGCGTAAATAAACGGTGTGTCTGGTTTTGTTAGGAAGCTCTATCCCTATGGCGTTCTGCCCTGGAATGATCGCAATTCTAGCCGATACGGCCTGCATAGACCTAGCGATGTCGTCGCTTAAACTTATGATTCTCGAGGTCTTAATGCCGGGAGCCGGCCTGAATTCGAACATAGTAACGACGGGACCTTGACGCGCGTTTAAGATTTCGCCGTCGATGCCAAATTCTTCCAACACGTTTTTCAATTCGGCGGAGATAATCGCGATTTTCCCCTCGTCCTGTTTAAATTCCTTTTCCGAGTGTTTTTCCAAAAGCTCGACGTTAGGCAAAACGTAAACTCCTCCGTTGACGCCTACTCTAGATAGTTTTTCAACGTTAGTCTTGACAGAGGGTTTGGGCTTGTCGTTTTTATTAACATTTAACGCGACGTCTTTTTGAGGGGTAATAACAGGAGACTCTTCTAGATTTTCCCATACTACGTCCGAGCGATGAAGTTTCTTTGTCTTAGCTTTAAAGATTGGCAAAGAGCGGATTGTTTCAAAGAGTTTTAAGGAATTGCCGACGATGGAGTCAAATTCGACGAATAGAGCCTTTTTGGCGATGAATAACCAAACGATAACGATTCCGAAGAACGCTATGTTGCAAATTTCAGACTGCCTCAAAATATCAATGAATACGAGCTTTGATAGGACATAGCCGACAAACCCGCCGGCGTAATAATCTAATCCCATTTTTTTTATAAAATTCTCAAAAAACGGATAAGCGGAGGATACGTTGAAGACGATTGATCCTAGAATTGTAAACGCTAAAAATAAGGAATACTTATGTTTTACGCGATGGATTTTCTCGTTTATAAGATTTATCCCCCAAATAAAAACGAGAGGCGTTACGAGATAACTTAAACAGCCGAAGGTTTGAGTTAAAAGATTAGAGCAATACGCTCCGAACGTTCCAAGGAAATTAGAGGTCTCTTCAGATGATTTAACAAAAAAACAATCGTCTAACGACGAATGCCCGACAAGGGCGGCGAATAAATATAAAGACAAAACGATAAGTAAAACGCCGAAACATACTTCCTTAACATTTCGACGCTGGACGTTATTATTTTGATTCCTCGTAATCATAATCGGTATCTTACAGTAATATCGACAGTTTATCAACTAAACTACATGCCGTCGTTTTTAAAATAGACGAAAATCATGCCTTAACGTCTTAATTTATAACTAATCAATTTCTATTGGCGAGACGGTTTGCCCTTACATAACCGTCGTGAAGGCGTTAGGAGAATAATTCCTAAATTCATTCTGGAGACGTTTTATCTATAACGTCTAGATATTTTCCTCTTTTTTTTAACTATTCTTTTCAGAGAGTTAAGATTTCCACGGAGTTTTCCGTTACGGCTATCGTATGTTCAAACTGTGCGGACAAAGATTTATCGGAAGTTACGACTGTCCAATTATCTTTTAGAACCTTTGTTTTATGCGAACCCGCATTTATCATAGGCTCGATAGTAAAGAACATCCCAGGCAAGATTTGGTCGCCTTTTTTATTCGAGTCGTAATGCAATACGGCCGGAGACGAATGAAATTCTCGGCCGATTCCATGTCCGCAGTAATCTCGCGCTATTCCGAATCCGTATTCGTCGACAAACTTTTGTATTGCTTTCCCAATGTCTCCGAAGTAACCGTAGGGTTTTACGGCGTCTATTCCTATTTGAAGGGCTTGCTTTGCGATGCTAACCAGGTTTTCCGCAAGTTTGGTGCATTTCCCAACTATAAAAGTTTTGCTGGTGTCGCCGTGCCAACCGTTCAGAATTACAGTAACGTCTATATTTATAATATCTCCCGTCTTAAGCCTATAAGCCCCGGGTATTCCATGACAAACGACGTTGTTGACCGACGCGCAAATCGACTTGGTAAATCCATGATATCCTAATGTTGCCGGTACCGCTCCGCGCGAAGTAATGAAATCGTGACATAAGGAATTAAGCTCGTCCGTAGTTATTCCTTCTTTAACATAAGGTTCTATAAAGTTAAGAACTTCTCTTGCCAAGGCTCCGGCTTTTCTCATATGTTCGAGGTCTTCCAAGGTATGAATTTTTATGTCCGACATATTGAAATACACTAAATTTCCTATGGATATTATACTCCTCGATTATCGACGAAACATATATTTTCGCCTGTGTTAGCATTTTGTTTGAAAATCGTCCCTTGACGCGCAGTAGACGAGCTAGGATTTGTATATTATAATGCGTAAGGCTAAAAACGACTTTACAAAATAGTTTGAAAAACACAAAACGTAAAGCTGGCTAGATTATATAACTATTCGTTTTGAAAATCTATAAACGACGGCTAGTTTAGAGTAAAAAGGCGGCCGTAAACAATCGAGAAATAAAAGGTGCTTAATAAAATTTACATCTTTCCAAAAAAGATATAATATTATGCTAATAAAGAGATTTTTAAGAAAGTATTATGATTTCTAAAAAACAAATATTGTTGGGGTTTGTATTAATAGCGGGCAACTTTATAGCGGCTGTTTCCGCAGGCGCAGCGGCTTCAGAGAGTGAGATTGATTATTCTAGGGTAAGAGAAATGCCATTAATTACCCGAGCATGCAATGATTTTCCCATAAGCTCCAGCAGCGGCTCCTCTGAACAGGTTGCTCCTAGACCGCCAACTCCCGAATTATATGAAGACCCTGCAGACATTATTTTGCAAATGTTGATCGATGCTGCGGCTGAAATTAAGCCTGAAGAATTAGAGCCGCTAGACTGGCCATTGCTAAATGCAATAAAAGTAGCTCCAGTGGCCGCCAGACCAGTAGCTTCTCCTTTAGTAGAGGCAGCGGCTCAGCAGGATGGACTTCAACACGAAATAGAAGAAAGAATGGCGGAGAGAGAAAAACGACAAGCGCTTATAGAAGAAACGTATAGAGCCGATCCTATAGTTTGTGAGGTTCTTGCTTTTGAATTAGAGCATCCACTCTCCTTCAGACAAGTAAGGAGTCTACGTGAGGAATTATTGTCTGAGTATAGAGTGTCAAAAGAAACATACGAGGTGGTAGAAAAGGCAATAAAACAACGTCCAGATTGGAGGGAGTACGTTAAGGATGTGGCAAGAATTCATCAGATTGCTGATCCCAGATATCTTTATGTATAGTTAACGTATTATATAAATTCTAATGGAGATATTCATACGGATATCTCCGTTATTTTGGCTGTTATGTAAATTTTAAGGAAATCATTTCATAATGCGAGATCGCGATTTTGAAGTTTGATTTTCATAAAAAGGCATCCCTAACTAACATAGTTATAGGCCGTTCAAATTCCGCAGCGACGCTTTGTTTATAAGAACCCCAGTTTTATGGGGGATAATCCCGAGCGTTTTGTATAGCTCCATATAAATGCGTAATTGGTGTTAGAGATCAAATCATTCCCCCCCAATAATATTTATCTTTCGGAACGAGAGAAAGGAGACCGATTTATAAAGCGACTTGTCAAGGGCAATAGAGCGAAGCGTCCCTTGACAAGTTACGCTTCTAATAAATCGGTATAATCGAAGGACGCCAAAAGATAAATATTATGGATACGAACGAGCAGTGAGACAATTATAGTTATAGTCAATTAGAGTATTAGAACCGTTGCTTTGCTTTAAGGAACGATTCCCTTTTGTAATGGAACTATGGATTAATAAATACCATCTTTTAAATCTCATCGTCCTGTTTTTATTTACGCGCGAGCCGCCTCGCGAACGAAAAGGGGAAGGAGCGAGGGCCATTAGGATTTTAATTTGCTTTAGCGTCTGTTGTTTGTTTAATTTTACGCGATATTCTGGAAATTTTTCTTGCGGCGGCATTTTTATGAAACACTTTTTTACCAACGCCTTTCATAATTTCCTTTTGCATTTTTGAAAACGCAGTTGAAATACTTTCTTGCGTCGTATTTTCAACTATCGCGCGTTCGAGTTTCTTTATAAAAGTCCTAATCCTGCTTAATCTATTTTGATTGACGGCATGCTGTTTAATTGTTTTTCTAATGCTTTTTTGAGCGGATTTGTGAGAAGCCATGCTTTACTATACTAAAACAAACATTTATTACAAGACTATGCTAGCATTTTTTGGTCTTAGCGTCAACAAATATAAAAAGCGGCCGTCGCGACTGTTAAGAATAAAAGAAAGATTTCAAATTGACCGATAAAATATAGAGTGGTAGGATAATTAAAAAATGGAGAGATGGCCGAGAGGCTGAAGGCAACGGTTTGCTAAACCGTCATACGGAGAAATTCCGTATCGGGGGTTCGAATCCCCCTCTCTCCGCCATTTTTATTTACTCTTTCGCTTTTGAGTGGAAAACTTAGATAGGGATACAAGTTTTTTTTTTTTTGATTTTACAGTAAAATTTAAATTGGTTTTTGAATTAAGATTAAGGAAAATCAATTATTACTAACAAACTAACAACCAGCGAGCAAGAAAGGCTAATATATTGAAAATCAGAAGAATACTGTTATATACAATTCTAATCTTAAATTGGGCGGACGCTCGCGGTTCTCAACTCCTCGATGTAATGAAAAGCATCAAAGGGACAATTAAGAATATATACGAGATACTTGGAGTTGAATATAAACCAGTGGTAGTTAGAACCAACACCGCGAGAACGACGCAGGAATTATACGATTCATTTATGGAAAGTATGCGAAGCATTCAAAGTATGGCAAACAGTATGATACAGGAATTGCAAGAAGGACAAAGACTAAATCTTCTTAGAAGCGTTCAAGGCAGAAGAGAACTAGCTCGATTAATCGAGAAAGAGCCGGAAATTGTTACTCCAAAGTTTATGGCCGCTTTATCGCTCATGCAAACCTCGAGAGGCACAATTTTAATCTTAGGCAAAGCATTAAAAGTAAAGCCAGAAATCGCTGAACGCAACCTAAGTACATTGCTAGAGAGAATAATTCAAGAAAATGCCGTATTTGATACTTTCATAGAAGTTATAAAACCTAAATATAAATTTGTCTCTCCAGAACTTATAAACATTTTATTGCAAATGATGCAGATGGAAATAGGGAATATACGGCAAGGAGCGGCTCTTGCATTAGAAAAAATCATAAATGTAAATCCTGAATTGGCCGCTTCAAAATACATAGACTTAGGCTTATTTAAACAAGTTATGGAAAATGAAAGCAATTTGGATATAAAAATTAATATAATTTGGGCATTGAAAAGTATCGCAATAGCAAATCCGGAATTTACTCTGAAAATCACAGAATATCTATTGCTAACCTTCCAAAACGAGGAAGAAGGAAATGACGATGAAGGTTCTAGTATACTTGAGGTTATTAAAGAAATCGTAGAAAAAGGTATATGTACGAAGAGTTCGTCATTTATCATAAAATCCTTAGCAATCAATATGCAGACTCATTGTAATCAAAATTTAACAAAAGAAGCCCATGATACTTTAAGAGAAATTGCCGATAAAAAACCTGCTCTTATTACTCAAGATATATGGGAATTTTTAAAACTATACAAGTGAAGGAATAATCCCCTCGATACATCATAGGAACAAAGCAAATAAAATACCGACGGAAATATTTTGGGAGCATCTATTACCTAGGAAAGCAGAATGTTGTTTCAAATTTTTGGACATAGTTAATAATTAGGAGAACGAGTATTGCCATAATAGCGAAGGTCATTTTTTGTTTTCTAAAATTTCAGATTGCTGCGAAGATTTGGCGTTAGTAATCAGAAATATTCTGTTTTTAAATATATTGCTCTGTGGACGAATATATTATCAATAAAGTTGAATTATGGATAATTTTATGTATAAGTATATATACAGAAGGAACGATAAATAATTTAACAGAAAGATGGAATAACAGTAAAGAATAAGGAAATAATAAGGCTAAGAATGGCTAAAGTATTAGTGATAGCAACAAATAGAATATCTCTCACAAGAGGGGGCGACCAGAAAATGGTTCTAAGAAGCGGTAGGGATATCGCAATAGAGAGGATAAGGAGAGAAGCATTTATGGATAGCCGATAAACTTGATAGCGATAACTTTAGAGATGGACGGGTAAAATGTTCGGGATAATTTCTGTAGTAGTTCCGGTTGTCGAAGATGATAGAGAGAGTTGCGATCAATTGCTTGATCTTTCTTTAAACCTATCGCCGTATTAAAAGATAATTATTTCCAATAAGCTGTAATTAGTTTAAGAGGATTCCCGCGACTTGTTTAACTTAATGAAGTTGCTTTATAAACCAGTATCGCTAAAACTTACTTCTTAATTTTGGGTAGGATTGAAATGTGCAAATCTTTCAATTGTTGCTCTGTAACGTTCGTCGGGGCTTCCATCATTAAGTCTTGGGCTTGTTGATTGAATGGGAAGGCGATTACCTCTCTAATATTCTCCGTTTCCGCAAGAAGCATGACGATTCTGTCGATTCCAGGAGCGCAACCGCCGTGGGGAGGAGCGCCGTATTTAAACGCTTTGATCATCGCTTTAAATTTATTATCAACTACGTCTTTACTATATCCGGCGATTTCGAACGCTTTATACATCGCTTCTGGAACGTGGTTTCTAATGGCTCCGCTTGATAGTTCGATGCCGTTGCAACAAATATCGTATTGATATGCCTTTATTTCCAGCGGATTTTTATTATTTAAGCTGTCGAGACCTCCCTGCGGCATGGAAAAAGGATTGTGAGAAAAAATAATTTGCTTCGCGTCTTCGTCGTATTCAAACATTGGGAAATCAATAATCCAACAGAATTTATAAACATTTTTTTCTATAAGGTCTAAAGTCTCGGCAATTTTAGTTCTAACTATTCCCGCCAACCTAGCCGCGTCTTTATCGCAAATGAAGAATACGACGTCTCCAGGATTCATGTTGTTGATTTTCGCTATCTCTGTCAATTCGTTCTCATTCAAAAATTTTACAATCGGCCCCTTAAACTCCGAATTTGAAATCATTGAAATATAGCCGAGACCGGGGAGTTTGAGTTCTTCCTTTGCCCAATTGTTTAATTTGTCAAAAAACCCGCGAGGCTCGCTCGCGCGACTGGGAACGTTTATGCTTCTAACTTTTGCCCCGTTTTTTATGCCGTTTGCAAAAGCGGTAAATCCAGAGTTCTTAAACACATCTGTCAAATCCTGAATTATAAGGGGATTTCTGAGGTCGGGTTTATCGCTTCCGTAATGAAGCATAGCGTCGTCAAACGTAATCCTAGGGAAAGGAATATCCGTCGCTTTATAACCGCTTTTTGCAAATTTAGAAAACGCGCTGTGCAATACTTTTTCTACGACTGCTAAAACGTCTTCTTGCGAAACGAAACTCATTTCTAAATCAAGCTGATAAAATTCTCCAGGCGACCTATCCGCCCTCGCGTCTTCGTCTCTAAAACACGGAGCTATTTGAAAATATTTATCAAATCCCGCAACCATTAAAAGTTGTTTAAACTGTTGCGGCGCTTGAGGCAACGCGTAGAATTTCCCATGATGAATCCTGCTTGGAACCAGATAATCCCTAGCTCCTTCTGGCGACGAGGATGTTAAAATCGGAGTTTGAATCTCCAGAAACCCCATATCCGTCATTTCTTTTCTTATGTGAGATACGACTTGAGATCGTAATATTATATTGTCGCGCATTTGTTTTTTCCGAAGATCAAGGTATCTATAGGTTAGTCTCGTATCCTCGGGAAATTCATTTTCAACGTTAATCTGGACTGGAAGAATTTCTTCAGGTTGCGAAAGTATTTCTATTTGATCTACATAAACTTCAATTTCTCCAGTATCCATAGTCTTATTAACAGTTTGAGCGTCTCTCTTTACGACTTTGCCAATAACTCTTATAATCGATTCATCCTTCAACTTTTCCGCGATTTCAAACGAAGCATCGGTTTTCCGAAAAACGCATTGGATTATACCGTAGTGGTCTCTTAAATCTACAAAAAGCAAGCCGCCGTGATCTCTTATCGTGTGAACAAATCCACAAAGGGATACTGTTTCTCTAACATTTTCAAGCCTTAGCTCGGCGCATGTATGCGTCCTAAATTCAGTTTCGTTTTTCGATTTCATAGCGAATAAATTATATTGAGCCTCGAATATATAAATAATACCGTAATACTCCTATTTTTGTCGCAAGAAATTTTATGAATTGTAGGGCGAAAAATTTTTGAATCGTCATCCGGTCGTTAGTTTATTGCAACTGAAGTTCTGAGACGCTAGGGAATATTTTGAAGTTATTAACAAAGCATATAATATTTGTCTTTTGGCTCACTCGATTATACCGATTTATTAAAAGCGTAACTTGTCAAGGGACGCTCTCTTCGTTCGCTCTATAGCCCTTGACAAGTCGCTTTATAAATCGGTCGAGATATCCTCGTTCCAAAAGATAAATATTATTGGGGGAAGGTTTGCGTCTTCAACGTCGGTTACTTCCCGTTAACGCCGGTATTTTGGCAGGAAAAATAATATTGGCTAAGTTGAGAATCATTCCCTAGGAGCCTGCGATTCCTTTTCATTTGCAATTGATTCTTGTTGACGATTTAACGACGGCTTTTCTTTTAGTCATATTTTTTGCGCGCAAACCTTGCTCGCAAGGTTCTAGGAAATCGCATTTTAAAATTTGCATGCCGGAAAGTTTATGTAATAAAGATTTGCCGTTCGCGTTAAAACGATAAAAAGAAAGAAACTAGGAAAGAGGAGGGGGCTAACGCGACGACGCGCTAACTCGTCTGTTTCAGAAGTCAATAATTATTCCGATTTTATTTTTTCTATTTCTCTTGAAACCATTTCTTCGACGATTGAATCAAAATCTTTGTCCAACCGTTCTTTGACAAATTTTTCGATGATTGAATCAAAATCTTTGTCCAACCGTTCTTTCATTTTTTCGGCGATGGATCTAAATAACTGATCGACGGGTAAAGACTCATCCTGTTGTTTTTCAATTTTTGTTTTATTCCTACCGTAGGAATTTAAGGCTTCAGTTAATTTATCAAACGGCCCTGCTTTTTTCGGCGTCTTATTAGAATATACGCTTTCAGTTAAGTCGCTTGATTCGTCGTAAATCTGCGAGGAAGCGTGTTCGTCTTCGCATTCTTGATACTCTTCCTTATCGGAACTATCGTCTATCACGTCTGATTTTCCAAGTTTTATCACTTCGTCTTTTTCCCGAGCTAGTTGGACTTCCGACGATTGAGGAGTATGAGGCGTATTGCTATTTTCTTCGGAAACATATTTTCTTATG
>JAISID010000005.1 GCA_031262205.1 Holosporales bacterium | reverse complement strand
GTAGTGTTAAAGTAACGTAAAGTATAGTTATGTAAAGTTAATAAGATATTAAGTTACATTTAGATTTAGGCTAAGTATTGCTGTGCGTTTTAATACAATGCGGATGCTCTGTTTTCTTTTGTATGTCGGCGTATTGATATTTGTGAAATTCATAAGTTATTTTAGAAATCTCTGGCTTTTGCTCCGCAAGAGCTTTTCTCGGCCGCTTCCCGCTCAGCAGAACTAACTTTACAATAAGAGCCGTCGCCCTTCTCCACGTTGTAAAACTTTCTCCAGTCCTGAAGTTATTCTTTTCCCATGCCGAACCGTCGGGCTTATAAAGAATATACGAGCGACTTTTTTACTCGTTTGGCGATTGATATGTTATTCGTTTATAACATCTAATAAGTAAATAATCTTTAGATATCGGATTATTCCAAAAGCTGCACCAAATCCTTACTCTTTTAATTTTCTTCAAAAGCCAATCCGCTAGCGCCCCTACTATTACTATCGAGGCGGATGTTATGCTTATTAATATGGCGAGCTTGTATAATATATTAATTATCGGAGGCCGCCAAACCCAGTAATCATTCAAAAACCACGATGCTATGGCACCCCCAAACAACCCGAAAAATGCGCTTTGAATTATATTATCAATTATTTTTGGATATTTTACTTCGTAATCTATCCGTCCGTCTTTCCATTCTATTGAGATCATTTTGTAATTTCCTTCCATAATTTTTCCGCCTCTACTTTTGCAGATTTTCTCTTAAAACTCTTTGGTTTTAATGCTTCTATCTCGCTCTTTTTCAATCGAATCAACGGTTTATAATGTTAGGCTAGGCTTATGCCCAAGCATATTACTACTTATTGACAAAGTTTGAAATTAGGCTCCTTATAGAGAGCGATTCCAAACCTAAACATTAACACCCCGTCGTAAGCATCCCTCTACGAAATCCAGGATACTGGCGTTAACGAGGAGAAACCGGACTATAAGACGCAAACCTTTCCCAATAATATTTATCTTTTGGAACGAGAGAAACGAGACCGATTTATAAAGCGACTTGTCAAGGGCTTTAGAGCGAACGAAGAGAGCGTCCCTTGACAAGCTGCGCTTTTAATAAATCGGTATAATCGCGGGAGCCAAAAGATAAATATTATAATTATACGTCTTTTAAATTACTCCACGGTTACTGATTTAGCGAGATTTCTCGGTTTGTCGACGTCGTGGCCTTTAAATTTAGACGTATAATATGCCAAAAGATGTATCGCGGTTATTATGCAAAACGGCTGACAAATACTATTTGCATCTGGCAAAAATAGACAATCCAGATTCTTATCGCCGAGCAACTCGTTCAAATATGCCTTTGCTTTCTCAGTTGTAATAAGCAATATCTTTCCATTTCTAGCCAATATCTCTTGCGTATTTGAAATAGTTTTTTCAAAATTCTTGTCGAACGGAGCAATTGAAACCGTATAAACGTTCTCGTCGATTATCGCAATAGGGCCGTGTTTTATCTCACCCGACGGATATCCTTCGGCGCTCGTATACGACAGTTCTTTAATTTTAAGCGCTCCTTCTAAAGCGATTGGATAATTTACTCCTCTTCCTATATAAAACAAACTCTTGCTATCTTTGATCTTCTCGGCTTCATGAGCAAATTTGTAATGATTGTTTAAAACAAAATTAATGGAAGACTCGATTTGAGAAATATCGATGTTCTTTTTATCGGCAAACAATAACAACAACGATAGCGTTTGGGCTATAAACGCTTTGGTAGACGCGACGCCAACCTCCGTTCCAGCGACTGTTTTTATAACAAAATCCGCCTCGCGAGCAAGCGACGAACCTTCGACGTTCACTAACGCTACCGTTTGACTTCCAAATTCTTTAACTAAACGCATTGCGTAAAGCGTGTCGATCGTTTCTCCAGATTGGCTTATAAAAATATAAAGCAAATTTCTGGATAATACAGGATTTCTGTACCTAAACTCTGAAGCTATCTCGACGTCCACATGAATTTTAGCGATCTCTTCTATCCAATATTTAGCGAGAAGCCCGGCGTAATAAGACGTGCCGCATGCAATGATTGAAACGCCGTCGAATTTCAGGTCGTTTATATTATAACTGAAATTGTCATAGACTCTCCTTGCGACTATTGCTTCCTCAAAAATCTCTTTTAACATAAAAGTTTCGTATCCGTTTTTAGATACGTCGTTTATTGAAGTCGCATTTGAAATTACGTTTCTTAAAACCTTTTTTCTATTTGAATCAAGGATTTCATAAGTCAGCTTATCGGTCTTAGTCGCCGCAACTAAATCTCCTTCTTCCAAATACGAAACATCTTCGGCGAGAGACGCTAACGCCGCCGCGTCCGAAGCTATATAAAAACTGTTTTTGTCGCTGCTTAATCCAACAACCATTGGAGAGCCAATCTTTGCTCCAAGCAACACATTTGGTTCTTTTTCGTATATGGCGACGATAGCGAATGTTCCAACGAGCTGCGCGATGCTTTCTTTAAATGCTTCGACAAACCCGTTTCCACGATTTATATTGTACGCTATCAACTTTGCTATCGCTTCGGAATCTGTTTCGCTTTCAAATTCGTCCCCTTTGTTTAAAAGATCTTTTTTCAACGCCTGATAGTTCTCTATGATTCCGTTGTGAACGATTGCGACTCCGTTGCAGATGTGAGGATGAGCATTGCGTTCGGTTGCTTTTCCGTGAGTAGCCCATCTTGTGTGCCCAATGCCTAAGTTGCTTCCGATGTTCAAATTCTCGACTATATCCTTTAGATTTTGGACTCTTCCGACAGACCGTATTCTTTCAAGTTTTGAAGACTCGTCTACGTATGCGATTCCTGCGGAGTCATATCCTCTGTACTCTAGCCTTTCCAATGCGGAAATTAAGTCTTCCGATATTTTATTTTTAAAACTTAATACGGAAATTATTCCGCACATAAAAGCGCTCCGAACATTAGAATTAACAATTGAATTGTGCCATAAAAATCACAAATTTACTGTTACAAATTGTAACAAAGCAATCCGCATAAATTATAGATGGCGCCGTAGGAGAGAATCGGACTCTCGACCTCTCCCTTACCAAGGGAGTGCTCTACCTCTAAGCTACTACGGCGTTAGTTTTCATGATACTATTTTTGGCATTAGTTTGGCAACGCGATAGAGTTTCATAATTAAATCTAATATTTTATTTAATGGTTGTTTTTGTAATTGTGCCTGTGAAACATAAAGATAAATTTTATCAACAGATTTGTTCACAGGTTTTTGGTTAGATTCGCAAGCGCGAGCATACTTGTAAACATCGTGTAGATAAGTTTGTTATTTTGTTGATAACCTTAAAAGAAAACACAGACCTTCTTCTAAGATCGACGCTGCTGTTAATTAACGCTGAATTATCAACATGAAATACACAGAATAATTCACAGTTAATTACGCCTTCGTTTATTCTCCGCGTTTTTGAAATAAAGTGTTTTTAAAGTTATTGTCTAGCATCGCGTAAGAGCGATTGGAAGCATATCTTAGCGTACAAGAACTATGGAAGAGAGGAGCATTTCTTAAAGAGCGGTTAGCATAATGGAATGTTAAAATCCACAAATGGGTATTGCGGATATTCCAAAAGGTCAACAGTAAAACTCTCGTCTTCCGTCGACGTTTCGTTGGTCATAATGCCTGGCAGAAATCTTAAGCAAGAATCTATGATCGCCATCGCCGGAATTTCTCCGCCAAACAAAACGTAATCCCCTATGCTTACTTCAAGCATGCCTCGTTCTCTTTTCCAATAATCGATTACTCTTTGATCGATCCCTTC
>JAISID010000057.1 GCA_031262205.1 Holosporales bacterium | reverse complement strand
GGGACAATTCGCCAGATGATTTTCGAGGCAAGTATAATATTATTTCGCTCGGCTGAATTTTTGAAGCGCCGGGATTGAAAATATGGAGGTTTTGCTCGCCTTTTATAAACTTATCGTCTATATCTATTTCAAATAGCGTTACTCCAACGCCGGGGAGCATTTGAGCTATGAGTTCTTGTTCTGCCGCGACTCTTGCGGCTCCCTTTGTTCTTTTGGTTCTAACGTCGTCAATTGCGAAATCGGAAACTATAACGGCGTTCTTCATCCAAAGATCAATCTCCGATATATCGAGCGATTTTTCAGTTTTGATCCCTATGTAAAGTTTGCCGTCGTTTGCTTTTTCAAGTTCGTCAAGATTCATGTACCTATAGAAGAATCTTTCTTTTTTGTTAAATGGAATTATTGAAAACCCTCGTTCTATCGTCGATATGTAGCGTTTTATCAAGTTGATAATCGGATACGCGCAACCGTCTATATTACAGTGATCATACGGCTCCATGGCTGGGATTATATCCGTTGGGATTAGAACCGAGACGGAACCCAAAACTTGCGCTAGTTCTTTATATAGTTCGTAAGGGCGTATTTCGTTGCTATACACCAAGGCTTCTAGCCCCGGCAAGATTGAGACGATTTGATTTAACATAGTTAATGTTTCACGTGAAACATTTGAAGAAGATAAATTTTTAAGTTTCTCCGCTAAGTAAACCGCTTTCTCTCTGATAGAGACGGTCAGTTTCTCACACATTTTCCAAAGCGGAAAATGTCTTTCTATGAAGAAGCACGGCGGAGTCCAGTTCTTAACGTGATAAACGCCGTCTGTTCTTATGATTTTGCAAAGAGGAAAGCCTATGCAAAATTCCGGCAATGAATCGCCGACGTATAAAAATGCGTTTGGGAAAAGCCTAGGGATTTTTATCTCATTCTCTTTGATGTTTTCATCTTGAACTATCTCGCCTTCTATAGAGTAAAACCTAGGAGGATTTCCTAAGATAGGGGAGACGTCGTCCGAACTTTCGGCTATGGTTAATTGGACGGTCGTTTCGTTTACGTCGTTCGGCATTAAAGACGCTAGGTCGAGGCTCAGCGGTTTTAATCCGGCGTTTTTTTCAGGGAAGAAACTAAAAATTAAACCGTCGGGGAAAACTGCCTCGATTTCTCTTATTCTATATATCCCCTCCGTTAAGGCGACAGTATCGGTTCTTAAACGTCTAACTCCGTAGTGATTCGACGATAACAATCTTATTTGACTTGCCAAGACTCTGAAAGTTCTCAAGTCTGTTTGTTGAAAATGGTGCTGAGACAGCAACATGCCTTCATGCCAATTGATGCTGAGAGGAATGGGAAGAACTTTGTTGTTTGTCTTCATTGTCGTCTATAATCTATTCGTAGTTCTTATCGGCATAAAAATATTCTATAAAAACCCTTTAAAAATTAACAGAAGATTTGTTGATTTATAAATTTTGTAATTTTATTTCATTATAAAAATTCCGTCTAAATTTTGGGGCTGGTATAGATAAATCGACTTTTAAACGAATAGCAATAAGTCATTAACGATGCAAAGCAAGAAACGTCGATACCAATAATACGGCGTAAATAGTCCCTGAGAGCATAGCTTATAACGATTATTTTAAGAGTTATGCGAGTTCCATCATCATAGAATCCATCATATAAATTGAGAATTTTGGGAATCAAGCAAAAAGACATACGACCGATTATAACGGCGTTCCCCAAAAAGAATGCGAGTTCAGGTTTAATAATACGGGAGCTAAATAACCAGTTGAAAGTTTTACGAAAATGGATCAAAACGTACTACGAACATGGGCTAGAATTGCAGTTTATCTGTGACAGTCCCTAAATTTCCTTTGAAAATCTTGGAAAATAATTTTTGAGGACGGAGCACCCTTTCATCAAGCGACGATTCCTCAATGATTTTTGCCGGTTAATTCGGCATGCGATATTTAAACCAAGTTATTTGTCTTTTGGCGTAATGTCTCGTGTTGGTTTTTATCATTTCTTTCATTTTTTCAAAAGAATAGATTCCATCGAGATATAGAGTTATTTCTTTGGCTCCGATTGCCTTAAAAATAGGGTAGTCGTTAAATAAGGCCGTTCGATCGTCGCAACCAATTTTGCTTAAAAGTTGCTTTACTTCCTCTATCGCTCCAGCTTGCAACATATATTCCAATCTTTCATTAATCTTTTCGTATAACGCGGCTCTTTCATATTCCATAATTTTATATTCGTATTCTACGTTCTCTAAGAATTTTAGTTTCGGATAATCTTTAAAATAGCGAAGTATCGATTTGCCTGTTTCTAAAAATATTTCATATGCTCTTATTGTTTGACGGCGTTTATCGTTGGTAATGAAATTCCTTAATTCTGGATCGAACTTATATAATTCGTCGCAGAGAGCATTATAATCGTTTTTAGCCGATTCTTCGGCAAGTTTTCTGTTTTTGGAACTAACCTCTGGAAGCGGAGATATGCCATTTGTTAAGATGTTAATATAAAGTCCAGAACCGCCGGCGATTATAGGAATTTTCCCATTTTGGAATGTCTTCTCAACTTCCTTTGCAGCGAGCGTCGCCCAATCGGCAACCGTGGATTTTTGATTGTATTTCAGATATCCAAATAGTTTGTGAGGAACTCCGTCCATTTCTTCTTTTGTTGGATATGCGGTTAACGTTTTTAGCTCGTCGTATATTTGTAAGCTGTCGCAATTGATTATTTCTCCGCCGATTTCCTTCGCCTTTTCAATTGCATATTTTGTCTTCCCAGAGGCCGTCGGGCCGGCGACTATCCAAACCTTTCTCATAATTCGAGTTTCTTAAGATTTGGATTGTTCTCAACCAATCGCTTTATTTTCTCGTTTGATATGTGCGTGTAAATTTGCGTGGTCGCTATGCTTTTGTGTCCTAATAGTTTTTGAATGCTCAACAAATCAGCTCCGTGAGAAAGGAGATGAGTGGCGAAGGCGTGTCTTATAACGTGAGGAGATATTTTTGATTTTGGAATACCAACCTCGACGGCAAGCTCTTTAAGCAATTTTGCAAACCCTTGGCGAGTAATATGGCCTTTCTTAGAATACGATGGAAAGAGATACTTGTTAAATTTAAATTTCTCTTTTCTTGAGACGAGATAATCGCGCATTGCCTCTACGGCTAGATCATTTAGCGGCACGATCCTTTCCCTATTGCCTTTTCCATTAATCAATAAAAATGTTTTATCTCGTTCCTTATCTTGAACTATCGAGTCCATAGTAAGATTAACAAGCTCGGAAACTCTAAGCCCGGCTCCATATAATATATGCAACATAGCCTTTAGTTTTGCATTAGATTTTAATTCGAAGCGAGATAGTAAAAGAGTCATCTCCTCTTCAGACAGAACCTTGGGAAGAGGTTTGTTTTTTGTTTTCGGCTTTATGTCTATCATTGGGTTTTGAAGTATTTCTTTTTCGTCGTGAAGAAACAGAAAAAATTGACGAAGAGCGGAAATGCTCCGCATTATAGAAGTCTGCTTTTGGTTGGAAGATTTTAGGAAATCTATGTAATTTTCTATGTCTTGTCTTGTTGTTTCCAGGATGTTTTCTTTGAACTTATAGAACTTTATAATATCGGATTTATAGGAAGCTAAGCTTTGAAGCGACAAATTTCTTTCAGCCGCCAACATCTCCTGGAATCTTTCAATTAAATATTCTATTTGCATTGTGAAACATTTTATTAACACAATCTTAGAAAATGTTACTTATTCAAATGAAGGATTTAAAGAAAAATTAAACAAACCTATTTGGAATCGCCGTCTCTCGTTCTGTAAACGAAAGATATGATTGAAAAGAATGGAAGCCGCTACGGCTTGTAGGATTAACTACAAATGGAATTTAAAAAAGTCAATTTATAGTTGTTTTAACGGATTCTTTTCACTCGAAAAATATTCGGTTAGTTTATCAAAACTAACGATCTCGGTTTTATCCGAGCCTAACCGACGAACTGAAGCCGTTCCGTTTTCCTGTTCTTTCTTTCCTAAGATTATGATCGCCGGTATTTTTTGAGTAGAATATTTTCTGATTTTATATGTGATTTTTTCATTCTCGGTATCCAAAATAGTTCTAACGCCGACTTTTTCTAAGACGTTCACTATCTCTTTTGCGTATGGAGACGCTTCGTCCGTTATGCTGGCGACTGCGACTTGAACTGGAGATAACCAAAAAGGAAATTTACCGGAATAATTTTCAATAAGGATTCCTATGAATCTTTCTAGCGAACCGACAAGCGCTCTGTGCAACATAACTGGAGTTTTTTTATGTCCGTCGTTATCCGTATAAGTTATGCCGAATCTCTCAGGCAAATTAAAATCTACTTGAAGCGTTCCGCATTGCCAATCTCGCCCAAGACAGTCTTTCAGAACAAATTCTAACTTCGGACCGTAAAACGCTCCCTCGCCTTTGTTGGCGGCATATGATAATCCCGCTGCGTCGGCGGCTTCTTTAAGGGATTTTTCAGCCGTATCCCAAATTTCATCGGAGCCTATCCTTTTTTCCGGCCTGTCTGAAAATTTTACCATAATATCGTTAAAACCGAAAGTCGCGTAAACTTCCTTAATCATGGAGCAAACGTCGATAGTTTCGGATATTATTTGTTCGGGAGAACAAAATATGTGACCGTCGTCTTGCGTAAATGCTCTGAGTCTCATCAGGCCGTGCATAGAACCTGACGATTCGTTTCTATGACATAATCCAAATTCCGCTATTCTAATCGGCAAATCTCTATAACTTTTGACCGCCCCTGTGTTGTAGCATATTATATGGCCGGGGCAGTTCATCGGTTTTATCGCCGTCAAGGTTCCTTCGTCTTCCACGACGAACATATTTTCTTTAAATTTTTCCCAATGACCGGAAGTTTCCCAAAGAGACTGGTTCATCAATTGAGGGGTCTGAACCAAATAATAACCGTGTCGTTTAATTATTTTCGTTATGTAGTCTTTTATTAAATTGAAAAGAATACATCCGTTTTTAAGCCAGAAAACGCTTCCAGGAGCAGAGTCGTCTATGTGAAAAATTTCAAGTTCGGTTCCAAGTTTTCTATGATCGCTTGCCTTCGCTTTTTCTAAGGCCGCGAAGTATGCGTCCATTTCTTCTTTTGTTTGAAAAGCGACTCCATAGATTCTTTGTAATCTATCGTTTTTACTGTCGCCTCTCCAGTAAGCTCCGGCTACTGCGGTCAATTTGAACGCGTTTAACGGTATGCATCCCGAGCTGGGGATATGAGGTCCCTTGCAGAGATCGACAAAATTTCCAAGCGTATATATGCCGACCGATTCAGCGTTGAGAGCTTCAATTAACTCGACTTTGTACTTTTGATTTTTGCTTTTAAAGTATTCGACGGCTTTTTCTTTTGACATCTCCGATTTTTCGAACGGAAGATTTTGCTTAATAACCTCTTTCATTTTTTCTTCGATTAACGGTAAATCTTCCGTTGAGAATGCTTTGTCGGATTGTATGTCGTAGTAAAATCCGTTTTCTATAGACGGGCCTATCGCAAATTTAACGTTTGGATCAATTTCTAGCAACGCCTTGGCTAAGACGTGCGACGCGCTGTGTCTGAGGATTGATAATTCTTCAGGGCTTTGAAATACCGGCGATACTTTTTCGTTTTTCATGTTTTCTCCTATTCGACTATTTTAGGAACGCAGAACATATCGAATTTCTTATGTTTTGTATTTGAGAGCAATTCCTCGCGGGTATTGTTTCTTGAAGGGATATCTTTTCTTTCTGGAGTGTTTCCCGATTCGGTTAAGTTGTTAACGTCAATTTCAGACGTATCGATTTTAGAGAGCTGTTCGATCCAATCGAATACGGAGTTTAATTTTGCTAAGAACGTTTCTTTTTCCAGATCTGGTATTTTCAGTTTCGCTAGTTTTGCGACTTTATCTAGCTCTTTAGCGTCTAACATGGATTTGAAAACTCTGAAAATAATAATAAATGATATTGCCGATACCGAACTATTGCAATTGTTATTTTTGAAAAGCGTCGTAGAAACACAAATGATTTTTAAGAGGGATCAATAGATGTTGTAGGAGGGCGACGGTTTGTTTTAGGCCTAGGAGAAACTTCTGGCGGATTATTTAATTTGCGAGGGGCGTTTACAGCAAGCATATCTTGTTTTTCCTCGCGTTTTTGTTGTTTTGAATGATGAAAAGCTAACTGACAGTCGTCGTTTGACTGACTGTGCATTTGCGGGCTTTTAAATTTAGAACTAATGACTCTACCGTAATGTTCCGCAAATTGAAGATTATGTTCGCAAAGCACAAAGTCTCCGGATGAAGATGCTTCCTTGGCGTAATTTAAATATTTTGTTTTTAAATTTTGATAATAGGCTAAGCCTTTTTCATTTCCTTTTCTCATAAATATCAATAACTAAAGAATGAAACTATCTCTCCCCGCATTTCAATATTCTGCCATAGAATTAATTATAAAAGCAAAAGAAAATAGACTACAGATTTTTCAGGTTAGTTTTTGTAGCGACGGATTTTTAAATACGAGAGAATCGTGGGTTTTATAGGATCTTCTTAATGATATAACTTCAGGTTGAATCCTGTGAAGACATATCTGGTATTTCTAATTAATAGGAGAATCATCTTCTAATACGCTTTAAACGACTTTTCAAGAATGTAGTTGCAAACCGCTCAAATTCCGTTATAACAGCGTGTTTATAAGACTCCTAGCTCATCTGTCTCGCGGGCCATGCGATGATTTTGAAAATGTTTCACGTGAAACATTTTTGCGATTCAACAATCCAACCGTATCTTTCGACGTTCTGTAAAACGGAGATTATTTATTAGACACGGTAGAGCGGAAAGTTTTAACGTTTTAGACGCTATTTATGATATAAATGTAAGCGACGGATAGAGGCGTTCCTTTTTCGTTTCTATCCGTTTTTATCTTGTTCATTTGATAACTAGATTAGAGGTCTATTTACTTACTGGTAGACCTCTTATTTAAATATGAGCGTCTCTAATCCTACAATATAATAATCGCCTTTGTATTCTGCTCGCGTTTTCTCTTTTTATCGCGTCTTGAGCCTCTGCTTTTCGTTCTTCTCTTTTTCTAATAAACTCCGTTCGTTTTACATCATGAATTTCTGAAAAGATAATAACAATAAAACATGACGGTATTAAAATAAAAAATAAAAAACATTTAAATCCTTTCACTATAGAAGCATTATATTATTTCTAATAAACTATTAATACGTTTTTTTGCTCTATATATAATGCGTCTTTTTTCAACATCTATTTGACGTTGAAAATATGTTTGCAATTGACGATTTATGTTTCTTAGTTCTTGTAACTCTTGTTGTTTCGCATTTCGCATATATTTTTTCCTCTTCATTTTTCGCCTTTTATTAATTGGAAATTTAAACTTAAATTACTATAAATTTAAATTTAAGTCAAAAAAAGCAAAATAATTAAACTTATAACTCAAATAAAAAAAGACGGTAAAAATGATATGATAATAGTTTGAAAATCCTAACCGTAGATTTGTCAATGCCTATTCCCGCAACTAGAGATTCCAATTTAATTACTCCAGTCGGAGACGTAGTCAGTCCGCAAGGAGCTACGTTCGATAAACCTAAAAACATAAAATTCTTGCCTACGGCCGCCCAAATGGCGATACAAAAGACGGTTATTTATAGAAAGACGCGCAAGAATAAGTCGTCGCCGATAAATCTTACTTTTACACACTCGGAGAAGTAGACTCAAGTTATAAACAGAGACAAACAACTAGACGCTCCCTCTTCTTGACGCTATCGATCTAGATAATGTAAGGAAATCACATACGACGCTAGCCAAAACAGTTTTGTTTATGGGAATCATCCCCTGACATGCGTATTAACTCTAACTGAAAATGCTTATATTAATTACGATAAGGTATTGGTTTCTTATATATGGAAACATTTATACTTTTACAATATAGGCTTTCTATATCGTCTACCCATCTCAACGATTCAAATAAACTAAATCGTTCGCGCATTCTTATACGCTTATATATACCTTTATTATAAAACAGTTATATCTAATAATATATTATCGGCTAGCGTCGTATGTAATTCCCTAGTGTAAACTCAACCAAAAAACAAGACGGGCAGAGTTATCGTTACGACGGAATATGCGGAAATGCCTTCTTTTCTTCCTTCGAATCCCATGCCTTCCGTCGTTTTTCCTTTGATATTAATCGTTGTTTCATGAATTTCAAGACGGTCCGCGATTATTTTTTTCATATCCGCCGCGCGCCTCGAAATATTCGGCTCTTCGCATACTATAGTTACGTCGATACTTACAATACGGGCTTTTTTGTCGGCAAGAAGTTTTTTGCAACGATCTAGAAATATTTTAGAATCCGCTCCTACCCATTTTTTATCTTTCGGATTGAAATGCTCCCCTATGCTTCCTTCTCCAAGCGCTCCGAGTATCGCATCGACTATGCTATGAATCCCAACATCCGCGTCCGAGATTCCCTCGAGACCGCGATAGTTTTCTACGAGCTTGCCGTTTAGGAATAATTTACGGTTTTTATCGTCTGAAAATCTGTGAGCGTCGTATCCAAAGCCGGTTTTAAAGATATGCGTTTCTACGTCCGTTCTATATGTTATTTTTCTGTTTGAAGCGTCTCCTTCTACTATTTCAACCTCTACGCCTTCAAGATCGCAGAGAGACGCATCGTCGCTTTCCATAGAATTGCGGTATTTTTCATAAAGCATATTTATTGTCTTGAAACAAAATCCTTGGGGCGTTTGGATTAATTTAACGTCGTTTCTTTGCGCGCAGCAGCCGTTGAATCTTACCGAATCGACCGGAGTTATCGCGGGAACTACCGCTTTGCTTCCCCTCTTTAAAGCATCTAAGACTCTTTTAATAATTTCTTCAGAACAAAAACAGCGAACAGCATCGTGAATTAAGACGTGTTTGGGCGAGTATTTTTCAATGGCTTTTAATCCGTTTTTAACAGATTCGCCGCGAGCGTCTCCGCCTAATACCGGAGCAAGCAACCTCTTATTAGAAATATCTTTGAAGATTTTATAATAAACCTCTTGGAAACCATCAGGAATAACGCAAACGATCCCGTCGATAAAAGACGCGCTTAAAAAAAGCTCGACAGACTCTCGAATAGGCGAAATTCCATTGATTGTTTGAAATTGTTTTGGCAGTCCGCAACCAAATCTCGAACCGTTTCCGCCGGCGGCGATAATTACAAAAACGCCTAGCTTATCCTTGTCTTGCCTTGAATTTTGGAACTTGTTTGTTAATAACATACAATCTTCCTTTACGGCGAACAAGTTTACAAGCCTTGTGCCTATTGCGTATTGTTTTTACCGAATTGACTACTTTCATTTTAGAAAAAGAATAATTATAAAAAGTTAACTACCAACATATTAAGTAATACCATTGTAGCGAATTAAGAGTCAAGCGAAACAAACGCTTAATGGACAAAAGAGTTCTTTTGGACTTGTCTTTTTTACTATCGTACGATAGCATTTAGTTTAGACTGAGGTTTATTTTACGTTATATATGTCGATTAAATGTTATCTTTTGTCTCCTAGGGGATTTTGCTCTGGGGTTCATAGGGTAGTGAATATGACGGAACAAGTTTTAAAACTTTACAACACTGTTTATATTACGGAAGATATCATCCACAATAAAATGTTTATGAGCGACGCGACGAGGAAGGGAGTGATAAAAGTATCGTCTATAGACGACGTCCCAGACGGAGCCGCGTTTATGTTTTCGGCTCACGGAGCCTCTCCTAAAGCAATCGCTAAAGCGGAAGAAAAAGAATTAATAGTGATAGACGGCACTTGCCCGATAGTAAAATCTATTCAAAACGAAGTTAAAGCGGAAGCCGAATCGGGGAAGAAAATCATTATTATCGGAAACAGATCTCATGCGGAAATAGTCGCTCTTATAGGTTATACGGATTGCGAGAACGTGTTTGTCGTATACGACGAGGCGGATATTGATTTGTTGCCCGACTTTACCGACGACGAGGTCGTATATTTCACTCAAACGACATTGGATTGCAGCTGCGTCGACGTTATGATCAAAAAGTTAAAAGAAAAAATCCCGCATTTAGAATCTAATTCTCAGAATAACATTTGTTCCGCAACTAAAGAAAGACAAGAAGTCGTAAGACGCGTCGCAAGTTTGACCGATCTTGTCATAGTCGTTGGATCGTCGCATTCGTCTAACGCTAAGAGACTTTGCGAAATAGCTCTTTCCGCAGGAGCGAAGAACGCAGTTTTAATCGATTCGCAAAACGATTTGGATGAAGTTGTTTTAGACGGCGTAAAAACAATGGCTCTAACATCTTCCGCTTCCACTCCCGAGAACGTGGTTCAAGATTTGACGGAACATCTAAAAAGCAAATTCGGTATAATCGTAGAGGATTTTGAAATACCGAAAACAGATGGATAATAACGATAAGTCCCTAACGCCAATGATGGAGCAATACAACTCCATTAAAAAAGATTACGCAGATTCGTTGTTGTTTTATAGACTCGGCGATTTTTACGAGTTGTTTTACGACGACGCGATTATCGCTTCCAAAGAATTGGGATTAGTTTTAACAAAAAGAGTTAGCGTTCCAATGTGCGGCGTGCCGTGGCACGCAGCCGAAATGTATCTAATAAAACTTGTTAAAAACGGACATAGAGTCGCAATTTGCGAACAGATCGAAACTCCGGAGGAGGCAAGAAAAAAAAGAGGATACAAAGCCACGGTAGAAAGACGAGTTATCCGAATCGTCACTAAGGGCACCTTAATCGAGCAAGCGATGCTTGGAGAAAAGAGCAATAATTTTCTTTTGGCAATATCTGGCGGAAACGACGAAAAACTTGGAATTGCATACGCCGACGTTTCAACCGGCAGGTTTTTACTTGAGGAAATAAAAGTCGACGAATTATTGTCGGTTATAACTAAAATTTGCCCGTCGGAAATAATTTGTTCCGACAGTTTATTGTCTAAAAAGGAAATTTTGACCGATTTAGATAAATATAAATCAATCGTGCGAGCAATGCCTAGCTCAAAATTTACATCGAATTCCGCATCGAATAGATTGGCGAAATTTTTTGATATGAAATTCATAGACGCCTTTGGAAATTTGCCAAAACACGTTATCGAAGCGGCGTCGGAAGTAGTCGAGTATATTTCGGAAGTTCATAAGTCGGATAAGATATGCTTATCTTTCCCCAAATTTATAAATCATTCCGACTATATGTATCTGGATAATTTTACTAGAAAAAGCCTTGAATTGACCCATACGCAAAGAGGAGAAAAGAAAGGATCGTTGTTAAATAATATTGATAAAACGATGACTTCCCAAGGTGCGCGAATGCTTTCTCGTTGGCTTATGGAGCCGTCGACCGATATCCGACAAATTAACGAACGGTTAGATTATGTGGAATTTTTCGTAAAAAATCAGGATGTCCTAGGAAAAGTCAGAAACGCGTTGTCTAATTTCCCCGATATGGAAAGAGCTTTTACTCGGATTTTGATGGATAAAGCCGGGCCTAGGGATTTGAAATGCATATCGGCGGCGTTAACGAGAGCCTTAGAGTTGGGAGAGTTTTTATCTCAATTTTCTCAATTAAACTCTATTGATCTCTCCTTCGCCGAAGCAAGGGAGATCGTTCAAATTTTAGAGTCCGCATTGCTTGACGAGACCCCTCTTCTTGCGAGAGACGGAGGATTTATCAGAAAAGGATACGATCAAGAACTCGACGAATATATAGACGCTCTTGAAAACGGAGACCTTATCGTTAGAGATATGCAGAAAAAGTATGCGGAAGAAACCGGAATACCAAATCTTAAAATAAAGAAAAACTTTGTAATGGGATACTTTATAGAAATATCCCCTAACTTTGCATCGAAAATTCCATATAAATTTACGCATAGACAATCGTTGGCGTCTTGCATCAGGTATACTTCGGAAGAGCTAGTCGACGCCGCGAATAAAATATATTCGGCCGAATCTAACACAAAACGTCGCGAATTAGCTATTTTTGACGAGCTTGCGGAAATGGTTGCGAAACATAAAGACAATATGAGGAAAATTTCCGACAATATTTCGTTTTTAGATCTAACGTCTTCATTCTCCCAAATTGCAACTGAAAATAACTATGTTCGCCCAGAACTAACATCCGAAAAGATTTTAGATATAAAGAACGGCAGACATCCAGTTGTCGAAAATAGTTTAAAATTAAACGGCGCGAAATTCATTGCAAACGATTGCTTTATGTCCGACGACGTTAGAACGTCGCTTCTAACAGGGCCTAACATGGGAGGGAAAAGCACCTATCTTCGCCAAAATGCGATAATTATAATAATGGCTCAAATCGGCTCTTTTGTTCCGGCGGAAACTGCAAAAATCGGCGTAACGGACAGAATATTTAGTCGAGTCGGAGCATCCGACGACATAACTTCCGGCAGATCGACGTTTATGGTCGAAATGATAGAAACCGCGACGATTCTTCAGCAAGCTACCGAGAACTCCTTTATAATACTCGACGAAATAGGGAGAGGAACGTCTACTTACGACGGATTAGCGATAGCTTGGGCGGTCATCGAGGAAATAGCCGATAAAATAAGAGCAAGGACTATATTTGCGACCCATTACCACGAACTGATAAACATTAGAGATACGATTCCTAAAATTCAGTTTTTAACCGTAAAGGTTGAAGAATGGCAAAACAAAATCATATTTCTTCACAAGATAGAAAAAGGATTCGCCGACAAGTCTTACGGTATAAACGTCGCGGCGCTTTCTGGATTCCCCAAAAACGTTTTAAATAGAGCGGAAGAAATATTGAAAAAGATTTCGTAAGAAGGTATACTATAATTATGAGTATATGCAGCTTACATTTTAATAAAGAAACAAGTTTTGATAAATCGCAAAGATTTAACGAACTTTCGTTCATCAAAAACACGCCTAGTTTTCTTTCGTCGTATAACAAAGGGATTTCCGCAGAATTTCAAGCGGAAAAAGAATTAAAGAAGCAAGGGTATAAGATTTTGGGGAAAAGAGTAAGAACCAGATATGGAGAAATTGATATTCTCGCAAAGAAGAATAACGATCTTGTCGCAGTTGAAGTAAAACAAAGAAAATCTCTCGACGCCGCGAGGGCTTGTATTTCATATAATCAGAGAAGAAGAATATCAAATTCTCTTATGTATATCGTATCGAACGGAAACGAATTGTTTGAAAATTATCGCGCGGATGTGATATGTTTAGATTCGGCGGGTAGGTTCGAACATATTGAAAATGCATTTCCAATCGAAGAGTTTTCTAGTATGCAAAATTAACTTTAATTGCAGAAAAATTTGCTCTTTTATTTTTAGACGATTTACAACGTCGACGTTTGTACTTTTTAATTGTTTAGTTATATCTAGTTTCGTGATCTTCCTTTCGGGATGCGTTCCCATTATCGTAGGGGGAGGATTGGCAACCGGCGGCTATACGGCGCTTAGGGACAAGAAAGTTGGAGATAGCCTTAACGATTCGAAACTCGACGGCGAAATAAAAAAGAGATTATACAAAGTTAGTCCAAAATTATTTAGCGAAGTTTCCGCAGTTGTCGACGAAGGATGCGTTTTGTTAACCGGAGTCGTTTCGAATCCGGAATGGGTTAGCGTTGCTGAAAAAGAGTCTTGGGCTGTCGAAGGGGTAGCGGCGGTCGATAATAATGTAACTTATGGAGAAGCAGTTTCTCCAGGGCAAATCGCGAAAGACGGATTAATAACCACGGCCTGTAGATCGGCTCTTATCTGCGCGGGGGACGTTCGTTCCGTCAATTATAAATTAAAAACGACGGACGGCGTAGTTTACGTTCGAGGCATCGCTAGAACCGAAAACGAATTGTCGATCGTTCTCTCAAAATTACAAAGAGTAAGCGGCGTGAAAAAAGTTATCTCATATGTAAAAATCATGGGAAAATAAAATCCGCGCTGAAAATACTAAGAAGAGACGCTAGATAAACTAAGGAGTTTACAAATAAATTACCGCAGCGGAATTTGAATGGTTTACAACTATATTAATATTATGAAATCATTCTCCGATATCGCTATAAATAGTGGTTGTATACGAGAAATCCAATTGAAATGAGAGTTACAAATCATTACCGATTAGAATTGATTAGCTGTAAATTAGGTTTTAGGGCGTTAGGGTATGATTCCCTAATATAATTTTACTTCAAAATTATGCTCTTAAATACATTATTAGAATCTCTAAAACAGTGTTAAATGAAACTCTGAAAACAATATTTTGTCGTATTAATTCGGGGACTCGTAAAGCTCAGCTTCAGAATTTCTAATTATTTGTTCTTGCGAATATTGGAAATTTGTTTTTTACGGTATATAATTAGCAGGTGATTTTTGTTGTTGCGGGTCGGATTTTTGTTTGGTAATTTAAGGGGATTTTTGTCTAAGGACATGGCTATAGACCTTGGAACTGCAAATACGTTGGTTTATATAGAAGGCGAAGGAATAGTTTTAAACGAACCTTCCGTCGTCGCAGTTTCAAATTTAAACAACAAAATGGAAGTTTTGGCTGTAGGGAACGAGGCTAAACACATGTTAGGTCGCACTCCAGGGCACATAGTGGCCGTCAGACCGCTTCGGGACGGAGTGATAGCCGATTTTGACGTAGCCGAAGAAATGATTAAATACTTTATAAAGAAGATTCATAATAGAAAGTTCTTAATTTCTCCAAGAATAATCGTTTGCGTGCCGTACGGCGCGACGGCGGTGGAAAAAAGAGCGATCCAAGAATCGGCGGAAGTAGCGGGAGCAAGAGAAGTATATTTAATTGAAGAACCTATGGCGGCAGCGATTGGGGCTGATCTTCCCGTGAACGAACCTATCGGCTCTATTGTCGTCGACATAGGCGGCGGAACGACGGAAGTCGCGGTAATTTCGCTTGGAGGAATTGTTTACGCCGCTTCGATTAGAGTCGGCGGCGATAAAATGAACGAAGATATTATGTCTTATGTTCGTAAGAATTTTAATCTCTTAATTGGAGAATCAACCGCTGAAAGGGTAAAAATAGAAATAGGCTCCGCGATCTGCGCTCAATCGAGCAAAGATTTAAAAATGATCATAAAAGGCAGAAGTCTTCTCGACGGGAATCCAAGAAATGTAGAAATTAATCAAAATCACGTCGCGGAAGCTCTTATGAACACGGTAACCGCAATCGCAAGCGGCGTAAAAAAAGCTATAGAAAATACCCCGCCCGAGTTGGTCGCAGACATTATAGATAACGGAATAACATTAACAGGCGGCGGAGCGCTTTTATCTCATCTCGACACCGTCATATCGCACATAACTGGGGTAGTGGTTAAATTAGCCGAAAATCCGCTTAACTGCGTCGTGCTGGGAACGGGAAAAGCGTTAGTCGATATCAAAAGAGGCGATTCTATTTTATTAAAAACATACTAAGTTATTATGAACATATTTGTATTGCAGGTAGCGATTGAGATTTTAATAGGCGTTATGAATCTCATAGAATACCTGTTGATTGGGTATATCATTCTCGGTTGGTTTGTATTCTTTGGAGCCGTAAAAGATCGCGACGGAGTCTTCTTCAAAATTTTTGTATTCCTAATGGGGAAAATAGAGCCTGTCTTATCGGTGATAAGGAGATTTCTTCCGCCAGTCGCGGGATTTGATTTTTCTGCGATTGTCGTATTTTTCGGAATTTATTTAGTCAAAGTTGTCCTTATTAAACTATTTTACATTTCCTTAGCTTATGGATAACGACCTAGAGTTAACTGTCGCTCAGGTTATAAAAAAGTATGGGTTGTTAAATCATAAGAAACGCTCAAAATCGTTGGGACAGCATTTCTTGCGCGACTCTTCGCTTTTAAAAAAAATCGCCGGCTATATGCTTCCGCTAGAGGACAACGACATAGTAGAGATAGGCCCTGGGCCGTGCGGACTAACAAGAGAAATAGTAAAAATAGCTGGAAACAACAACGTATTTTGTATTGAAAAAGATATTGCCTTGAAAGCGGCTCACGATAATTTTACGGCCAACGCAAATTGCAATGTGCATTTTATATATCAAGACGCATTGAGATTAAGACCGCAAGAGCTTACTTCTAAAAACGTCGTAATAATATCAAACTTACCGTATAATGTCGGGACGCGATTATTAATTAATTGGTTGCTCGACTTGAACGGAATAAGCAAAATGATATTGATGTTTCAAAAGGAAGTCGCCGATAGAATTTGCGCTGCCTTAGGCTCTAAGGATTACGGTAGATTAAGCGTTATTTCTCAATTGTTGTGTAAGACTGAAAAGCTGTTCGAAGTGTCAAAAGCCGCATTCTATCCGCCTCCCAAAGTTACATCGACCGTCGTAAAACTAATTCCCCAAAATATAGTTGTAAATAATATTAAGAACTTAGAAATTCTGACAAACAATTGTTTTAGACATCGTCGCAAGACTATTTATTCAATATTAAAAAGGTATTATAAAACCGATATGGATAAAGTTCTCGCTGAAGTTGGAATAGATAAATGTTCGCGACCGGAAAATATAACGCCTAAGAAATTTTTAGAATTATCGGAAATATTAGAACATGCCGAATTTTGATATAGAAAATTCATATGAAAACGAGATCATTTACGGCGTGGACGAAGCTGGTCTCGGTCCTTTGGCAGGGCCGATTACGGTCGCTTCTTGTTTTATTGAAAAGCGCGATTTGCCAATCGAATTGCTAGAAGGCATAGACGATTCTAAAAAACTATCTAAAAAGAAACGCGAGTATTTGTTTGAAATGATAACAAATTCTCCAAATATAAAGTATGAAGTAGCGGTTATTAGCAACGATGCGATAAACGAAGCCGGCTTGTCAAGAGCATGGCGGGATGGAATAAGAAAATCCGTAGAGGGGCAAAAGGTTTCTCTATGTTTAATCGACGGAATAAAAAAAGTAGCGATACCTGGCTGCAAGACAATCTCTATTGTTAAAGGAGATCAAAAAAGTTATTCCATCGCCGCCGCGTCGATAATCGCAAAAACGACGAGAGATGCAATAATGCAAAAAATCCATGAAGAGTTTCCGTATTACGGGTTTGATAAACACGTTGGATACGGAACTAAAGCCCACCTTGAAGCATTAAGGAAATTCGGTCCTTGTAAATATCATAGAATAAATTACTCGCCCGTTCGCGCCGTTCTTGAAAATTCAAAAATTCGAACTTAATAGGAATAAACATGAGCAATCGCGTTTTGAGTGTTTCGATCGAAATTTATAAAATCTAGCAATTTTTATAAAGATTTTTGGAGAAAATTAACAATTTTTTAACGTTTTAATTTTAAATTGGTGATCAGCGAATTAGTAAAAAGAAAGACAGACCATGTCAAAGAAAGGAATTATTTTCTTAGTTTTTATTGCGATTGCGGCGATTGTCTCATATGAGACATTTACAAACTGGAACGCTCCGAAGGCGGAACGCGAACCGCAAGATACTGCAAATGGACTTACGGAGAAAATTGTTAACGACGACGGCTCGCAAGAACAACGGGAAATAGAACGAGACGAAACGCAAAACGCAGGAAGACCAAAGATTACAGTATCGGATTTGCATTCGGATATCTTAAGATTAATCGCATCTGGGCAGAACAAAGTTTATAATATATCGCCGGAGGAAGCCGTGAAAGAACTTGAAAATAGGGGCGGAGAGAAAGTTCAGGCTGATCTGAATCCGATAGATATAAAATATCTGCCGTTCGACATACTTCGCGCGATAGCTAAATCGCCCGCTTCAGTCGCTAATATTAAACCGCAAGCGGCGAAAAAAGAAATAATTAGACGATACCTCGTTTTTGACGGGATCGATTTAGACGGCGTAAATTCAACAATTTTGCTGGAAGCTCTGCAACGTCGTCAAGAAAATAAAGCTATTGAAGATTGGGCGGATAATGAAGACGCCGAAGCCGTCGACGAGTTCTTAAAAGAGGAAGCGGACAACGACGAATCGTCTGCGGCAAACTTTGCGTATGGTTTAAGGCGATTGGATAAAGAACCGAAAACCGCAGCGACGTATATGGAAAGGTATGCGGCTCATCCTCATGGAGACGCGTTTGATAATCCAGATGAAGAAGCGGCTAATAAGGAGTTGATTGAAGCAATCGAAAAGTTGAAGTAGCATTCATGAAAAAAGAGACCGTTCCTATTTTAGAAACGGTTTCTTCCCGTTATTGCAAAACGTTTTTATGTCGACGTCTGTCTTTGAGAATTTTTCATTGATACGAAATAAGTAAAGTTTTTACAAAAAAGTTATGCCGCGCGGCGGAAAGGGGGGGCCTTCGTCCTTTAAAAAAGTTGCGTTTCCAATGATTTAGCGTAAAACAATTGTTAATTGTGGTTTCTCTTCGCAGTACAAGTTTCAGAATTATTTACCGTTATAAATATAGTCTATAGTTTAAACGGTATTATGTTAGGTATAAATTGTATATACTTATAAATTTGATTTATATGTTAAGTATTTTATCAATGCAATTGACTTACCGCTTTTTTTATGTTAATAATTTATTAACGTTTTGAAATAAGTGGGAATTTTATGATCTCTAAAGAGGAATTTAAAATTGGATCTTGGGTTGTATATCCATCCCATGGCGTCGGCAAATTGGATAATATTGAAAAGTTTGAAGTCGACGGCGAAACTAGCGATTTTTTTGTAATTTCATTTCTAAAAAATAAACTGGTTCTAAGATTGCCGGTGGGACACGCTATACAAGCCGGGCTTAGGCGAATCGCCAGTAAAAACGATATGAAAAACGTTTTCGACATTCTTATCCAAAAGACGCGAAGACGCAAAACCATGTGGAGCAAAAGAGTTCAGGAATACGAAGCAAAAATTAATTCGGGAGACCCATGCATGATAGCCGAGGTTATACGCGATCTGCATAAAGACGGAACGAATAACGCTCAGTCTTTCAGCGAACGACAAATTTATCAACTTGCAATGGAAAGATTAGCCCGCGAAATATCGGTTATCGAGCAAATAGAAGAAATTGAAGCGATAAAAAAATTAGAAACGGTTTTACAGGCGGCTTAAGTTTTAGGAATTTAGTAATTTACTAGCGATAAATCAATTGATTACTGATCAAACAGAAGTAGCGATAATAGGGGCGGGCATCGCCGGTCTTTACGCAGCTTATTGTTGCGAAATCTCCGAACTTGATTGCATTATTACGGACTCGTTGCTTATTCCAGGAGGACAATGCTCCGTGTTTTATCCTGAGAAAAAACTTTATGGAGCACCTGGATTTAGAGACGTTATCGCCAAGGATTTTGTTAACGTTTTAGCAAGCCAGTGTTTAAAGGGCGATTTTGAAAAACTGTTTGGACATCGGGTTAAGAATATATCGAAAACGTCCGACGAGACGTTCGCTATAAAATTTGATAATTGCGATGTTTGCAAATATGCAAAATACATTATATTAGCGACGGGCGTCGGCGATATGAAGCCGAATGTTCCAAGCGCTATTGTTGGAATTAACGATATAGATAAGTCTTCCGATTTTATTCAGTATTACCGTATGAAAGTCGATTTATATAAAGGAAAAAATATCGTCGTAGCGGGCGGCGGAGATTCCGCTATTGATTTTGTAATTAATGTTGCTCCAGTCGCTAAAACCGTCGCGCTGATTCATAGGAGGGCTAAGTTTACTTGCGAAGAAGTAAAGCTGAAGTATATTAAAGAGCTTGAGAAAACAGGAAAATTGAAACTCGCGATGGAACACAATGTTTCCGAACTAAAAGAGCAAAACGGAAAAAGAACGGTAGTCGCGAGAGACCTAAATTCCAACAATTTCAACGAGACGTCGTTCGACGTTGATCATATAGTATTCTTTTATGGATTTTCGTTAAGCGGCAACTCTATGTTTGGACTTGAAGACATTGGTCTTGAAACGGAAAACGATTTGGTAAAAGTCGATATAAATACGATGGAAACGTCAATTAAGAATTGTTATGGAATAGGCGATGTGGTAACGTATACAAATAAAAAGAAGAACATACTCTCATGTTTTTTCGAAGCCGACAGAGCGGTTAGGATGATAAAAAAAAGTTCAGTCTAAATGCAGCAATATATAAAAGTTAGAGGAGGAAGAGAACACAACTTAAAGAATATCGACGTCGATATTCCCAAAAATAAACTTGTGGTTATCACCGGAGTAAGCGGCTCTGGTAAATCAACTCTTGCATTCGATACGTTATATGCGGAAGGGCAAAGAAGATATGTCGAGAGTCTTTCCGCATACGCTAGACAATTCTTAAACTTAATGCCGAAACCGGATGTCGACAAGATAGAAGGATTGAGTCCAGCTATTTCAATCGAGCAAAAAACAATCTCTAAAAACCCAAGGTCGACGGTCGGCACAATAACTGAGATTTACGATTATTTAAGGTTATTATACGCGAGAATAGGCGTCGCATATTCGCCTGCGACCGGTCTTCCTATTCAAGCTCAAACAGTATCGCAAATAGTTGATTCAATAGCCCAATATCCGCCTTCCAAGAAATTATATATATTGTCTCCGATAGCTAGGGGGAAAAAAGGAGAGTTTAAAATAGAATTAGCGACTCTGAAACGTCTTGGTTTCGAGAGAGTGATAGTTGATAAAAGACTCTATTTTATCGACGAGGTTCCGCCTCTTCTTAAAAACATAAGGCACGACGTGTCGGTCGTCGTCGATAGGATTGCAATACCGTCCGATGAAAAAGAACTGGAAGAGTTGAAGCGAAGGCTCGCGAACTCGGTTAGTATAGCTCTTAAATATTCGAGAGGACTAGCAATCGTTAAAGAAGCCGACACTAACGCCGAGAGGATCTTTTCGGAAAACCTCGCGTGTCCCGTTTCCGGTTTTTGTATTGAAAAAATAGAACCCAGACTTTTTTCATTTAACAGTTCCAAAGGAGCTTGCAAAGCGTGCGGCGGACTCGGATTTAAAGGAGGCTTTCCAAGTAGAATAAGTTTCTTTGGAAGAAGATTGCAAACCGACGACGAAGAAACGGAACCGTTTTCTGCGGAAAGAGAAGTTTGCCCCGTATGCAACGGAGCAAGGCTGTCGAAAGAAGCTCTTTGCGTAAAGATAAACGAGAAGAACATAGCCGAAGTTTCAGACATGTCGATCGACGAAGCGGCGAGATGGTTCGCCCAGCTTTGGGATAAACTAAGCGAAAAGGAAAAATCTATCGGCGAAAAAATATTAAAAGAAATTCAAAATAGGTTGCAGTTTTTAATAAACGTCGGCCTAGAATATCTGTCGTTGTCGAGAGCTTCTGAAACCTTATCGGGAGGAGAAAGCCAGAGGATACGACTAGCTTCTCAAATCGGTTCCGGTTTAACGGGAGTTATGTACGTTTTGGACGAGCCGTCTATAGGGCTGCACCAGCGAGATAATTATAAATTAATAGACACTCTAAAGGAACTGAGAGATTACGATAATTCGGTAATAGTCGTCGAACACGACGAAGACGCTATGTACGCTTCCGATTGGATAATAGACATGGGGCCGAAAGCGGGAGTACACGGAGGGGAAGTTTGCGCCGAAGGCACTGTCGAAGATATAAAGAAAAACCCCAATAGTCTCACGGGACAATATCTCTCAGGAGCAAAATCAATCGAAGTACCCAAAATAAGAAGGCCTATCAATTTAAAAAACTCCATAGAGCTTGTAGACGCTTATGAGAATAATTTAAAGCATTTGGACGTGAAATTTCCACTTGGGGCGCTCGTTTGCGTAACTGGAGTTTCTGGTTCTGGTAAATCGACTCTCGTGATAGACACGTTGTTTAAGGCTGTTCACAACAAGCTAAATCGCGGCAAAGAGAACGTTAAAAAACTCGGCGGGATAAAAAACATCGATCTAATTGATAAAGTAATAGATATAAATCAATCGCCGATTGGCAGAACGCCCCGGTCTAATCCAGCGACATACGTCGGCTGCTTCACCGAAATCAGAAGTTTGTTTGCGAATCTCCCAGAAGCGAGAGCTAGAGGCTATACGCAAAGTAGATTCTCCTTCAACGTTAAAGGCGGAAGGTGCGAAGCCTGCAAAGGAGACGGGGTTGTGAAAGTCGAGATGCATTTCCTCCCAGACGTATATGTTATGTGCGATCAGTGTCGTGGAAAAAGGTTTAACCGAGAAACTCAAGAGATCAAGTTTAATGGGAAAAGCATATCGGATATATTAGACATGACTATTGAGGAAAACGCTCGGTTATTTAAAAACTATCCTTTAATACATCAAAAATTAAACTGTTTATGTTGGGTAGGCCTTGGATATCTAACGCTTGGGCACAAAGCGACAATCCTATCAGGCGGCGAGGCTCAAAGAGTTAAGTTGGCTAAAGAACTCTCCAGAAAAGCGACGGGGAATACTCTATATATCTTGGACGAACCGACGACAGGGCTTCACATGGACGATATTAAAAAACTTCTCGAAATCTTGCGTATGCTAGTTGAAGCTGGAAATTCTGTGATTGTCATAGAGCATAATATGGACGTTATAAAAACGGCGGACTGGATTATAGACATTGGGAAAGAAGGCGGCGATAAAGGAGGAAACATAGTCGTCGAAGGAACTCCTGAAACAGTTGCCGCATGTGAAGAAAGCTATACGGGGAAGTATCTAAAAACATATCTAAATAAATAATTCGTATTTATAAATATAGTTTTGTAATAAATATTGCTTATGTGATATTCTATTAATATAAGATTATATTATCAAGAGGGGAAATGAATATTGAATTATTTCCAAAATGTATTGGATTTTTACTTTTATCTTCGCTTGCAAACGCTTCGTACTTTGGAATTAATAAAAAGGAATATTGCTCTGAAAGAGTAAATTTTCAAAGAGGTTATATCGCTCAAGTTTTATCGGAACCGTTTGGAACGCCGTCGGGAGAATTGCCGATTCCACATAAATTATCGATGATTAGTCTTTATTTAAAATCTAGTGAAAAAACAATATCGGATGAAATAAATGCTTTCGATAGATTCGGAATGGCTCCAATTCATTATTTATCATCGACTATAGTTCAATGTGATTATGAAGATTTTTTTAAATTAGCTCAGCTGTTAATAAAACATGGCGCCGATGTAAACTTAAAAAATAAGTTTGGAATCACCCCGTTTGTACTTGCCGCAAATTCGGGAAACTTTGACGCAGCGCGAGCATTTGTTCAAAGCGGCAAATTAGCTAAAGATACAAGTACTTTAATAGATATGTTCGCTTCTGAAAAGTTTGACGTAATGACATCCGATTTGAGATACCAAATTATTTATGGAAGAACGACGATCTTAGGAAGGCTATTGCCAAAGTGGAACCCAGAATTAAAATCGCCTTGTTTAGATCAAAAATTACTGGAATTAGAAGAAGTTATTGCGTCTACTATGGAGACCAACACGGAAGAAGAAATAGATATTCAAATTAAGGAATTAATTGGCGGTATTCGCAAATGTCTTTTGCAACAAAAAACTGTCGAAGTCGAATTAGAAGAATCGAGAGTACGCGCTTGGGAGGATATACGACTTCTCGCATGTTCAAATGCTTCCATAGCTCCAGAAGATTTTGAAAAGGAGTTTCCAAATTTTAAGTTATTATACGAATAGACATGTTGAATTTATCCGCGACATGCCTAGACGACTGCGACGAATTAAAAGAAACATAGGGAATTATACAGTTCTTGAAATATGAACCATCCCCCGATGTGTAGTAGACAAGTGTTTATAAAATCTTATTTATAAGAGCAATACTATGCGTTAGGGGATGATCTTCTTCAGAATTAACGCAACGATGGAGAGTGGTAAAAATATCTTTTGTAGTCGAGAAAGCTAGTCCTCTCGGTTTTGTCCGCCGTTCGCCGTGTTATTTGTAGCGGATCATTCTTCGACGTTCTGGTAAGCGGGGATTTTAAAGAACATTGAAGGAAGAATCCCTAATTCTTTATTCTTTTGAAGAACTTATTCAGCAAGTTTTAATACTTCCTCTTTATCGTTGAAACGAGTCGTCTTGTCGGAATATATCTGATATTCTTCATGGCCTTTCCCCATTATTGCGACTAAGTCTCCAGGTTGAATAATATCCATCGCATATTTTATCGCATTCGCTCTATTCGCAATTTCAATAGCTTTTGGACATTCCTTTATTATCTCGGCTCTTATTTTCGCTGGGTCTTCAGTTCTAGGATTATCGTCGGTTACTACTGCGACGTCTGCAATGCTGGCGGCTATTTTTCCCATTATCGGTCGTTTTGATTGATCTCTATCTCCACCGCAACCGAAAACGCAAATTAATCTGCCGCGACATACTTTTTTGAAACATGAAATCGCCTTTTTAAAACCCTCCGCCGTATGGGCAAAATCAATATAAACGTCGCCTCCGTTAACGGAACATACGCGTTCCATCCTTCCATTTAACGGTTTGATTTGAGACAAAGTTTGGACTATATCTTCAATTTTTATATTCGTAGCATATGCTAATGCTGCCGCGCATAATATATTCATTACTTGAAAATTCCCAAGTAAATTTATTCTTATTTCTTTAAATTTCTTGTCTTTATGCAATAAATCAAAAGTTATAAATTGTGAATATTCTTTAATATTTTCAGCTCTTATAAGATTTTTTTTATCTAATCCAAACGAGATAACGTTTCTGCCAGGCTTTGCGATTTTATCGTAAATTTCCGCATAGTCGCGCGATATAACTATTGGTTTTTCCGATGGAAGAATTTCTTCAAATAACAACGATTTCGCTTTAAAATAAGCCTCCTTTGTTTTGTGATAATCCAAATGATCCGATGCGAGATTAGTAAATGCGGCGGCATTTAAATCGACGTTATGCAATCTCTTTTGAATTAAAGCATGACTTGAGGCTTCGAAAGCGAAGCTATTTACTTTATTGTAGTATAGGTATTCCATAATTTTGTGAAGGGTAATAGTATCCGGAGTCGTTAGATTGGGAACTACTATATCGTCGGGGCAGCATTTTTCATTTCCTATAAATAACCCCAGCGTTCCCAGGTTAGCCGCTTTGTATCCGCATAGACGCCAGATTTGCGTTAGAAAATGACAGACCGAGCTTTTCCCATTAGTTCCGGTGACCGCGATGCAACGCTCAGGTTGCTTGCCATACTTTTTTTTGGCAAGGAAAGACGCAAACAATCTCGCATCGTCGACGTTAACGACATGCAGATGGTCGCTTCCCTCGGAATAAACAATACTGGCACCGTTTCTAATCGCTTCGTCTATGTGCTCGTTTAGATCGGCGCAAGGGACGGCGACGAAGATATCTCCTTGTTTAACTAGTTTGGAATTTATCTGAACGTCTTTTCCATACATATATTCATCCCGTATTCTTTTATGAACAACTTTTCCAAAATTATACTAGAAACGATAATTATGGGGAATCATTCCCTGTCCGCAGCCATGACATTAAAGCACAATTTCGCAAAAGAGTTAGGAAATCATACCGCGATATCCCGCGCATTTCATTTGCAGTTAATTTCTGTCGGCAATTTAGCGATTTCGGTCTTATTTTTTGTGCGCAAATCTTGCTTAAAGTACTTTAAATCAGAGGATGAACTAGAAAAATCTCTTAATATCCATGTGATATAATATCATTGCTAATTAGATGAACGATTGGAAAATAATTTGGGGAAAAAAGTCAAGAAAGATTTTATAAAGTTTAAAAGAGACTCTCGATTAAATTTATAGTAATTTAAGTTTAAGTTTCTTTTAAATAAAACGAGGAATTATGAATCCTTTGATAAAAACGACGTTAATTTTATTATTAACGTTTAACGCATGCATTTGCGAAAGCGGATTCGCGGCAAAAGGCGTATATAGGGGAAAACCTAGAACAATCGGAGAATCCAGCGTAGACGGTCATTCTCCTGGAGTTAGAACATCCAGAGTTAGTATACCGAAACCCGTAGATATTACGATAGCGAAGGGGGATTCGTATTCTGGTTCCGGACCGACGACTGGCGGCACCGTTCTTCTCAAAAGGAGAGAAATGATTGTCAGCAAAGATATTGGAAGAGTTGTTACCGCTCCGGCTCCCAAAATAGGTCTGAAACCGAAAGAACCAAGCGAAACTTTACCAGAAAGAGTTGAAAAACCAGCGGCGGCCCCGGCTGATATAATAGCGCCGATTAAAATGCCGCAAATTAGCGCCGCCGGTAAAAGAGAATTAGCAAGAAGAGGAGAGGACGAATCTCTTTATATAGAGAGAGCGGAATTTACGGAAAGATATATAGATGAAGATCGAACCGAATTTCTAAGGAGAATAGAAAGCAATAAGCAAGAATTGGAACGAAGGAAAAGAGTAAACGACCAAAACCTTAGAAGATTAATGCAACGCAGTTTTGCTACTTTAGACGATACGTTTCAAGCTCAGACTACCGGTATTTATAGTCCTATAGCTCAATCGCTTCAACGCGGAGAATTATATAGAAGATTTGGAAGCATTGAAAGCGAATACCAAGTCGCGTATAGAAAAGGAATGGAAAAATTACTAAATTTAGAAAGAGACGTTAACAAGACTATGGAAAGATTAAAGATTCAATTATTTGAAGACGTTAAAAGAGGAGCTACGAAAACAATGGATAGTTATTCGACGCTTTCTACTCAATTTAGAATGGCTTTACAACAAGATATGGATGTGATTATGGGATAGACGTAAAGTTATATTAACGCGATTTATTACGACAAATCTTTTAATTATAAATAAGAGGCCTACTATGAGACAAAATAGACCTCTATTCTAATTAGCAAATGAACAAGAATAAAGGCGAATAGAAACGAAAAAGGAACGCCTCTATCCGTCGCTTACATTTATATCATAAATAGCGTCTA
>JAISID010000054.1 GCA_031262205.1 Holosporales bacterium | reverse complement strand
ACCCGTTCATATCGGGTATGGCGGCGACGATTTTCTCGTTAGAAAAACCAAATTCAGACGCTACAACCTGGAATTTAATCATTTCCTCGTCTTCTTTAGAACCCTTAAACAAAGCGATTTGCTCCTTCGTTGGGGTTATGTAATTTATAGTGGCGAGGGTTCGTTTAATGTAATTTCTGAATATTTTAAAGTAATCGTCTTGATCTTTTGCTTCTTTTTGAATTAGTTTCATAATAAAAATATCTTTAGCAGACGTCGGAATAAGTTTTATAACGACACAACAATCTTGGCCGTTCTTCCTAATAAATTCCTCAACGTCTTCAACGACAAATTTACCGCAATGTAAACACGACGGAGCTATATAGACATATATCTTATTTTTGGCTTGTTTATTTCCAAGTGAAACTTCGGTTATAACCGGCTTGTCTTTCAACGTCTGCGGAGTATTATTTAATTCATCCGTTGCCTTAACGGTATTCGCATCGGCCGGCATTATGCAAGTAAGCGACGATAAAACTATAAAAATTCCTAAAACAAGAAAGAGCCTCACCAATTTATGCCCCTGCAAACATTAACAATATTATTATGAATTAAGTTTGTTAATTTTATATTAAAATCTATATATTTGCTTTGTCTTCAACAAAGTACTGTCTAAATCTTTCAAAAACTTCTAAATATAATCTTCTCTTGAAATGAACGGAAAGTCTTATAACGTTCCCAACAGACATCCATTTCCAATCGTCGAATTCTTTATGATCTGTGAAATTTAGGTCTATATTTTCATCCTCTCCAAGAAACTTTAAAAGAAACCATTTCTGCCTTTGCCCAGTCATGTTAGTTCCTCTCCTTCTCAAAGAAGGAGGCACGGTATATTTGAGCCAATCGTCAGTTTCGGAAATTACTTCGACATCGTCCGTACCGACTTCTTCCTGCAGTTCTCTCAAAGCGGATTGAAGGGGAGTCTCTCCTTTTTCAATTCCGCCTTGCGGCATTTGCCACGGTTTATTTAAGAACCAAGATACCATTCTTGTATTAACAATGTTTCTCTTTCCCACAAAAACTTTTTTGTCTTTGTTGACCAAAACCATTCCAACGCCGCGTCTAAATTCATCGTCCATCGCTAGTTTTATTCACACGAAAATTTTATTATATTAATTTATGTGTTTATTGTAACACATATCAATCAAAATACTAGAAAATAAAAAAAATATAACTAAACGACGAAAGTTTAAACTAAAAGCCCATATATCCTTCTATTCTGTTCGCAGCAGACTAATCCTATATTAGCGACGGCTTTTCCCTTTTTGGGCCTCGGCTTTTTCACATAAACCTTCGCTTACATTAGAATGTTTCACGTGAAACATTTTTGTAATTTATTAACGACCAGACTAAAAATTCTATTTTGTTTCTACCGTATGTTTAGAATAGCCCCTGCAAAGTTAGGATTTTCCCTTTTCTTTTTTTAAAGCATCCGATGCAAAAATTGTTTCTCTCAGCTGCTCGCTTATAGAAGAAAGATTACCAGGAGAATGCGGCACAAACACCACGTTTGATTTCGAATTTGCTCCGATGTCTTTCAATGTGTCTATATATTGAATTAAGAGCACCATATCCATAACGTTCGACGCGGAAGAACCAGTTTGTTTAACAAATTCGTCAACCGACTGGCTTAGTCCTTCTATAATAGCTTGTCTTTGTCCTGCGACTCCTTTTCCGTGCAATATGCAAGACTCGGCGTCCGCTTCCGCCTGTTTTACTTTTAATATTTTCTCCGCTTCTCCTTTTTCAGCAGCCGCAACTCTTAACCTTTGAGCCGTATTTATTTCGTTCATAGCGGCTTTAACGTTAGGATCGGGGTTTATGTCGGTAACCAACGCCTTAATGATTTCATATCCAAAATCGTACATTGGATTTTTAAGGTCTTTTTTAATTGCGTCCGCAATATCGTCTTTCCTAGAAAATACGTCGTCTAAATCCATAAGAGGGACTTGCGCTCGAACTAGATCAAAAACAAAAGCCTTTATTTGAGCAATCGGGTCTTGCAAAGTATAGTACGCATCGTAAATCCTAGATTCAAGAACTCTGTATTGAACGGCTATCTCTAGCCTAACAAAAACATTGTCCTTAGTTTTCGTTTCAACATCGACTTCTAATTGGTGAATCCGAAGCGAGATTTTGCTCTTTACAACTTCAATAAACGGAATTTTAAAGTTAAGCCCTGGGCGAGCTAATCTGTTAAATTTTCCCAGACGCTCTATTATCGCGCAAGTCTGTTGCCCCACGATAAAAAACGAAGAGAAACTCAAGAGTAAAAGTATTCCTAAGATAACAAATGCAACCATGGTTTCTAGAACTCAAATAACACGCATTTTTATAATAGCGCGCGCTTGACCTGTGATAAAAATTGTTTTGAACCCACTCAGTTTTCATTATGGGAAAACAAAAGGGCGAACAGTTTTTTAGAGGAAGCTAAAAGGTGGATTTGTTCGCATAATAAATTTTATACCTTCATTAATGCACAAAAATGCGCAAACAAATCCTTAAGAAGTTAAAGAGTGATTCTGATTTACTTTTCACTTATCATAGTAGTGTCCTCATGAGTTTTTAGCCGCGTGATTCTGAGAGTTTTATATAAAAATTTTTCTCGTTATTATCAAAACGAACTACTCTTTCTAAGAGAGAATGTCTAAAATGGACGACTTTCCAACTCGTTTGAAAACCGAGCAAAACTGCGTGAATAGGCGCGAGGGTTTTCGTCAAACTAATTCCACATCTTTAAAAGACACAATCGATACAAACTCGTCTTGCTTCGTTTTTGCTTCCGCAGGTTCTGGAAAAACAAAAACTCTTGTCGATCGTTATGTGAAGTCGTTGTTTTTCGGCGTAAACCTGCGGGAAATTTTATGCATTACGTTCACGAACGCAGCCGTTCTTGAAATGGAATCCAGGATATCCGCCGTTCTAGAAGCTCTTTATTTGAACCAAAACGGGTATGCGGAAAATTACCTCAAAAACATTATCGGATTAAAGGAAGTCGGCGAACGCGATATCGAAATTGCGGAGTCTTTATTTTTTAAGTTCCAAGACGATTTTTCAAATTTAAAGATATTGACGATTCACTCTTTTTGCCAGAGTCTAATACAGCAATTCCCATTGGAATCCGAGATAGTCCCCGGTTTTGAAATAATCGACGAAAGCGAATCTACAGACTTAATAAAAACCGCTAAAAAGAATGCTCTGGCAAAATTATCTAAGGACGAAAAACTGTTGGCTTCGCTTTCTGAAACAATGTCGATATATTCTTTTGAAGAACTTATAGACAAAATTTATTCGCTTTCTTCAGAGTTTATTAGATTCTTTAATTCATATGCCGGCGTCGAAGAATATAGCGCGCTACTAAAAAATAAATTTCATTTAAAAGAGTTTATAAAGTTTTCGGAAGAACAACAAAAGTTTATAGAGAAATTTATTCAAAACCAAAATTTGGAGGAACTATACCTAACAAAAGCGGGAACAATAAGAAAAAAAATACCGTTTCAGGATAAAGAGACATCCCGCGAGATTGCCGAAGTTACATTTAAAAATTCTCAGAATTTAAAGAAAAAGAAATTTATAGAAAAAACATGCTTATTTTTAAATGTAGTAAAGGCGATTATTGCGGAATATCAAGATATTAAGGCCAAGACGAATGTCTTGGATTTCTCAGACGTATTGTTAAAAGCCGAGTATTTATTGACGGAAAGCTGCGCTAAAGAATTTGTCGCGTCAAAAATCTGTTCGCAAATAAAAGCGATAATGATCGACGAGGCTCAAGATTTAAGCGCTCTTCAATGGCGGCTGATTACTTTGTTTTCAAACGAGATTTTTTCAGACCCTCACAATAATAAGACGATTTTTGTAGTTGGAGATATCAAGCAATCTATCTATAGGTTTCAAGGAGCCGATTATAAATTATTTCCGAGATTTTACGAGCGTTGCAAGGATACGTTTTCAAAACTAGGGAAACCATTGAAAACGATATACCTCAATATGAACTACAGAACTTTGCCAGAAATTTTACGAAACATAGACTTAACTTTTAACGGGGAAGCGGCAGAGTTCGCATTCGACCAAAACTTGATTGCTTATAAGAAACACATGCCGTTTAGAAAAGAGCCGAACGGTCAAAAACAAGGAAAAACATTTGAGATGATAGACGTTAGCGACGCCGAAGACAAAGCTAAGAAAATCGCGGAGTTTATCAAAAGTCGTCTTACCGACGATTCGTTAATATTAACGAGAAGCAGGAACGAGTTAACGGAAAACATCGCGAACGAATTATTGGAATTAGGAGTACGTATCTCCGCTTCCGACAAGATAACGTTGACCGACAATTTGTTGATTATGGATATTTTGGCTATTGCAGACGTTTGTATCGATAATACGAACGATTATGCTCTGGCTTGTATTTTAAAAAGCCCATACCTTTTTGAAAATCCCTTAAATAATAACGACTTGTTCCTAATATGCAACGGTAGAATTACTTCAGTATTTGAGAATCTGAAAACTGCGTATCCAGAAAAATATGAATTTATCGCAAATATAATCGGCTGTTATAATGAAAATAATTTATTAAAATTCTTTTATTATTTATCAACGATAATTCGGAAATTTTCGGAAAAAGATAGTATAGTTCTCTCTGCATTTATTGATGAAGTCGTAAAATTTTCTAGAAAAGTTTCCGATAATATCCCAGAATTTTTGTCGTATTTTAGGGCTAAAAAGACGCAAATTTCCGACATAAGCATTGGAAAAAAAGGAGTTAGATTATCCACCGTCCATGGAGCTAAAGGGCTTGAAGCAACAAGCGTCTTTTTATTAGATTTTGATCTTGATGCCGACAAAGCCAAAATGAAACTGGGTTTTACCGATATATCCGATGCTAAAGGGAAGGAAATGTTTTTTATCAAACCGAAGAAGAACGAATTGTTTGAGGAATTAGAAAAAGTATTAGAACAACAGTACTCCGAAGAGAAAAAAGAACTCGTCAGACTTTTATACGTCGCAATGACAAGAGCGCGCGATAACCTCTATGTTCTCGGGGAAAATTCTGGCAAAAGCGCCTACGGTTTAATCTTTAAAAATACGGCGAAGTTTTACATATAATTTCTTCGCCGCATAAAAGCTCCCGCTCCTAATGTTCAGCCGGGTAATCCCACAACTTTGCGTATCCTATTAGAAATAGGACGATATTCCCCGCATAAGAGTTTTTTGTCATACGCAGGGAACTTTAGAAATAGTTGCTTTACGGTTATTCCTCCTATCAGTTTTTTGTGGAAAGTCATAACCTTAACGCCCTAAAAATTCCATTTACAATTAATCAATTCTGATTAACGATAGCCTTCAAACTATAGAGCGCGTCGTATTTTTAAAGCAGTCCTTTTTGAGAAAATTCTTCAATATATTCTTTCATTTTGACGACCTCGTTCATATCTTTGACCCATTTAGCGTTATGTTTTGGGCGAACTCTTTCTGGAAGTCTCATATAATCGCCGTATTCTCTCGTTAAAACTTTATCGAATTTATTTGGAACGAAGAACATTTGCCCTTCAAATAAATGCTCTTTCAGAGGGAAAACTTCGTCGTAGCGATATTCCCATAATCCGTCCCAGAACCATTCTATTCCTAAAACCATCCAATTTGCGTTTTCTCCTTCTGGCAAGGAGAATCTTTTGGTTAATTCTTTGGCCAGAACCGCGCACTTTTCAAACGCATACAACGGTTTGTCTTTCTTATCGGATTTTTTCAAAGTTTGCATAATCTGTTTTCGGAATCCTAACACGCCGCAATTTTTGGGGTCTGATACGAAATAATATGGGAAAACATCCAAAAAGAAACGCATTTTCC
>JAISID010000022.1 GCA_031262205.1 Holosporales bacterium | reverse complement strand
CCCAAACCCCCGCCCTCCTCGGGGCTTGCTTCCCTTAACTACTTAACCTATGCAAGCATAGCTTTAGCATATCATAAAAAGGTTAATAGAACGTTAAGATTTACCAAATAAATTCCTTGATTTTTAGAAAGAAAAAGAAATCGCTTCCCAATAACTTTTTACAAGTTGTTTAACTGGTATTAAAGACGCAAACCGTCCCCCCATAATATTTATCTTTTGGAACGAGGATATCTCGACCGATTTATAAAGCGACTTGTCAAGGGCGTGAGAGCTGAGCGAAGCGAAGCGTCCCTTGACAAGTTACGCGTGATAAATCGGTATAATCGCGGGAGCCAAAAGATAAATATTATAAATAAAATAACGAAATTATCCATTGATATACGATGATAAAACTAAAGCTCTCGCGACAAGCCAATTACAAAATCATTACTATGAGGTAGGGGATAATCTCCTAATTCTCTTATGAAACCAAATCTCAGAATTACGGTCGTACGTTAAAGAATGATTCTAAAAGAAAAAAGTAAATTATCGCTTTGCCGACGACAATCTGCAAAACGCTGTTTTATATTCGCATTACAGTTTTACTATTGCCGATCCCCAAACCAATCCTGCTCCCAAGGCCGTAAAAAGCAAAGTATCCCCTTGCTTAACTTGTCCTTCGTCCATCTTTTCTTTGAGCGCTAATGGAATCGAGGCGGACGATGTGTTAGCGTGATCTCTTGTTGTTATTATTACTTTTCCGATAGGGAATCCTTTCAGTTTACACATTGATTCGAGGATTCTTCTGTTCGCTTGATGCGGAATTATCCAGTCTACGTTGTTAATTGTCATGTTGTTTTCCGCCAGTATTTCATTTATCGATAACGTCATGTCCTCAATCGCATATTTAAAAACGGCTCTTCCCGCCATAGTCGTATATCCGCGATTGCCGTTTTGAGAACCGCTGTGAGACAATATTGAATTGTATTTTTCTTCCTCGCCGTCGCAATATAATTTCGTTGCGATTATTCCCTTAGACTCGTCGTTAGACGCCTTGAGCAGCGCTGCTCCGGCTCCGTCGCCGAACAAGACGCAAGTAGACCTGTCGGTCCAATCGACAAACTTAGTCAATGTTTCCGCCGCTACTAATAAGATATTTTTTAAATTCATGCTTTTCATGATACTATCGGCGACCGCAAGACAATAAATAAATCCAGCGCATGCGGCGTTTAAGTCAAAAGCAAAGGCTCTGCTAGCTCCTATTGCTCCTTGGATTCGACAGGCGCAAGAAGGGAACCTTCTGTCTGCGGTCGTTGTTGAAACAATAATTGCGTCTATGTCGAGCGGATTCAGATTTGTTTGTTCTAAGATTTTTTTAGAGGCGGCTATCCCAAGATCGGAAGCTAACTCATTTTCGGCCGAAACGCGGCGTTTTTCAATTCCTGTTCTGGTATATATCCATTCGTGAGAGGTATCGAGAATTTTCGATAAATCGTCGTTTGTAACGATCTTTGACGGAAGATAAGTCGCTATGTCGCTTATTATGGTTTTCATTAAGTTGTTGGTTTTCCTTTCAATTTCGTAACTTTACCAAACGCTTTTTGTTTTGTAAAGTCGCGAAAAAACTGGTTCCGTTTAGCCCGACGTTTTTAGCTTAAATCTAATTCGGGATAACGAATTTATTTTTACTCAAAATTTTGCTCTATTTTATTAATTCTCTTTAAATGTCTTCCCTCTTGGAATTTGGAATTAATAAAAATATTAATGCAATTAAGACACGAATTTAGATTTGAATAATCGGCTCCGAAACAAATAATATTGGCGTCGTTATGCTCCCGAGCCGACTTGGCCATTTTAGGCGATAGACAAAGAGCCGCTCTTATATTTTTAAATCTGTTTGAAGCAATGCTCATGCCGATGCCGGAACGACAAATTAAGATTCCGAAGGAATTTTTTGTATGTAAAACATGACGAGCGACTTTTTGAGCGTAATCGGGATAATCAACCGAAATTTTATCGTTAAACGTTCCGTAATCGACGACTTTAAAACCGGAATCTTCAAGGCTTTTAACGATCTTTTCCTTTAATTTAACCCCGCCGTGATCGGCGGCTATCGCAATTTGTAAATTGGGATCGCGGGGGATTTTAAAAGACGAACAGCCAGCTAGCAAAACGGCTAGTAAAGACGTACATATATTTCTCATTAGCATTAACTATGTCGCATAGACGCGGGACTACCCCCTCATTTTAACAGGTTTTATAGCGATTTTCTAGAGACTGTTCAGAGAGTTTTATTTATTGGCGACAAGTTTTGCAAGGCCGAACTTTTCAGAGAATCATCCCTTAATATCCTGACGTTTCATTTACAGCTGGCTAGCTTCGATTGTATTTCTTGTATACAATCGTTGCTCGCGGAACATTGAAAAATGACTCTATATAAAAAGCCTTGGCGTAATGTCTGGCGATACCCTCAAGGCGCAGATTTAATCTGCAAAATAAATTTCAATAGACGCGACTTCTCTTAAAGAATTATCGTATGATTTTAAGTAATAGCTTAGCCGCTTCCGTTTCGGCCTCTTTTCGCGAATGTCCGGTTGCTTTTGTTAGCTTTCCGTTAAAAGCCGCCGATACGGTAAATTCTGGACAATGATCCGGCCCGGTTACCGAGATAAGCTCGTACGACGGAAGTTTCCCAGTTTGAGCCTGGCAGATTTCCTGCAGTCTGGTTTTCGGGTCTTCTAGTTCGTTGTGATTTTTAAATATTTCCTCCCAAAGCCGCAGTATAACTTCCTTTGCTTCTTTGTACCCGCCGTCGATAAACACGGCTCCGAGCGCGGCCTCCATAGCGTCTGCAAGAACGGTTTTGTTGTTTTTGAGATATTCTCCCGCAGTCGCTATATTTTTATCTATTCCTATTTTGAGCGCGATTTTATAGCATGAATCGGCGCATACGAAAACAGATAGCATTTTAGCCATTATTCCTTCGGCTTCTTTAGAATTTTGAAAAATATATTCCGCGACGACCAAGCCAAGAATCCTATCTCCTAGAAACTCGAGCCTTTCAAACCGAATCGCAAATTTCTTAATGCTCGAATGTTTGAGAGCGTCATGCAACAGGCTTTTATTTTTAAACTTATATCCTAAAGAGGCTTCTATGTTTTCCATTTAGTTTATGGTTTTAAATATCCTTTCGAATCTTATCGAGAACGGCCATTTAAGAATCTCGAATAACGAACAGCTCGAAGAGAAAAATATACATTCGGCTCGTCCCATGATTCTTTCAAGAGGAATGAAACCGACAGCTTCCATGACGCGGCTGTCTTGAGAATTGTCTCTGTTGTCTCCCATCATGAAATAATGTCCTTCTGGAACAATAAACGGCCCTACGTTATCAAGACTAGCCTGGCCAAATTCAAATCTTTTGATTATCGCGTGTTCGTATCCGTTCGGCAGTTTTTCTATAAATTTTTTGTATACGACGTATTCGCCTTCATCGATTATCGAATATTCCCCGTCTTCTTTGATTTCAACCGGTTTGTCGTTAATATGTACGATTCCGTTGATAAGCTCTATTTTGTCCCCTGGAAGTCCTATGATTCTTTTTATATAGTTCTGATTTCTGTCTTTCTCATTTCTAAAAACAACGACGTCTCCGCGTTGCGGAAGCGTAGGAAATAGTCTTTTCGTAATTTTCGGCAGCGGAAACGTGAACGTTCCGATTCTAAAAGAGTCGTTGGAGTATCCATAACAAAATTTGTTTACGATTAAAAAATCGCCGACTCGCAACGTTGGAATCATTGAACCAGACGGAATTTTAAAAGGCTGAAATAAGAAGCAACTAATAAGCGTGAAGGAAACAAGAACGTAGAGCCACTCTTTTATGTTTTTCCAAAGTTTATCGTTCATTTTTAAAAAGTTGGAAACATTTGATATTACTAATATCTTACAGCAAAAGGCCATAGGAGTTAAACTAAGATTTAACCGTTCCTTCGTCGCGACGGCAAATTAAATGGCCTGCTTATATATCTTTAAAGCATCTCGAGTTTAACATATATTAAAGAGTACGCTCCAACGTCGTATTGGAAAAACAGATTTTTAATTTTCTTTAAGAAGAGGCTATTGTAAACTCTTCTCAGAAAGCCTCGAGTTTGCGTGAAGTACTGAATGAGTTTTTTTAAGAAGTTATCGGGGTTTATTATCGTGGTTGCAACCCTGGTTGTTTTGCAGATATATTCGAAAGACATCGGGCGTTTCGAGCTACATATTCTGGGGAAAGATTTTTCCATTGGAATATACTTCGCAATGGCCGTTGTGTTTTCTATCTTGTCTCTTTGCTTTTTTATTAAGAGTTTACTAAAACGCATCAGTTTACTATTTACTAGGAACAAGAAAACAGAAGAGGAAAATTCAATAAGACAAATAGCGGAGTTAATCATGGCGAACGACTACGATTTTGCGGGTTTGTTCAAGAGAAACACGGTTATCAGTAAATTTACCCCTATAAAAACGGCTTTATCTCTGAGGCGAAATTTGGCTGTGGGGAAGAATATAAGCAAGACCAAAATTCCAAGCGTAGATATATGTATCGTGAAGTTAAGACTGAAAGAACTTCTTGATCAAAACGAGCTAAACGCGGCGGTTGAATTGGCCGACAAAGCGATAAAAAAATACCCAAAATATCTTTCTACTATTCAAGATGAAATCTTAGAAATCGCTCAGTCGGCAAAGAAAAACGGAATTTTATTTTTCTTCGATCCTAGAAAATTTAAGTACGGGTTCCCCCAACGATTTATAGACGGCTATTTTATTTCGCTTAGCATGGTCGATTTCAATATGGAACCTACATTGGAGAAAAAACTTCGAATAATTGAAAAGCTCCATAAAGATTATCCCAGCAGCGTTTTGGTATTGAGGACGTTTTTAGATTTTGTAGGTTCTCACGATTCTATAAAATACAACGAGAAGAAAATAATAAGCGCTATTAAAGAAACAACATCGGTAAATCCGAACAGAACAGCGGCTCGTTATTTGTTAAAATTAAACAGGAAAGACGGATTTGAAATAGCTCAAGAACTAACGGCTTCCATAAGCGACGACAATATTGAAAAACTTTGGCTGCTGTTGATAATAGCGACAAAAATGAATTTTGTGGCAAAAGCTAAAGAATTAATCAAAAAGATAGTCGAAACCGACAGCTCCAACGATATCTTCAAGTTCTACATGCAAAATCACGAAATTCTTTCAGCCGACGGCGAGATACTAAAAACAATATTAGGAAAAACCGAATCTAATCGTTCTGCGGAATAGCTGTAAAAGAAACGCTCGTTCTCCTATACGCTCTCTTAGCAAAAAGTGAGAATCATGCCCTAACACACCCCGTAATTAATTCCTGTTGGAAACTCAGCGACAACTTTTCTTTTCAGTCTTATTTTTTGCGTACAAATCTTGCTTGCAGGGCGTTAGTGGATGATTCTAAATCTTATTTGTTGCTTGTCGTCGTTTGGGGGATATCGAGAAATGATTCCGAAAAATTTAATTACGATTATTTTGCGTTTCCCTCAAATGATTCCAAATGGTTTTCAAACGTATTGCAAAAATAATGGAAGACTCGTTATACTATAGGTGTTTTGATTCCGTTGGAAAACGTACTAGACGACATCCCTGTTGTTTTCGTAAATGGAACAGAATACATAATTGAAACGAAGTTAAACATAGGAGAATTAAGATGTCGATAACACCGCAAAAAAGACAAGAGCTAATAAGCGAATACGCGATTAACGAGCATGACGTCGGCTCGCCGGAAGTTCAAGTCGCCATATTAACATGCCGTATTAAAAACCTTACGGAACACATGAACCTTCATAAAAAAGATTTTCACACAAGACGAGGGCTTCTCGGTTTAGTGGGTAAAAGAAGGAAACTGTTAGACTATTTAAAAAACGTCGACGAAGCAAGGTATCAGACGCTTATTAAACGCTTAGAGTTACGTAAATAATTAATGTCAAACGCGCTTATATTTCCAGGTCAAGGCGCTCAAACCGTAGGGATGGCGACCGCTTTTGCGAACGGTTTCAAGGCTGGTTCAGACGTTGTTGAAGAAATCGACGACGCAGTGTCTTTTAAGCTATCTAAGATAATCGAAGAAGGCCCTATTGAGGAACTAACAAAAACTCAAAACGCGCAATTAGCTATTTTTGCAGTGAGTATGGCATGCATAAATATCCTGGAAAAAGAGTTCGGATACGTTATTAAAAAAAAATGCAAATACTTAGCGGGACATTCTCTTGGAGAATATTCAGCCCTTTGCGCCGCCGGCGTATTTTCAATATCCGAAGCTGCGAAAATAATTAAGATTCGCGGAGAACTAATGTCGCGAGAAAACGGAAACGACGATTGTTGTATGTACGCTCTTCTCGGAGTATGTACGGCTGAAATAGAAGACATAGTATCTCAATATAATTCCGGCAGAAATATCTGCGTGATCGCAAATGATAACTCTCCGTCGGAAGTTGTGATAAGCGGCAATAAACAGGCGGTATTCGAAGTTATAGAGAAAGTTAAAAATTCAACCAATATGATAAAGGCTATCAAGCTCAACACAAGCGGGCCTTTTCACAGCCCGCTTATGGCTAAAGCTGCTATGGAGTTCGATGGAATTTTATCAAAAGACTTTAAATATAATGATTTCAACGTTCCGGTTATAATGAATGTAACCGCTCGGCCTCTTGATAAAAAGGAAGATTTACACGAATGTTTAATCCGCCAAATGACGAATAGAGTTAGGTGGAGAGAAACGACAGACTTCTTAATTAACGATCCCGAGATTGATAAAATAGTTGAAGCGGCTCCTGGAAGGAAGTTATCGAAAATGTTGAAGAGAACATATCCCGAAGCGAACGTTATTCCCCTTGAAACGGTTTCTCAAATCGAAGAATTCGTAAAATCTGAATAGGAGTAGAATCATGCTGTTTTCATTAGAAGGATATAAAGCCTTAATAACGGGAGGGAGCGGCTCAATCGGCAGAGCTATCGCAATAGCCATGGCCGCTCAAGGGGCGGAAATCGCAATAGTCGGGACAAGAATCGATGCTTTAAATGAAACGGCCGACACGGTCAAAAAACAAACGGGGAAAGACGCAGTCGTATTGCAATGCAATTTAGCGAACGATGAGGAGACAAAAAGATTGTTCCAAATTGCAGAGGAGAAATTAGGAGCAATAGACATTTTAGTTAATAATGCGGGGATTGATAAAGACAAGCTCTTCATGAAAATGACCGAAGAAGACCTATGCGACGTTTTGAATGTTAACCTCAAGGCCGCTTTTACTTTGTCTAAGGCGGCGGTTATGTCTATGTCTAAAAGAAAGTACGGCAGGATAATCAATATGTCTTCAGTAGTCGGGTTTACAGGTAATGTAGGGCAGGTTAATTATTGTGCGAGCAAAGCGGGGCTTGTCGGTATGTCGAAAGCGATAGCCCTCGAATATGCAAAGCGTGGAATAACCGTCAATTGCATAGCCCCTGGAGCGGTGAAAACCCCGATGATTGATAAGCTGAGCGAACAAGCAAAACAGGCTTTTCTAAACAAAATACCTCTTGGGGAAATGGCCGAACCGATGGACGTCGCGTACGCTTGCTGTTTCCTAGCCTCGAAAGAATCTTCCTATATAACAGGCCAAACGATTCACGTCAACGGCGGAATGTTAACGGTCTAAAACGCAGCTTGTATACAGTAAGGATAATATGAATGAATTACCCCCTTCTTTCAGAATAGAATTGATAGATAAGATCATCAAAGCTATTCGTGAAAAATATGGCAACGATATAGATAAAATCGCACGTTATGTAGGATTTGCTACAGGGTGTACATTTGATTATCGTATACCGATTTTCCAACCAGAATATGTCTGGCCTTGTGCCCAAAAAGCACTAGATATGGTAGATAATGAGCATTTATTCAAAACTGCAGTCGATCTTGGAATTGAGGTACCGGGTTTAACTTATACCGTCGTAGAAATAAAAAACTTCTTATCCGAACGATACGAAGATATCGGAATTGCTTTTGAAGGAGCTTGCAAGAAAATATATTCCGAACCTGCTACGGCAATAATTGAAGCTAACTCGGCATTGGAGCGTATTAAGAGAAATTCGCAAAAGAGAAGATTTTGCGGACTATGAAAAAAACAAAAACGATACGCTCTGCAAGTTAACTAAATACGTTCTGAAAAAATTCGACTTCTACCCCGACAAAGAATTAAATAAAAACATAAGAAATATAGGCTCGGGATTTTTAAGAATTGTGCAAGCTATTGAGTCTATCAGAAGCAACAACACTAACGCTCATGCGGGAGACTTAATAATCAAAGAACCGAGAGACGCAATGCTAATAGTAAACTCCGTCGCCACGGTAGGATTGTTTCTCCTGAAATATTACGAAGAAGAATATCGCAAAAAAGACTCTTCCCAAAATGTTTCCGCCTTAAGGCCAACAAGTAACTAAACTATCATAAACCCAATCAGCGAAACCATCTCAAGAAACATACAAAACTTGAGGGAATCATTCCCTAATACCTTATAAGTGTGAGTTGTATATAAAAAACACAACTGAAATAAACACTCAAAACCGTCGCAGATTAAAATTGTCTGGCTGCAAGCGAGATATTTAGGACATTAAGGAATGATTCCCAAACTTAATTGAAATCCTTGAATACATTAAGTAAATTCAGGGTAGCCAACAATACCCTTATAAGTAACTATTAAAAAGCGAAACGTTTTCTATAACCTAGTCAATGCCCGCAAAGAGATACATATTAAGAATATGATTCTGAAAACTTTTCTCTCTCAAGAGAAGTCTATTTATGTGATAAACTTAGCGAAATATCCCGAAGATTTATAGACTAATAAAAATGTTTGTTTGGTCAGCGTCCCCCATTGCTTTTTCCATATTGTCGTTAGACGTTTACTGGTATGGAATTATTTACGCATTCGCTTTATTTGTTTCTTGGGCGACGGCTACGTACATTTTAAGGAAACTTCGGAACAACGGCGCGTCGGTTTTGTCTAAGGAAGAATTCGACGGGTTCATGTTTTGGGCGATTGTATCGACAATCATAGGCGCTCGCTTAGGACATGTTTTGTTCTTCGACATTGAGTATTATTTAAAAAATCCGCTTGAAATAATAATGATAAGACGAGGCGGATTATCCTTTCACGGAGCGGCTATTGGGATCGGGTTATACGTCTACGCCTTCGTTAAAAAAAGAAACCTTTCATGGAGGCTGTTTACAGACATTCTATGCCTAGCGGGGGCATTGGGAGTCGGCATAGGAAGACTGGCAAATTTTGCTAATCAAGAGTTGTACGGCAAAATCGCGACTATCGACTGCGCCGTGATATTTTCGCTTGTGGACAATATGCCGCGATACCCGACGCAACTTTTCGAATCTTTTTTCGAAGGGTTCTTAAACTTCTGGATATTGTTTATTATTTTCAGAATCAAAGGAATCTTGACGTTTGGAACGGGAATCCTTACGTCGGTATTTTGCATAGTGTACTCGTCTTCCAGGTTTATTATAGAATTTTTCAAGGAAACTGAAACGCATACGTATTTCAATTCCATAACGTTATCGGCCGGTCAAGTATTGTCTATCGCTATGTTTCTTTTTGGGGTTTTTATCTCTGCGTTTTTACCGCCAAGTTGCAGAAATTTAAAATCTTAAGCGCCTAGTTTATTGAGATTTAATCGATCGAATAACTCTGTCAACGCTCTGCTTCTAGGCGAAAAAATAATCTTTTCCCGAGGAGTCATATCGGCTATCGTTTTGCTTGAGCCATTTGGCAAGAAAGCGTCGCGGTAACCGAACGGGTCTGGCTTGCTGGGAAAGGTTTTGTAGGAGTAAACGCCTGAAACGTCGTTTTGAATAACGATAGATTCTTTATCGTCAACATAGGCCAACGCCGTCGATAACGTCATGCTTTTATCGGAAATACCTTTTAGCCTCTCGGCTATTGATTCCTTGGCCTTTTCAAAATTTTTATCAGGAGCAATTCTAGCGGCGTAAATTCCTGGGAATCCGTTTAAAGCCTTTACAAAAAACCCTGAATCGTCTGAAATCGTGGGCATGCCGCTTTGCTGAAAATAATACCTGGCTTTCAATAAGGCATTCTCTTTTAGGGTTTTTCCCGTCTCATCAACGTCTGGAAAAGAGAAATCTTTTAACGTGTAAACTCGCGCTTTTTCAAGTATTCTCGAATTAAGAAACTCTTCGATTTTCTCGTTGTTTGTCGTCCCTAGCAAAATATTTGATTTCAACTTCATACTTTTTGAGCGCGTCTCTCCTACGTTTTACATAACGCAGATTTGCCAACAATTATATCATGCTTTCTCTTATTTTATTAGACGTATTGTTTTTGGGGTTCATGCTCCCGTCTCGTATAGCCGCTTGCAGAATAGTAGAGAATGTTCCCCCGTCGAAAATCAGTTGTCTTTTAGATTTTCCAATTACTTATGGCCGTCAAGAGATTTTTAATAGAAACCGCTTTACAAATTAGTAATCTTATCGTAAATTACTCTTCTCAATTAAAAACAGTTTAGAATGGAGAGTAGGTTATGTTTATTATTCAAAAATTGTGGATAGCGATGACGAGTTTCGCTATGTTGACGACAGTATCTAATGCGGCATCTGATGGCACGAGAGGATTAAGCCTAGGAGAGCAAGTAACGTTTCCCTCTAATTTGAGATTAAGCCGTCCATATACTTTTCATGAGGCGGGAGAAGCAGTAACAGAAATAGAGTCTTTCTCAGATAAAGACAATTTTGTTCGGATAGCTCGGGAATATCCTAAATTTAATGTAGGTCTTTCATTTGACGCTTTAAAAGCCGATGCGCAAGAGTGGGCGGGCATGGTTTCAGAGGGGTATCATGCCGCAGGAGTAACCCTCGTTAAGGAGGGACAAGCCTGCCACGTGGAGAGAATGTGTTCATGGCTCGCCTCTACTATGGTTATCGGAAGATTCGCTTATCTAGATAACTCTACACCTCCACAAGTTGCCTTAGCAGATGGACGTATAGCGACTCTTACATGTAAAGTAGAGATCGCTCTTTTATCCGTCGAGCCAAGTATGGAGCAGTGGCTCAATGGTTTGCAGTTAGAACCAGGCGCGCGATTTACCATACTAGACGCAACTGCAGGTTTAGCGAAGGGAACACAAGTTGTTCTGCAAAATAGGGCGTCTACAAGAGGAATAATTTGGACGCTACAAAAATATGCTGATGAAATTTGTCATTCGCTCGGTTGTCCTTCTGATCATGATGCGGAAGTTGAAAGAGTAGTAGCACGAGAAAGCCGTAGAGTAGCTAGGCAAGTTTTAGGATTGGGCAAACGGTTATTTAAAAAGAAAAGGTAAAATTAAATTTTCTTTTTATTATAATTGAAGGGAGTTTACGAAATCATAACTGTCTTAAACTTTTCGTATTTCCCCCTCATGAAAGTCGCTTTTAGCCCCCTTTTAACACATTGTTTCATAATTATGAAAGCATTTCGGAATTGTCTTACAAAGGCGGCTTAATTAGCAAAATTTAGTAACTTTGAGATCATATCTAAATTCTGATTTCTTTGGGAATAATACAAAATTCTCGTATTAAACTTTGGAAGCCTCCTTTTGCAAAAACTTCAAGGATTTTCTATGCTATTTACACGGCTCTTACCCCGTGCGAATTCGTTTGCTCCGTAGAATACCCCGTAGCGGTCGTAGCCGTTCAGAACCAAGCCGTCACAAGCTCCCCAGCTATCGGTATGCAAGGTCGAGCCTCCTAAAATTTTGTCTTGAATAATAGGCGTAAGCTCTTCTTTTAAGCAGCTGTTCGCAAAGACTCTTTAAGAGCCACAGGTGTTTCCCAGACAGTTCCACAACCTCTTTTGCCACGAACACTACGCTCTCAAAAATAATATTCATCGAATTCAAATTCACCAACTTCTTGTTTGGATTCTTTGATAGTTTGTTCATAAGTTTTGATTAGTAAGTCTAAAATACAGACAGTAGTTAATGTTCATTATGTTTTCGACTAAATAGTCTACTGACTTTTAATATATTCCTATCCTAGCAGTTCTGTTTTGCTACTCGCGAGCCTATGTAAATAATCAACGCTTCCAACTTCGCTGAAAAATTGCTTTCCAACAAGACAGACCGTTTAAAGTTGAAATTGCGATATTTTGAAACCAGCTTCATTATAACTTTAGAAAATCATCCCGAAATATATCAGATAAGTAGTAATTTATCTAATAAGTATATCTCTAGAAATTATAAGTATGTTTAAAGAAATCAATTTTACAAAATCTTACTTATAAAAGTATTACTACACGTTAGGGGATGGTTCCCCTAACTTTATCATCCAAACCGCTTATCGCATGGATAACTTAAAAATGTTTCACGTGAAACATTTTGAAAATATAATCCGCTACGTGGAAGCGATAGTGAATATATAGAGAGATATTCCTACTACTCTTCAGCAATAGCTTCTTATCAAAAGACGTCTGCGGATATTTTCACTTTTCGCTAAAAACAGATAAGACGTATCGTACGCGATCATCAAATTGCGATTGTACGATACAGTAGCTAGGGAATGTAAATAAGATGGGAATCATTGCCTTGCCCTAAAATCTCATTCGCAGCCGATCAATTCTAATCGGCAATGATCTCGACTTCTTCGCCTCCAGCTTCATTTTTTCTTAACTAATATAGATGGCCAAAGTTACCGATAATTCAAGGACAAAAAACTTCAGCCCACTAAACGTTTTTATAAACAAAAAGAAAGTATTTCCAGCAAATATAACTACATTTTCTTACCCGAGCTGTTGTTATAGTCAAATTCATAAACGTATCGACCGGTTTCAACATTCGCCCCGCTCGCGCTAAACTGCTTGATGTCGACTTGAGTAATCTTGACCTTAACAAAAGAGAATGAAAATACCGTAAGGTACCCGTAACTTGTTGGATCGACGCATTTTATAAAACAAGAAGTATACTCCATCGCCTGAACTATTCTCGGCTTATCCGCATCCCCGCCGCCGTCCAAAAAAGCTAGCGAAGAAATAACTATCCTGTCCACCGCGCCTTGATGTAGTTTCTGAACTAATTTAGGCACCACGATATTATCGGGGATGGCAACCCAAACGTCCGAAGCTCGCGCGGCTCCTGGTTTTTGCAGATTGGGAATCCTAAAACTTAAAGTAGACGTTTCGAAAAAACCAGAGCAAGCGAGAACATCGAGGACATCCTGCCCGTTGTAAGCATCGAGAGGCATTACGTCCATACTAATATCCGAGGTTATGCCGTCAAGATGTATTATTTTTGCGGGCGTAATCGCTCCGTCGACATAATCTCTTTGCAATTTATCCATATCGAAAGGACAACCGCCGATTCCAGGAGTCGTACCGTCCGTTCCGCTAATATAATGCCTTAAAGCTGTCATTATTAGTTGCTTAATTCTGCTCTCTTACATGAAATTATAGAAACAAAAAGTTAATTTTTCGTTAATTTAAAACATCCATGTTATTCTAAGATAAGGGCATATCAAAATAACACGCGCGCTAAAAAACAATCGTTCCGAATTATCTTGAATTAAGAGCATACAAATATAGGCGACATTAAAAATAAATTAAACTAACATCGCCCAGATTTTGAAGGAAGCGCGACGGCTCTCGTCCAATATTTTACGCAGTCTATTATGTTTTCTTTAAAAGATGCAAACTCAAAAGATTTACAGATATATCCCGACGCTCCGCTTCTATATGCGGATTGCATAAGTTCGGAATTTACGCTATTTGTTATCACAACAATTGGAATATCTTGCATTTCTTTATCTCTTTTTATTTCTTTCATTATGCTTAACCCGTCTCCTTTAGGTAAATAAATATCCAGGAATATCAAATCTGGTTTAGGAAAATCTCCGCATAAAGTTTTATAACGTAAAACATCCATAGTTTGGGAAGCGTCGTGAACGCA
>JAISID010000074.1 GCA_031262205.1 Holosporales bacterium | reverse complement strand
GAAGGGATCGATCAAAGAGTAATCGATTATTGGAAAAGAGAACGAGGCATGCTTGAAGTAAGCATAGGGGATTACGTTTTGTTTGGCGGAGAAATTCCGGCGATGGCGATCATAGATTCCTGCTTAAGATTTCTGCCAGGCATTATGACCAACGAAACGTCGACGGAAGACGAGAGTTTTACTGTTGACCTTTTGGAATATCCGCAATATACTAAACCGGTGATTTGGAATGGAAATGAAGTACCTTCTGTTTTGTTGTCCGGAAACCACAAGGAAATTGCTTTGTGGAGAACGGAGCAATCAAAACAAGTCACTCAAGATGTTCGCCCTGATTTGTGGCAAAAGTATTTGAAAAATCGAGAGTGAAGCGTACAGATGATTTTCAATACTATAAATTAATTTGGCGGTCTTATGAATTTGATAGAACAGATAGATAGAGAAAACCTTGCGAAACTAACCGCGAATAAAACAATCGTAAATTTTAGAGCGGGCGACTCGGTTAAGGTTATGGTAAAGGTTTTAGAGGATACGAAAGAAAGAATGCAATCTTTCGAAGGAGTGGTTATCGCGAAAAAGAATCGCGGAATTAATTCTTCATTTAAGGTTAGAAAAATATCGAACGGCGAGGGAGTCGAGAGATTGTTTCACCTTTATTCGCCCAACATTCAAGTCGAAGTTTTGAAGCATGGAAAAGTTAGAAGAGCAAAACTTTATTATCTAAGGCAGAGGACTGGTAAGAGCGCTCGTATCGCGGAGAAAAAAAGAATAGAGGAAATGGAAACTGCCGCTGTTGCCGAATAACTTGTTTCTGAAACTGTTAAAACGTAAAATTCTGCTTTGAGATAGCTATGCGTAGACCTGTCTATTAGCTAGGCGCTATGCGGCGATAATTTGCTACGGAATTAATTAAGCTGCGGATGAGATCTCTGGAGCACAACAAGTAAAAAGTACGACGCGCTGGCGGTATGTATGGGGAAGAAAAAACTGCGGAAATAATAGAAATATTGGGATATGCATTTAAAGATGCGTAATATCAAAAACGTGTGAAACATAAGCAGCTCTTTATTCCAGTTTTAAAAAGAATCTGCTAAGATGTCGTAACTTAGGAATATTGAGCCTTTGCGTGTTTAAGTTTGAAGTTTTAAAGAAAAGCCAAAAATCCAACGCCAGATTAGGGAAAATTATTACCTCGCGCGGCATAGTAAACACTCCCGCCTTTATCTTTTGCGCCACGAAAGCTAATGTAAGGGGAGTAACTATAGACCATATAAAATCCGCAGGTTCGCAAATTATCTCGTCTAATGCGTATCACCTAATGCTTCAGCCTGGCGGAGAATTAATTAAAGAAGCGGGAGGCCTTCACAAGTTTATGGGGTGGGAATATCCAATATTTACAGATTCGGGCGGATTCCAAATATTCAGCCTCGGATACGGCGGCATAGACGCTGAAATCAAAGGAACGCAACAATTAAAAAAGAAGAGGTCTCTTTTAAAGTTGACCGAGGAAGGAGCGCAGTTTAGGTCTAACATAGATGGAAAGACGATAGTTTTAACGCCTGAATTGTCTATGAAAATTCAAATGGATTTAGGAGCCGATATTATCGTTTCTCTAGACGAATGCGTTCCCTGCCGCGTCAATAAATTATATACGGCTAATTCTATGGAAAAGAGCAAAAGATGGGCTGCGAGGTCTTTGAACTTCTTTAGGGAGCAAGGAACGGGAGAACAAGCTATTCTTGCGGTTATTCAAGGCGGCGTATATAAAGACCTAAGACAAGAAAGCGCGAGGTTTGCCAATGAAAACGAATTTCACGGCTTCGCAATAGGAGGCTCTCTTGGCAAGACTAAAAAAGAAATGTTCGACGTCGTCGAGACGACGAGCGAAATGCTAAACAAATCAAGATACGTTCACCTTCTCGGCATCGGAGAAATTGAGGATATTTTCCACGGAGTTAAATGCGGAATTGATACGTTCGATTGCGTTACCCCGACGAGAATAGCTCGCCGCGGCGCCGCGATAGTCAAAAAGAAAGACTTATTGCATCCGTCGCAACGTTATCTTAATTTAGGTTCCTCGGCGTTTGAAAAAGACTTTTCCCCGATTAGCTGTTCGTGCGACTGCTATACGTGCCGTAACTTTTCAAGAGCTTACATACGCTATCTGATTAAAGCGGGAGAAAACCTCGCCGGCGCGCTTCTTACAATCCACAACGTGAGAACGATGAATAAATTAATGGAAGATATTAGAGAAAGTTTAATTACGGATTCCCTCGATGAAACGATAAAGGAGTGGCTAGGATAGTTCATAACAAATGTCTACTAGTTATAATTTTCTTCTCAGGCTTATTTGCGGTATAATTTATTATGAAACAGAGTTTGTTTTGAGAAGTTTACGATGAGAAAAACGACGGTGCCTTTTAAAGCTCCCGATGGAACAGTGCAACAGAAAAGCGTCGAATATATGAATATTAAAGAGTGTAATGAACCTTGGTCTGAATACCGCTTAGAAAACGGAACGATTATTCGCTTGCGACAGGTTGTAACTCAAATAGTAAGGTTAGAAGAAAAAGATTCAAATGGGAAGCCTATATATATGGTTCAAGGAAGCCAACCGATTATAGTAACCTTAGAGGAAGGCGAGCAATAATAATGCCGCTAGTAAGTAATTCTTTTGACGGGATAAATTCCTGCTCTACATCTGCTCTTGAAGATTATTTTTGTACAGCAGCGGGTTATGAATCTCAACAAATTCACACATTGTGGTTAGACTCTTCCGCTAATCTTCTTAATTGTATAAGCCGTTTTTTCTTGCGAACAAACGAAAATTCTCCGCAACCTCTCTGTATTAATCATAATGGACAGGAGCAAACATTAACAAAAGCAAATAGTCTTAAAGATGTAATTTCTAATATTAACAATTATTTTAATAAAGAAGTTTTTGAAAAAATAAAAGATAAGGAACTAGTTTCTAAAATAAAAAATAGATTAGAAGAAATTTTAGATTTCGAAGAGTTAGAAGAAGATTCTATTTTCCCTATAATTCTCTCATTTTACGGATTTGGAGATTTTTTAATTAAAGCTAGCAGTCGTATAAGATCGACACTTAAAGATTCGCTTATCGCAATGGACGACGACGGATATTGTACGCTCGATTATTCAACGGGGTTATTTTTCTTTTATATAAAATTCAAAACTAATAGCATAGCGTTTTCTAATATTTCTGAAAAAGAAAAACCTGATAGTAGATACGTTTCGAAATATTTTTCTAAAAATGGAATGATTGTTGAATTTTTGGAAAAACTTGATGAATTATTATGAGCGAAAGACAACCGGAAGACAGTCATCATATAACAAGACAATGCAGTAAAATAAAATGTGACGGCAAGAGAATATTGCCAGATTTTTTTAAGCTACGGCCTGAGGATAATGGGAAGTTATCATGCAATTGGTGCGAGTATCACGTATGCAATAAGCCCGAATGGAATCTATATTCTAATTGTGATATGAGAAAAGTTTTACAGGACATAGAGAAAAAGAGAAAAGTTGGAAAGTCACAATTTTTGCCTATTTTGCAAATTAAAACGATTAAAGATATTTTTGATAGATATGGACATTCTATCAGAGTTGTCCATATGGGAGAAGACTCTTCTTATTCTCATATGCTTGGTATTCCTGATTTTTTTGAATCACCTGACGATTTACATCGTCTCCAAGAAATTGTAGATGAAATTACAAAAACATGCGAAATATATTCAGTCCAAGATATTCGTGGAAACAAAGCGTAGACGATAAAGTATTGTTGTTCCTCCGTGGCGGAGAGAGGGGGATTCAAAGCCGCGCGAAGAAATGTTGTAATTCTGATGATTTATTGAGCTTTGGGGATTCGGACTTAATAAATATGTGGCACCGTTTGTGGCCTCATACTGCAATTGCTTAGTATTGAATTTATCATTCTAAAGTATATTTATTCGCATAAATTTATAGTAATATAAAACCTAGATTTGCATTTGTCTAGGCGTATATGGTTAGTCAATGTTTCTTTACAATAGATGAAAAATGTCCTTAGAAGAGACGTCTAAAAGTACTTATATGTATTTAGATGCGCGCGTACTTTATTTCCGATAAAGGCGCTGAGATAAAATAAACAAGGAAGAGAAAGATGGATAAGAAAGAACAGGAACGCAAGACGCTTCATACAACCATCTGGCGTATAGCTAACGAGCTTCGCGGTTCGATTGACGGGTGGGATTTTAAACAGTATGTTCTTGGTATGTTGTTTTATCGTTTTATTTCCGAAAATCTATCTTACTATATTAATGAAAAACAAGCCGGCAAATCCGATTACGCCAAGTTAGAAGATGAAAGAGCCAAACTCGATTGCAAAAATATTTTGGTGGAGAAAGGATTTTTTATCTATCCTAGCGAGTTATTTGAAAATGTCCGTAGTAAAGCTATAAGCGATATTAATGATTTAAACGAAACTTTAGATCGCGTCTTTAAAAATATTGAAAACTCCGCCAAGGGAACAAGTAGCGAAAATAATATAGTCGGGTTGTTTAGCGATGTAGATGTCAATAGTTCTAAACTTGGCGAAACTGTTGAAAAACGCAATAAATTACTAATCAAAATTATAAATGCAATTGGCGATTTGTCATTGGGAAATTTCAGCGATAATGCAATTGATGTATTCGGCGACGCTTATGAGTATTTAATGACTATGTATGCCGCTAATGCTGGAAAGAGCGGCGGCGAATTTTTTACGCCTCAGGAAGTTAGCGAATTGTTAGTTAGAATTGCAAGTGTTGGAAAGAAAAGATTTGGTAAAGTTTATGATCCGTGCTGCGGTTCCGGTTCGCTTTTATTAAAATTTGTCAAAGTTTTTGGCAAGGACAATGTTAAATTTTATGGACAGGAAAAAAATATGACGACTTACAATCTCTGTCGTATTAATATGTTTTTGCATGACGTAAACTATACAGATTTTAACATTGCGTTAGGAGATACTCTTACCGAGCCGAAACATAAGGATGACAAACCGTTTGATGCGATTGTTTTTAATCCGCCATATTCTATAAAATGGGACGGCGATAGTAATCCGATTTTGATTAACGACGAGAGATTTACACCGGCTGGAGTTCTTGCTCCGAAATCAAAAGCGGATTTTGCCTTTGTTATGCACGCTCTTTCGTGGCTAGCGCGCGACGGCGTAGCGGCAATAGTTTGTTACCCTGGAATTATGCATAGATCCATAGAGCAAAAAATCAGAAAGTATTTAATTGAAAACAATTTTGTTGATTGCGTGATTCAATTGCCTAAGGATTTGTTCTTTGGAACTTCAACTGCAACTAGCGTTTTGGTCTTAAAAAAGAATAAGGATAAAAATAAAACTTTATTTATTGATGCAAGCGCGGAATTTGTACGTCGCTCTACTAAGAATAAATTGACCGAAGAGAATATTGAAAAAATTCTTGATTGTTTTACAAAACGCGAAACAATTGAATATTTTTCAAAGCTAGTAGACAACGACGAAATAGTAAGAAACAATTATGATTACAGCGTTGGGACTTACGTTGCGAAGAAAGATACTCGCGAAATCGTGGACATAGCCAAATTAAATGCCGAGATAGATGGAATAGTCGCTCGGGAAAATGTATTGCGTAGCGGAATCGATGCGATCGTAGCCGACTTGGAAGAGAACAAGAGATGAAAAAGCCGCCGTTTAGCATAACTGAAAAGATTACAAATCTTGTTGGGCAAATATCTGAGCGTATCGGCGAAATTCAAGGGGCTGGCGAATATAATCGCAATTTACGCTTGAGAAAGATAAACCGTATTCGCTCCATTCAATCGTCAACCGCCATAGAAGGCAATACTCTTTCAATGAAACAAGTCTCAGACATTGTCGATGGGAAACGGATTATTGGCAATCCTCGAGAGATAAAAGAAATTAAGAATGCATACAATTCTTATGAAAATATGCTCAAGTTTAATCCGTTTAAGGTCGGCGATTTTTTGACGGCTCATAAATTGATAACAGCCGATTTAATTACGAAACCGGGCCAATTCCGAACCGAAAACGTAGGCGTATTTGCAGGCAAAGAACTTGTGCATCTTGGAGCAAAACCAGAGTTTGTGCCGGACTTAATAAAAGATCTGTTAGATTGGGGGAAAAGTTCAGACGTCCATCCGCTTATTAAAAGTTCCGTAATACATTTTGAAATAGAATTTATACATCCTTTTGTCGATGGTAATGGAAGGATAGGAAGGCTTTGGCAGACGCTGATTTTAGCAAAGCGGCGTGAGATTTTCGCTTGGATTCCAGTTGAAACGATTGTTTACGAAAGACAACAGGAATATTATCGTATTCTTGGAAATGCAGAGAAAACGGCTGACTCGACAGAATTTATAGAATTTATGCTTGAGGCGATTGACAAATCGTTGAACGAATTGCCAACGGATAAATCTACCGATATAATTCCTGATAAACTTACCGATAACCTCGCCAAAGGCGAGACGGAATTTTTAAAAAGCATCATTGGATTTATAAAGAACAACGAGACAATTGATAATTATCGCGCTCAATTGTTAACTAACAAATCGGCGGAAAGCGTAAAGAAATACTTTGCCGCGCTTATCAAAGCGGGGATTCTAATTGCAACTGGCAAAAATAAGGGGAGAAAGTATAAGTTAAACAAGGGCGAAGCAAAATGACTTTGAAAAATAAACTTGGCGTTGCAAATCAAGTCGAACTAAGTAAAGTCGAAGAAAAGATTAGCAAACAAAAAGCAAAACAGCTTTGGGATAGCGGAGAAATAAACAAAATAGAAGTCGGAACCTTTGGCGGGTTAAAACAGATTCATAAGGCGTTATTCGACGATATTTATGATTTTGCAGGGAGAATCCGCAACGTGAATATTGCAAAGGGTAATTTTCGTTTTGCCCCGCTTATGTATCTGGAACAATCGTTGAAAAATATAGATAAAATGCCGCAGAGTAATTTTAATGAAATTGTTGAAAAATATGTTGAAATGAATATCGCGCATCCGTTTCGAGAGGGCAACGGCCGTTCAATGCGGATTTGGCTGGATTTAATCCTAAAGAAAGAAATAGAAAAAGTAATTGATTGGAACGAAGTTGATAAATCGGAATATCTATCGGCGATGGAACGCAGCGTTGTAAAGGATATTGAGATAAAATATTTATTAAAAAGCGCCTTAACCAATAGGATAAACGAACGCGAAGTATTCATGAAAGGAATTGACGCAAGTTATTATTACGAAGGCTATAACGAATTTAAAACTGAAGATTTATGATTGGTAAAATAGAGAATTAGAATAGGAAGTACAAAAAATAATTTTCAATGCTAATTAAACAAGGAGAACTTAGATGAGTAAAATAGATAAACTTTTAATCAGTCTTTGTCCTAATGGCGTGGAGTATAGGAAGTTAAAGGAAATTTTATGTTATCAACGGTCAGATAAATATATTGTAGAATCTACAACATACGAAGACTCTTTTAAAACGCCTGTTTTAACTGCTGGCAACACTTTTATTTTAGGTTATACAAATGAAGTAAATGGTATATATCGAGCAAGCAAAGAAAAGCCGGTTATTATTTTCGACGATTTTACAACTTCGTTTCATTGGGTGGACTTTCCCTTTAAAGTTAAAAGCTCCGCCATGAAGATTCTTACTCCGCAGGAAGGTATTAATTTTCGCTTTGTATATTTTGCTATGAAATGTATTATGTACACTCCATCAAACCACGCTAGACAGTGGATTTCTGTATATTCAGATTTTTCCGTTCCTGCGCCTCCGATTGAAGTTCAAAGAGAAATCGTAAGAATATTGGACAAGTTTGCTAAGTTGGAAGCGGAGTTGGAAGCGAGAAAGAAACAGTATGAATACTATCGTAACTCGCTGTTTTCGTTCGAAAGTCTAGAGAGAGAGAGGTAGTTAGATGGATAAGGTTAGACGAAATGTTCGATATACGTAATGGATATACTCCGTCGAAAGCAAAACCGGAATATTGGGAAGGCGGCGCTATACCTTGGTTTAGAATGGAAGACATAAGAACAAATGGGCGAGTTTTATCAGATTCTATTCGGCATATTACTCCTCAGGCTGTAAAAAGCGGGGGGTTATTTCCTGCAAACTCTATTATTATCGCGACGACCGCTACAATTGGCGAGCACGCGTTAACAACTGTCGACTCATTGGCAAATCAACGATTTACTTTTCTAACTAGAAAAGTAAATCGTTGTTGCGAATTAAATATGAAGTATTTTTTCTATTATTGTTTTATACTTGCCGAATGGTGTAGGAAAAATGTTAATGTTTCTGGTTTTGCATCTGTAAATATGAATAAATTCAGAAGACATAGTTTCCCTCTTCCTCCGATTGAAGAGCAAAATCGTATTGTCGCCATACTTGATAAATTTGACGCATTGGTTAACGACATTTCCGACGGGTTGCCAGCCGAGATTTCCGCTCGTCGTCGTCAATATGAATATTACCGCAATAAACTCCTAACTTTTCCTAAAGCCGCGTAATGACAGAATTAAAGGACATAGTTTCGAATTCCAACGGTACGGTTATGGCCAGATATGAGCCGACAACTGGCGGAACGTCTAAATACCAGATGGAGGCGGAACTTGAGGCTGAATTTATTCGTATTTTACAGGATAACGGTTACGAGTATCTTGCTATAAAAGAAAAAGATGATTTAGTTGATAACTTACGCTCGCAACTTTCCAAACTGAATAATTACAAATTTTCCGATAACGAATGGAATCGTTTATTTAGAGAGTACATAAACAGAGAAAACGATTCTGTTGCTGATAAAACTGAGAAAATTCAGAGAGATGATACAGCCTATAATTTAAAACTAGACAATAACGAATGTAAAAATATCCGTTTGGTTGATAAAAGAAATATTAATAATAATTCTCTGCAGGTCATTAATCAATATAAGACGGGAGACGGCGCTCGTCCAAATCGCTATGATGTTTCTATTTTGGTTAATGGGCTGCCGTTAGTCCATATAGAATTAAAAAGGCGAGGCGTAGCTATAAAAGAAGCGTTTAATCAAATTAGTCGCTATCAACGCGAAAGTTTTTGGGCAGATAACGGTCTTTTTGAATTTGCGCAACTTTTTATAATTTCTAATGGCACGAATACAAAATACTATTCCAACAGTACCAGATATAGCAAAAGAACAAATAGCAGGGAAACTAATTCTTCTTTTAAATTTACTTTTTGGTGGACAGATGAAAACAACAAACGTATTTCTGATTTGATAGATTTTGCCAAGACATTCTTATCAAAACATACGCTGTTGAATATTCTTATTAAGTACTGCGTATTTACCTTTGACAAGCGCTTATTGGTTATGAGGCCTTATCAAATTGCAGCGACTGAGAAAATTCTCGACAGAATTGAGAAGACGACAAATACGCCGAAATTATTGGGAACAATCGAAGCGGGAGGTTATATTTGGCACACAACTGGCAGCGGCAAAACTCTCACTAGTTTTAAAGTTGCGCAATTGGCGGCTAAAAAAGATTATATAGATAAAGTCCTTTTTGTAGTTGATAGAAAGGATTTAGATAATCAAACGATAAATGAATATGAAAAATACCAAAAAGGCGCTGTTAATTCAAATAAAAGCGCGGAGGTCTTAACCAAACAGCTGTCCGAAACTGATCCAGATAAAAAACTTATATTAACTACAATTCAGAAATTAAGCGCCTTTATATCAAAAAATAATAAACATAATATTTTTGAAAAACATGTCGTCTTAATTTTCGACGAGTGTCACCGTTCTCAATTCGGAAAAATGCATGTTAAGATTATAAAAAACTTTAAGAAGCGCAATATTTTTGGGTTTACCGGCACGCCAATTTTTAAAGCTAATGCAATTAAGAATGGCAACCCGTTAATTAAAACGACAAAACATGCATTCGGGGAAAAATTGCATGCTTACACTATCGTAGACGCTATTAAAGACGAGAATGTTTTACCTTTTCGTGTTGAATGGATAAATACCGTAAAAGGAATAAAAGAAAACATGAAAGACGAGAAAATACGAGGGATTAATACGAAGAAAGCATTGCATTCGCCGGAAAAGATTAGAATGATTGTCGAGTATATTTTGGAACATTTTAATCGAAAGACAAAACGCAATGAATATTATACGCTAGAAGAGCGATGGTTAAAAGGATTCAACTCTATATTTGCAGTTGATTCTATTGATGCGGCTAAATTATATTACAACGAGTTTCAGAAACAAATGAAAAAAGCGCCTGAAACAGATAGACTTAAAATTGCTTTGATTTATAGTTTTGGAACAAATGATCCAGAGCAAGAAGAAGGGTTATTGCCAGACGAAGACTTTGATACTAGCAGCCTTGATAAAGATTCTCAAGATTTCTTGGATAATGCAATTAAAGACTACAATAAAACATTTGGAGTTAGTTATGACACAAGCGCTCAGAAGTTTGAAAACTATTACAAAGATTTATCAGAACGAGTTAAACATCGCGAATTAGATTTATTACTGGTGGTCAACATGTTTCTAACCGGATTTGACGCGCCAACTTTAAATACGCTTTGGGTAGATAAAAATTTGAAGCAACATGGACTTTTACAGGCGTTTTCACGTACTAATCGTATTTTGAATTCTGTAAAAAGCTGCGGCAATATTGTTTGTTTTCGTAATTTAAAAGAAGCGATGAACGAAGCTCTCGCAATATTTGGAAACAAAGAAGCTAACGATATTGTTTTGTTAAAATCCTATGACGATTATTACAACGGTTGGGAAAAAGATAATGGAGAACATCAACGCGGTTACAAAGAATTAATTGAAGAATTACGTAGTGAATTTCCGTTGCCTGTGGAATTGGTCGGCAACCAAAAAGAAGAGGATTTCTTTCGAATTTACGGCAAGATTTTACGCGTTAAAAACGAACTGGATTATTGCGACGATTTTGCTGGGAAAGAAATTTTAACTGAAATGGATTTCGCAAATTATAAGAGTACATATCTTGATTTATATGACAAACGGCGAAAAGCGAAAGACTATGACAAGGAAATTATCAACGACGATCTTGTCTTTGAGTTGGAATTAGTAGAACAAACGGACGTTGGTATTGATTATATTTTACGGCAAGTCGCTGAGTATGAGAAATCAGGTAAGAAAAACGAAGAGATTAAAAATATTATAATTAGGGAAGTAAATTCTAGTTTTGTGTTACGGAGTAAGAAAGAGCTTATTCTGAATTTTATCTATAAGGTAAACGTAGTTACAGGCGAAACCTGGCATGAATATGTACGTCGAAGTTATAGTATTGATTTAGAAAAAATTATAAAGGAAGAAAATTTGAGTCCGGAACAAATGCGTAAATTTATGGAAAGATCTTTTAATAATAACGAGCTTAACCTGAAAGGAACGGCTTTTAGTGGAATCCTGCCGCAGACAATACAGACAACTAGGTTTGATGGCTCCGGTCTCTATGATAAAAAGAAAGGCGAGATTGGGAAAAAACTTTATGTTCTTTACGAAAAATATTCTGGAATTTTGGAAAATTAGATTAGAAAATTAACTACGTTACACAATCAATCAGAGTAAAACAGGCGTCAATACTGTGGAGTGTCTTGAATAGGAAAAGATATTTGTATAAATCGGAATTGTCGATAGAGAAATGGATTAGGGAAGGTTATTGCAAAAGTCGTCTAAAATCCGAACAAATTCTTTAGGCTTCTTAATATATACTAGAAGATCTAATTTACATCGTCTAACTAATCGCGAACTCTATCAAAATCATATTTGACTTTTTCTAATTTTTATTTTTGTAAAAATACAAATCTAGGTTTAATTTTACCAAATTTAAGATTTGTATTTTTAACGATTTGAATCGCGAAAAAAGATTTTACCTATATACCCCAAATAAAGGAAGTCAGCTCCGCTGACTAGTTTCAATTAAAAAATAAATATAATTGCCCAGCGACAGTTGTATGATGCTTTATAGTTAAACGCTTTATAATAAAAATATACTAGAGAGAATGGAGGTAAGAATAAATGAGTAAGTTATCTAAATTACTATTGTTAACAACAATATCACGTCTCTTTAAGCAATACAAAAAGTAGAAGAATTACTTTGAAGCGCAACATTAAATTAGGTTAATGGTTCCATCTGCGATAGTCTTCCAGTTCCTTTAGTTTTTCTCTTATTTTAGGTCTTAGTATCTCTAAGCAAACAGAGTTTACGGAAAGTCCGCTTAGAGCGGATATTTACTTTAAGTCTTCTATCATAGATATAGGAAGTCGTATTAATATCCCCTTCGCTTTCTCTTTTTTAAACGTACGAGTCCTATTTCCCGATGAATTAATAAAAATTCTTCGGCTTTCTTCTCTTTATCTCTTATAGGAGGTTTGTTAAAACTCATTTTCAAAAGTCTCCTTGTATAAATTATTAATTTCTTCAATAGCTTTGAAATCTTCCGGTTTATATTCCGTAATAGCCATACCGTTCAAGGCTGCTCTTCTAAACGATATTCTTTCGCAAATTACAGGGTCTAACAACTTAATATTTTTAAATTCGGATAAGAAGTCTTTTGTTTCCCCTGCTTCTTTTACAGCCGGATTAGGCGACGCTTGGTTTATAACAACGTACGCTTTTAAGCTCTCGTTAATTTCTAACGCCGTCTCCACTAACGAATTTAATCTTTCAATCGTCTACAGATCGAATTGAGAAGGTCTGAGGGGGAATACCGCTTTATTGCAGATTAATAAGGCTCCGCGTAGTTACGGCGAATCTCTGCCTCCTGCGTCTATGATAATGTCTTTATATTTTTTACTAAGTTCTGCGACTTCGATTCTAACCGACTTATCGCATTTTTGTACGCTAGAGTTTCTTGGGGCTACTCTTTTATCCTCTCTTAGAGAACGCCAATAACTGGACGTAGGTTGTTTATCCATATCTACTAAGAGAACGTCTCCAGATTTTATAATTCTTATAACTGCGAGATTAGTAGCTATAGTAGTCTTTCCCGTTCCCCCTTTCTCTCCGCCTATTAATATACTATCACGTCATCCCTTTGTCTTTTTAAATATACATGCTGCGAATATATTCAATTGATATATCAGCATGATATCGTTATATTAACATATTGGTATGCTTTTATATATATTTTCATGAAATCAAAATTAATAGTTTATTCTTGTGATTAAGATTGATATAGTACTGGAAAGGTAGTTCTAGGGTAAATTATGAAAAGTTATAAGAGTTTCTTTGCGGTATTTTTAATAATAATCTGTGCTGTACAGTCTGAGGCGATGCTTTCACCCGCTGTTAGAGTGTGTAAACCTTTTGGTTCGTATTCTAGTAGTACTTTATTTGCACGTTTACTTAATCGAGATACAGCTAAAGTACGGGAATTATGTTCAACAAAGTTGGCATCTTTGACGGGGAAAGACAATACATCAAGTAAATTTCCTGCTACTTATACTGGAGGTAGTAGAATGCATCCTGATTTAATAACAGAACCTAGGGGAAGTTTGGTAGGATTTGACTCTTTCT
>JAISID010000072.1 GCA_031262205.1 Holosporales bacterium | reverse complement strand
GCTCTCACGCCCTTGACAAGACGCTTTATAAATCGGACTCGTTTTTCTCGTTCCAAAAGATAAATATTATTGGGGACGGTTTGCGTCTTATAGTCTAGTTACTTGTCGTTAACGCCGGTATCCTGGGAAGAGGCGCTTCCAGACTAAAATATTAATGTTGTTAAGTTGGGAACCGTATAGGCCTAAAGATCGCAATTTTATTCTAGGTTATCTTGGAGTATAATAACGTTTATACAAGTTTGATTTTTTGCCAATATGGAAGATTCGCAATTACCAGGCGTCGCGTCCGACGTTGTTTCTAATGCGGACGCAATAAATACTATATCTAACGTCGCGTCTGTTCCAGGAGTCCAAGATTCGTCTATGTTCTCTATGTTTTGGAACGCTGGATTTATAATAAAGGTAGTTGTTCTAACTTTATTGATCGCGTCAATATGTTCTTGGGCTATTATTATAGGCAAACATTTTAGGCTAAAAAAACTGCGTAGAGACGCGGATTATTTCGAAGAAGATTTTTGGTCCGGGACTCCGTTAGATTCGCTTTACGAGAAATTGCGAAACGACGTGTTTGATCCAATGACTAACGTATTTTGTGCCGCTATGGCGGAGTGGCAAAGTTTTTCTAGTCAAAACAGTCAAAGAGGAATTGAATTTGCCAAAATGTTAGAGCGAAGAATCGACAGAGCTATGCAGATCGCGATTAGGAAGGAAGTAGACGAGTTGGAAAGGCATATGGGCTTTTTATCATCGCTTGGAACGAACGGCGTTATATTAGGTCTTTTCGGGACGGTCCTTGGAATATTAAACGGGTTTAAAGCGTTGGCTATTCAGCAAAGCTCAAGTATTGCGGCGGTGGCTCCTGTTATATCGGAAGCTCTATTTACCACGGCTCTCGGCATCGTGGCGGCTATTCCGGCCGCCGTTGGATACAATAAATTTATGAATGATATAAATAGATACGTTAACAGATTAGAAACGTTTGCCGACGAGTTTAGCTCTATTATATCGAGGCAGTTTAATGAGCGCTAAAAAACCGAGGAGAGAATTTCCAAATGTTTATATAAACATAGCTCCTCTCGTCGAGGTTATGTTGGTTTTGATAATTATCTTTATGATAACCGCTCCTATGCTTAACGTCGGGGTTCCCGTCGATCTTCCAAAAACAAAGGCCGCGTCGTTAGACGAATCTAAAGCTCATCCTATTATCGTGTCGATTGATAAAGATTCGCAAATCTATATTGAAGAGGCAAAAGTAACAATTGAAGAGTTAACCCAAAAATTGCCTATTATTCTCCAAAACGGCAAAAGCGACGCCGTATACGTCAGGGGAGATAAGGAGCTTCCTTATGGGACGGTAATGAAGATAATGGGAATAATATCCTCGACGGGAGCGTGCAAGGTTTCATTGATTTCAGAAGCGGATTCTAACGACGTTAAAAATTCCGACGTTAAAAATTCTAGAGTTTTGAAAAAAGCAAAAAGATGATTTCGCGCGAGCGTTGCAATAATCTTTTAAAGACGCATGTTCTACGTTATTCTAAAAAAGCGGTTTCTTTTCTTAAAAATAGAATTGCCGCTAGAAACTCATGGCAGGGGATTTGCATATGAACAGTAGAACTCCGTTAATAATATCCATTGTTCTGCATGTTGCGGCGATTATATTGGCGTATGCAAATTTCGGGAGGATTTTCTCTCCTAAAATTAAAGATTCCGGATACGCCGTTTTTGATTTTGTTGAGATTGGTTCCAAAAGCAAAGCCCCGATTTTGTCGGATACCCATGGTAGACTTAGTAAAATAAAGGCCAAAACTCCAGAAGATAAAGCTGTTCGCGTTGAGAAGAAACAACTAACTGAAAGCGATAAACCCGAGGATTCTAAAAAGTCGGAGACGGAAAAATCTTCCAAAGAACCGCCTAAGGAGGATAAAAGCGACGACGCGGTCGTTATAGATAAAAAAAAACCTGAGAAAAAGAAAGAAAAATCAAAGTCAAAATCTGAGAAGAAAACAGCTTCAAAATCAAAGACTTCCAAGAAGTCAAATTCTAACGAGAAGGCCGTTGTAAATCTAGAAAAAAGCAAAAAGAAAAGCAACTCGGACACTAAGGCTGTGAAAAAGTCTTTTAACAGCGTTTTAGACGGAGCAATGGCGGAAGGAGAATTTGAAAATAATGGAATGAAAGCCGAAGAAGTAGGGGATGTACTGACGGCGACGGAGGTTGATCTTATTAGAGAAACAATACGAAAATGCTGGCATTTCCCGGCAGGCTTGAAGAATGCGGAAACTCTAGTCGCCCATATAAATATGGAGCTTGATTCAGACGGTAACGTGATAAAGGCGGAAGTAGTTGAAAAGGAACGGGCGCTTGCGGAGCCAGATTTCAAAATAGCTGTAGAAAGCGCTTATAGAGCCGTGTTTGATCCAAATTGTCGCCCGCTTCCTCTTCCAAAAGATAAATACGAAGAATGGAAAAATTTGACGCTAACTTTTGATCCAAAAGATATGCTTGGCTAAAAAACGTCGTCTATTAATGCGTCCATCTTTACTAATTCTTCTCTTTTTAGTATAATTTTTGGAATTTGAGAAGAAAAGCATTCCGCGTTCTTTGTCTTTTATATTTGAAAACTTCTAAAACCTAATGATCATAGTTCAAAATCTTGTGAAAAAATTTGGGGATAGAGTTATAATCCGCGATTTCTCATATCACTTCCCCAAAAACGCTAGGATAGGAATAATAGGCGCTAATGGAGCGGGGAAGACTACGTTTTTGAATCTTATAACGTCGATTGACGAATACGATTCCGGGGAAATTATTATTCCGAAAAATTGCGTCTTGGGTTATCTTCCTCAAGCTCCGTGCGAAAATCCAAAAGAAACGATACTTGAAGAATGTGTTTCCGGCCATATTAAGCTATGCGATTTAAATGAAAAACTTCATAAAGTTTTAAAGAAAATGGAAGAAAATTATTCAGATGAAGTCTACGCGGAGTATGAAAAAGTTGAAAGAGAATTTTCAGATAACGACGGCTATGCTTTGGAATCCGAAGCAAAAGGGATTCTATTTAATTTAGGTTTTGAAACTTCGCGATTTAACGATTCGCCGCTGGTTCTTTCGGGCGGCTGGAGAATGAGGCTAGAGTTAGCGAAACTTCTTGTTAATAATCCGAATTTTCTAATATTAGACGAACCTACGAATCACCTCGATCTTCCGAGTTTAACGTGGCTCGAACAGTATTTAAAATCGTTTCAAGGAACTTTATTGTTCGTATCTCACGATAGAGATTTTCTTAATAACTTGGCGGATCAAATAATGCAAATCTCTAAAGGGAACGTTAGTATTTATCACGGTAACTTTGACGATTTCTTAGAGCAAAGAGAGTCGAACGTTCTGTCTGCAAAGAAACAAAAAGAAACGTTGCAAAGAAAACAAGATCATTTGCAAGCATTTATCGATAGGTTCAAATACAAGCCTACTAAAGCAAGGCAAGCGAAAAGCAAAATGAAAATGATAGAACGTATTAAAGAAGTAGAGGATAAAATTTATATTGAAGAAGCCGATAGAAAACCGGCTTTCAAAATAGAGGTGGAAAAGCAAAGCGGTAAAGTCGTTTTGGAAATTACGAACGGAACTATTGGTTACGATAACGTTCCTCTTAATAGAAATCTGAATTTAAGAATAATAAGGGGCAATAAAATAGCGATAATAGGGGCCAACGGCATCGGGAAGACTACGCTTTTGCGAACGATAGTCGGGGAAATTCCTCTGCTTACGGGAGAAATGTCGGTTGGAAGCAACGTGTCGATTGGATATTATACGCAAAGTCAAATAGACATATTAGACCCAGAGCTAGACGCTTTGGAAAATGTTTTGCAGTTGACGGACAATACCGTTAATTATCAACAAGCAAGAGGCGTTTTAGGGTGTCTGCTTATAACGCAGGACGATGCTAAAAAACGAGTGAAAGTCCTTTCTGGAGGAGAGAAAAGCAAGGTTATAATAGCCGCTCTTTTGGCTCGGAGAAATAATTTTCTTATACTAGACGAACCTACAAACCACTTGGATATGTCGAGTACGGAGGCGTTATCAAACGCATTGTCGGAGTATAACGGAACCGTTTTAACGGTTAGTCACAACAGAGCGTTTATCAGTTCGTTTGCGACCCATATCTTTAAAATGGACAAAACTCTGAAGGCTGAATTAATCGAGGCAGGTTGATTGTTCAGGAAAAACTTGGATTCAATCAAGCCGCTTCAAAACTTTGAACAAAATCGTTCCTCGCCATTCTGCGGTTGCTTGCGACTGATTCCGATTCTTCTTGGTTGCATACATATTCGTTTATATAGCTTTGAGAAAAGATGTCGGTTGGAAGTTTAATACGCGAAGGAACAGAAATATGTAGAGAAGGGGAGAGCGATTTTCAATAAATAAGATTTAGAACACAGCTTATTACAAATGAAATTCTAAGATCGTTAATATTTATCCTTTGGCTCCCGCGATTATACCGATTTACCATGCGTAACTTGTCAAGGGACGCCTCGCTTTGCTCGGCTCTAAAGCCCTTGACAAGTCGCTTTATAAATCGGTCGAGATATCCTCGTTCCAAAAGATAAATATTATTTGGGAAGGTTTGCGTCTTATAGTCCGGTTTCTCTTCGTTAACATCGGCGTTCTGGGTTATTGGAAGGGACGCTTGCGGCGCGAGTTGTTATGTTAATGCCGCTAAATTTGGAAATCGTCCTTTGGTAAAACGGCGGCGTTCTTATAGGCGCGATTTTATAAATACTTACAAACTCTTACGTCTTAACATTCAATCTTAATCGCGATTTTTTGTATAAACCGCTATTTATGAGATTTTAGAGGATGAGTTGCGAACGCTGTAAAAATTACTCTTTAACGGAGATAATGTAACACTGATCGCCGATGTCTCTCGCTATATCGACCGCAGCGTCTTGAGACGCGAAGGGGCCTATTAATATCGCGTGTTTCAGCTCGCCTTTTGCATTGCTTACTTTTTTAACCGAGCATGGTTTCCCGTTTAATAACGTCTGGAATTTCTTTTTTAATACTTTAGCTTCATTCTCAAGGATTGTTTTATCCTTTCCAGCCGAGATTTTTATGTAATACGCTTTATCGTCGACTATGGAATATTCCTCTATATCTTCGCGGTACCTTTCGTTAGATTCTATTTTTCTAGTCGGCAATGTCGGTTGTTCTTCTTGAGGAGGCAATAGCCTTTCATCTGTTTCAAGCGACGACGCCCCGCGATCGATTTTATTGTAAACCGACTTATCTTTATATTCAATTTCCGTCCCTCCTGGATTTTCAGGCAGAACTTTAAACGAAGGTTGACTTGGTTCGATAAGAGGCGGAGCGGAATTTTGTTGATCTCGTTTATCGTTGTTCCAATTGTATGCAATCCAGGAAAGACATACGAGAGAAAGAATTGAAGCGAACGTGATAATAAATTTCTGCCAGAGATTGTTAAAAGTTATAACGCCGTTCCTGCCTTTATATGGATAATCGTCGTTTTCATCCCAATACGACTTATTAAACTCCGTATACATATCTCTTTGTTGATTTGGAGTATACCTTTGAAGCGGCGGCAAATGTCTTTTTTGATACCGAATCATTTTTTCGTTAATAATATTGCTTTTTGCAGAGAAATACCCCTGATTGTTTTGCTGCGGCTGTATATCGTCGTCTTCATATTCGTCGTAATCGTTATGTTGCGAATAATTATTTGAGAAATTGGCCGGCTTATTTTGTTTAACGTTATTATTTGAGGTATTGCCGTTTACTCCAGACATGAATACGTCGTCGTACCGCAGGTATCTCTGTCTACTTTCAATAGGATGTTTTTTTCTAAAATTGTTGATCAATTCACATGCCTCGCAAAATTAAACCATTTCAGACATTGGGGTTACTCCCATTATTTTAAATCCGTCTTCTAGAACGGTTTTTACAGCCTGCAAAAGAGACAGTCTTATAATAGTACATTCTCGGCTTTTTCGATCTATAAATCTTAATTCCGTATCGATTTTCCCTTTGTTCCATAAGGCGTGAAATAGATGCGCTATGTTCTGCATATAGTTTGGAATCCTATGCGGTTCTAATGCTGAAGCTGCGGATTTAACCTGCTCCGGCCAGAAGGCTAACGCTTTTATTAACGAAATCTCAGCTTCGTCCGACAACGTTGATTTGTCGCAATTTAAAAACTCTTTTTCATCCAACTTTCCAAAGACGGATTCATAGCGTTTGAAAACGGAGCATATTCTAGCGTAAGCGTATTGAATGTAAAAAATTGGATTATCCATCGAGAACTCGACGGCTTTAACGAAATCGAAATCGATTGCGACGTCGTGATGTCTGGATATCATCATGTATCTTGCAACGTCTTTGCCGACTCTTTCGACTACCTCTCTTAAAGTTATGAAGTTTCCCGCTCTTTTTGACATTTTAACGGGAACGCCGTTTTCTAAGAAATTCACAAGTTGATACAATCTAATTTCAATTTCCGTTTTTCCTTGGCTTAAGGCTTTAACGGCCGCTTTTAATCTTTTTACGTATCCGTTGTGATCCGCTCCAAGTATCGTTACGATTTTTTTATATCCTCGTTTGATTTTGTCTAGGTGATACGCTAAGTCGCCGGCAAAATACGTCCAAGTCCCGTCCGATTTTCTTATCGCTCGATCAATGTCGTCTCCGTATTTCGTGGATTTAAACAACGTTTGAGGTCTTTCTTCCCATTCGTCTTTATCGGTTATGCCTTTTGGTCTCGGCAGTACTCCTTCGTATATATCTCCGTTGTCCGTTAGAATTTCAAGAGCTTCTTCGACTAACTTTTTTCTGCAAAGCTCGGCTTCCGATACATATTCGTCCATAACGATTCCAAGAAGCGAAAGATCGTTTTTAACGTTCCGCATCACGCGTTCTATTGCAAATTTGCATATTAAATCCAACCATTCGGATTCGTTCTTATTCAAAAATTTGTTTCCATGGGTGTCGATTAATTCTTTTGCTAAGTCTTTAATGTATTCTCCGCAATACATATCTTCGGTAAACGCGTCGTCGGGTATCGTCGTTCCCATTAGTTCTTGGTATCGCAAGTATATAGACCTTGCTAGAGATTTTATCTGATTGCCCTGATCGTTAATGAAAAATTCCCTCGTTACTTTGTATCCGATTTTTTCAAGTAAGTTCGCGACGACGCTGCCGAAGACGGCGTTTCTAGCGTGCCCCGTATGAAGAGGCCCCGTTGGGTTTGCAGATACGAACTCGACGTTTACCGAGCTTCCTTTGTTAAGGTTGGCATAACTATACGCGTCTTTTTTAGTTATGATTTCGTTAATAATCTTCTGCCATGCGGAGTTTCGCAGCTTGACGTTGACAAATCCAGGCCCCGCTATATTAGCTTCCGTTACGTCTTGGTTTTTTAATAATTCCTCGCAAATTGCTTCGGCGAGCGTTTTAGGGGAGACTTGTAATTTTTTGGCGAAGCTCATAGCGGCGTTAGTGTAAATGTCCCCAAACGCTTTGTCTTTTGGAGGTTCCACGATTATGTCGTCTTCAGATATTTTCGCATCGTTCGCGTTAGAAATTTTCTTTACGGCTCTTAAAATGCAATCGCGAATGACTTGGAACATTAATACAGCGATATTTAGTTGAAAAACATATACTAGTTATTATAACGCGTTTAACCCGTGAAATTCAAGCTATGCCTGAAAAGAGAGCGAACTTAAGAGAACTATTTAAAGTGCTAGATAAAAAAATAGAAAGCGATTTATCTCCGTCAGTGGAAAATCCTAGTGCAAAGGGAGCTGAAACAGAATCAGTTTGGTTGGAACTTTTTGAAAAATATTTGCCGGAGAGATATACCGTAAGTTCTGGTTTTGTGGTAGATAGCGATGATCAAATAAGCGACCAGATCGACGTTGTAATTTACGATAGACATTTCACTCCTTTTGTTTTGAAACTTAAAGAAACTAATTACATACCTGCGGAAGCGGTGTATGCGGCGTTTGAAGTGAAACAGGAGTTTAGCAAAGAAGATTATGAATATGCCGTTGAGAAATTTAACAGCGTTAAAAAACTAAAAATAACAAATGCTCCTTTTGCCGATTTTAAGGGTTCTCAAACAAAACAAATGAAAGATTGGAAAATTCTTGGCGGCCTAATCACAAAGAGAATGGGAAGCGAGAAGCAGTTTGAAGAAGCTAAAGACCTGGATATTATTTTGTCGTTCGATTATGCGTTAAAATTACGGGGAGAAGACGATCATCATAAAATTTTCAAAAAAGGCGAGAACCCCATCTCTGCCTTATTTATGTTAAAATTAATCGAGAAGCTGAGAACCTTAGGCAGTTGTCCTCCTCTTGATGTCGACGCATACCTTAAGTGGATTGAATAGTCGAGACGCGGGGAGTATAATATAGAGCAGAAAATTTTATTAAAATTGCTTATGTATGAATGCGTATATGAATGGTTTAAGTGGCATCCCTTTTGGGAATCATTTTTTACGAAATCTACTAACCGAATACTCTCCTAAAATATTAGATGTACTTGAAGAACAAAATATTAGACATTACATAGAGAAGTTATTAATAGGTTTTAAACATCCGTATTCGTTAATTAAATCTGGTTCTCAAGCAAAAGGGACTGCAATAAAATTCTCTTCCGATCTTGATTATTTATTGTCTATTGACGATGATAATTATACTTTAGAGGATTTGTATGAATACTCATATGAATACTTTAAATGGCGTTCTTCTAATTCATATTCCTGCCCATATTTTATTTTCGGTTCCCCAAGAAGACAAAACGTATCTATTGGAATAACAATCTCTGGCGGATATGGACGCCAACCTTACGAAATAGACATTACACCCGCAAGAAAGCATCCAGGCCATACAAACGATCATTCCATTCCATTTACGTTTCCAAAAAAGAAACTTGGCGGAAAACAAATATTCAAAAACATATAAGCGATATATCGAAGTCTGGAAGAATCGATGAAATAAAGTTATTAAAAATCTGGAGAAGATTACATTATCTAGAAGATTTTTTCCCATCAATCTATTTAGAGTATTTGACAATTGATATACTGCGTAATCGTTCAAAAGAGGATTTAGCGGGAAATATAAAATTTATTTTTGAAAGATTAGCGAATCCTAACAATAACCCGCTTGATATGGAGCGACGCGATCCTGCTAATTCAAACAATAAACTATCCGATTTGTCAGACGATTCTGAAAAGAATCGAATAAAAGAAAAGGCAAAGATTGCGGCGAATGCATCGTATTTAAGCGAAGTTTTTGCTCGTTGAGTTTTTTCTTAGACTACGTTAAACTTTGGCATATGGTATTTTAAACGATTCTTAAGGAGCGCGGTAATATGGGTTTGCCTTTGATGCCGAAAGCGACGGCTATTTGGCTTATTGAAAATACGTCTTTAACGTTCGAGCAAATCGCCGATTTTTGCGGGTTGCACGTTCTGGAAGTCGAATCGTTGGCGGACGGCGATATGGATTCAAAAATGAAGGGATTTGATCCGATAATTTCTTCTCAGCTTACGCTCGACGAAATAAAAAGGTGCGAAAAAGACGCAGGCTTAAAACTACAGCTGAAGTCTAGCCGGTATTTTATGGAAGAAAAGCCTTCGCATTTAAAAAAATATACGCCGAAAGCTAAGAGGCAAAGCAAACCAGACGCCGTCGCTTGGATGTTGAAATATTACCCAAACGTCGACGAACGCGACGTTTGCGATTTAATCGGAACGACAAAAGCGGTAGTAAAAGCGATTAGAAACAAAACTTATAAAAACATGTCTACATTGAATCCAAGGAGTCCTGCGGCATTAGGGCTTTGTTCGGACGCCGAGTTGGATTTCGTTATTGCTAAATCAACGCGTAGTTAAAAGTATTGAAAAGGGAAAGAAGATGACTGCAATCATATTTAAAAAAGGCGAAGAAGAAACGAAAGTTGAAGCGGAAAATGGGAAGACCCTTCTTGAAGTCGCTCATGAAGCGGGCGTAAAGCTATTTGGAGGATGCGGCGGAGCGGGAGTCTGCGGGACATGCCGCGTTTTTGTAGATCCGCTTTTCGTTGAAAAACTACAAGAAGCATCGCCTGAAGAAGCCGATTTGCTGGACATACTGTCGAACGGACAACTTAATTCAAGATTAGCTTGCCAAATCGTCGTTACGGACGAGCTTGACGGGCTTACCGTTACGTTGCCGTAGTGGAATTAAGGCAGCTGGTTCTTCCAGTATCTTGGGCTTTTCCTAGGAAAGCTAGCGATTTTGTCGTGAGCGATTGCAATAGCTATGCTTTCGAGTGGCTTGAGAAATGGCCGTTTCGAATACGCGATAATTTTGTATGTCTTGTCGGAGAGAAAGGCTCGGGCAAAACGCACCTCGCGAATATTTGGGCGGCAAGGCAGAACGCTGAAATAATTAGCTCTTTAGACGAGGCGTTTAACAAATGGTACGACATATCGTCTAGCGATGTTCCTCAAAAATATTTCGTGTTCGACGATGCCGACGAATTAAACGACGACGTTTTAATGTTCTATATTTACAACACGATAAAAGCTAAAAACGCATATCTTCTCATGACGGCGAAAACCTATCCTTATAAGTGGAATTTGAAGTTGAGCGACGTGAAATCCAGAATGTCGACCGTAAATATAATAAGAATACAAAGGCCTAATGAAAAAGCGATTAGTTCCATAATAGAAAAAATGCTATTACAACGCGGAATCCCCGCTAAAAAACCTATAATAGAATATATAGCGAATAGAATTGAAAGATCGTACGAATCGATAAATTATTGGATCAAACAGATAGATGAAAAACTTACGGATGAGAAATCTAAGATTTCTCTTAAATTTGTAAAAACTATTATCAAATAAAAGATTAGTAAGCAATCGTTTTTCATATGCGTAACAAATAACTTATGAGTCGTTAGAAATTCTAGCGGCATATCGCGTTTACGCTCGCATCGCATGAATCATGCCTCTTATAACATGCGGATTAATCGACAAAGTTTCTGAAAATTATTTGTTTCTCAGATGTTATTCTTTATAGAATCGTTTCCTCGTTCCATGTAAACGGCAATTTTTTATATAAAAAGACGCGATTGGGGAAAATGAGACTGATTGATAATCAGAATTAATTAAGGGAATTATATACAAGGCTAGCCGACTAGTATAGAGCTATGGATAAAAAAATACTTGACTAGCCACACGTAAAGAATTATACTCTATATTAAGTATAGATGAAAGATTTTTAGATGCTC
>JAISID010000075.1 GCA_031262205.1 Holosporales bacterium | reverse complement strand
TCCAATTTTCTTTCGAGGGCAAAACTGATTCTAAAAAACGTCGTAGAATTTTATGCGACGTTTCATAACAGTATTCAAAGCGTTTTATCATGGAATCCCTTACCGCGTCGTCTTCTTTTTCATTTTGATATCGCTTTATTATCGCTTCTAAACTAGATATCGCTTTTTCAAACGAAGACAGGTTTAATTCCATACCTTGCATTCCCTAATATTTGTTTATAGACAGTATTTTGCCTTTTTTTAAGATTGTCAATAAATCGTCGATGAACGCTTTCAAAACCCGACGATATATATTTACGTTTTCAAGCGGCTTTTTCAAGTTTGCGTCTTTAGTGATAACAAAATGCGACGGGTGAAGTTTCCTAAAAGAAATTTTCCAGAACTTGAATTTTTAACTATTTGGGAATATGATTTAAACGTTGTTTTTAGCCTCTGGCTCATATGAACGCAGCTACTGTAAACGCTCTTATTTTAAAAGAAATGAAACAGATTAGAAGGGATGCGAGCAGTATTTTAGTGGCGATCGTTATGCCCGTCGTCATGTTGATTATTTTCGGATACGGCATATCTTTCGATATCAAGCATATAAGAATCGATCTCGTTCAACAGGATTCCGGAAAAATAACTCAAGACCTCGTCGATCTATATAAGTATTCCAGCTATTTTGATACGAACATCGCGCGTTCGACTAAAGAAGCGAAGGGGCGTATGGAATCTGGAAAGACTATGGGGACTATTATAATCCCAGAGGAATTTTCAAAAAACGTTCAAATAGGGAAAAAACCGGAAATCCAAATCATAAGCGACGGAACCGACCCAAACACGGCGGCCTATATCGAAAGTTATGCGATGGGGCTTTTTAACAAGTATTTAGCTTCTATTAAAGACAACAAAAGCAGCCGTATAAACGTGATTAATAGGCTTTGGTTCAATCCGACGACCGAGTCTATAAACTTTTTGATGCCTGGCGTATTGACTATGATTATCGCGATAGTCGGAACGTTTTTAACCTCTCTCGTCGTCGCAAAAGAATGGGAAAGAGGAACGATGGAAGCTATGATTGCGACTCCAATATCTATTTGGGAAATCATAATTTCGAAAGTAATTCCGTATTTCGGGTTGTGCATCGTGTCGTTGATACTCTCGCTAGCATATGGAATTTTAGGGTTTAACATGCCGTTTGAGGGATCGGTTTTATCTATGCTGCTTGTCTCGTCTCTTTTTATTACCGTTTCTCTTGTGACCGGCTTGTTGATATCGACGGCGGCTAAGAATCAGTTTGTCGCGGCAATGGGAGCGACAATGATTACCTTTATGCCGACGATGATGTTATCTGGGTTTGTTTTTGAAATAAAAAGCATGCCGCTATGGCTTCAATTTTTTTCATATATATTCCCCGCAAAGTATTATGTTTCAAGCGCGAGAACGATCTGTTTAGTCGGCGACGTTTGGGAAATCATTTTAAGAGATTCAGCCGTTTTGAGCGTTATGACTATAATATTGCTGCTATGGCTTAAGAAAATTTTAAGGAAAAATATTGAGTAAAATATTAGGCGTCGATCCCGGCCTTGTTAAAACGGGCTGGGGCGTTATATGCAAAGAAGCTCGAGACGACGTTAGATATGTTGATTGCGGCGTAATCAAAACAAAATCCAACCTTCCTATGGAAGAGAGGCTTTCCTTTATATTCGACGCGGTTCAAGATTTAATCTTCAAGTTCGAACCAGCTTCTATAGCTATGGAAGAAGTATTCGTAAATATGAATCCAAAAACCAGCGAAAAGTTGATAATGGCTCGCTCGGCCGCTTTTGTGGCTATTGCCAAGGCTGGGTTTCAGGTTAACGAATATAGGCCGAACGAGATTAAAAAAAACATAACAGGCTTAGGCCACGCAACAAAAGAGCAAGTCCATTTTTTTATCCAAAAGATACTAAACATTACCCTCGAAAAAGACAATAAAACAAAAACAGCCGATTCAATGGATGCTCTAGCGGTCGCTTTGTGTTGCGCATTCTCGCGAAGAGATATATTTAAAGCTCTGCAGTAATAATCTCTTGATTTGAAGTTATAAACGCGGTATACTATAATTATGCTTGTCGAGAGGGGATTATGCTTTGCATTAGAATTATATTATACGCATTTTTATTATTTTTCTTGAATTTTCACGAAACGCTTGCGGTTCAAGCTGCTGGTGAAAAACAAACGTTTTCTCAAGACGCGTTGCGACCGATTGGAACGAATGAAGCTAAAATTTTTGCCGCATGGTGTCTTGGAATTTCTCCAAAGAAAGTCAGCATTACCGAGGCAACAGATTGGGAACGATTTTTAAATAAGGGAATGCCTGGGTCTCAAATGTTTTTGGCAAAATTCGAAGGGCAAGAGTACGTGGTGAAATCGTCCAGAAGACTAAAAGGAGAATTTGACGCGTCGGTTAAAATGAATGAAATCTTAAGAAAGACCGTAGACTTAGGCAATTTAGAGATAGTAATTCCATATCTATTCGGAGTATTTAGGAAGGATACTCGTCAATTCGTCGCTTTTATCGATCTAAACGATCCATCTGCGGACGTCGAACAATTCGAAAGGGAACTAGAAAAGGAAAACGTTTTGCTTTTCCAATTTACGCCTAAAATAGAAGGTATAATGCTCGGCGATTTGTTTAGACGTTTCGATGAAATGACAGTCGAGCAGCTTAGGTATATGGGGTTTGTTTTGGGCGGCGGATTGGCTCGACTTCACAAGATAGGTTACGAGAAAGACGGAATTTCTCAAGTCGTTCATAGAGATATGCATCCGGGGCAAGTTTTTATTGATTGGGAAAATAAAAAATGCATAATCATCGATTTTGATAAAACCGACCGACAAAACATTATCTGCGACTTTAATAAAATAATTGGACGTATTATGGACAACTGCTGGGAGGAATCTCACGGATATCGCGAAATTGCTTATATTTATGGGTTTCTTGAAGGATACGGAGCGGTGTTGCCGGAAGCGGTAGATTTTGACCGCAACGATTTTGCTCTAGAGTTTTTTGACTCGACGTCCTTTATCCCAATTTCTATAGCGACGGCATTAGCTTTTCAGTTCTTCGAGCCTGTGGAATCTTCAAGTATCGACAGACGTACTCTTTCAAGAAACGGTCGCGATATGCGTCGCGTTATTTTCTCCAATTTGCCTTATGAGGAAAAACAAAAATTATTATCGATAAAAGCATCCGATAGAAAATACGAGTACGGGTTATTTATGGCGGAATTAATAGACGGATACCTTGGCGACGAGCCGTCTTTGGAGAGAATAGAAGCTCTTATAGGAACGTTAAATAAAGCGACGGAAGAGTACAACGATCTGCTTCGCGCGGCTCTTCAGGCTCTTCCGCCTGGGAAATGGATTAGTAGAGAAAAGCAAAACGAGATTATGAACGTTGTCGCGGATTCTTTCCAACGATTGCTCGGCCAAGTCTCCGATTTTTAAAACGATCTGAATGTTCATATAGTTTTTCAGTTTAGGAATCATCTTAGAACTTCTAGAAGTTTATAAGTATGTTTAAAGCGATCCCTTTATAAGATTGCGCTTGTAAGCGTCGGGAAATGATTCCCTTCAATTTTAAAAGGAGCTTTAAGAGGAGTTGCCTTTTGAACAAAGTGAAATTATAATTACTACTGATGCGCTCTTAGCTCAGTTGGATAGAGCAACAGCCTTCTAAGCTGTGGGTCGGGAGTTCGAATCTTCCAGGGCGCGCCAAATTTCCCATAATTTCTTATACTAGAATAACGGGTTCTGTGGCAAATGTTCGGGATAACAGATAAAAATCTATTGTCTTTTCCGATTGCCATCTGTTTATTTATTATTATCATATTTATATAAACGCTTGATTAAGATCTAAGTTCTTTAATAAGATAAAATTATGGATGAGAATAAAATAATTTTTAATAGAAATAGAGACTGGATAAACAATAAATATATTCCAAAATGGGTTGATTTGGAAACCGTCGGGTTAGACCAATTTTTTACTAAACCAGAAATAGCAAAAATTTATTATGATAAATTTATAGATTTTTTATTAAAGGAAAAAATCGATATAAACGGATATACCTTTTTGGAACCATCCGCTGGTAGCGGCGCTTTTTATCATCTATTTGGCAATCAAAAAAAACTAGGATTTGATTTAATGCCAATGACCGATGGGGTTATCCAACAAGATTTTTTATCTTGGTATCCAAAAGATAATAAATATATCACTATTGGAAATCCGCCTTTTGGATATAGGGCATGGCTTGCATTGTCTTTTATGCAACATGCCGCATTGTTTTCTGATTATATTGCGATGATTTTACCTATGGCTTTTCAGAGCGACGGTAAAGGAAGTCCTAAAAATAGAGTGCCTTTTATGAAACTTGTTTATTCTGAAACTTTACCAAAAGGAAGTTTTATAAAACCAGACGGGGCAATTTGTAACGTAAACGCTTTATTTCAAATATGGGAAAAGGGCGAAGCAAAAAAAAGCATTATTAAAACTTGTAAAGATTGGATAGATATATTCACAGTTGACTTACGAAAAGAACGCTTGTGCGGTATGAACAAAATTAGGGATGCGGACGCTTTCTTACAAAGAACCTACTTTGGCTGTCATCCTCCATGTTTAGTAAATGATTTTGCCGATGTAAAATACACATGCGGGTACGGTCTTATCTTTAAGAAAAATAAAGATATTTTGCGTAATGCATTGAACGGGACCGACTGGAATGTTTATAGTAATTTAGCCGCCCATAATTGCCGACATATCAGTATGTATCATATTGAAAAGTCTTTAACTGACAAAGGATTTAGCGATGATAGATTACAAAAAATTATTCTTAGAGGTTTTAGCATAAGGACGATTCTAAATGGGTAGACGCATTATTTAGTTCTGTAAAGACCATATCTAACGTGAAAGTTGGCGAGGTTGGTCAAGATTTTATAGAACATTGGTGTAAATTGGTTGGTTTACAATATAAATATCCTCGCGATTATAAAGGTTGCAGATTAAATCAAAGCCCATGGGATATAGAAATAAATGGTATAAAATTTGAGCTTAAAACAGCTACCGAAGATACTAGTAAGCATTTTCAATTCAATCATATTCGTTATCATCGCCCATACGATGCGATTTTGTGTTTGGGAGTTACGCCAGATAGCTTATATTTTGGAGTTTGGACAAAAGCAGATATTGTCACAGGCAAAGCTGGTAATTTGGTTAGTATGGAAAAAGGGGCAAATGCTTCCTATAAACTCACAAAAAATAGTAAACATTTAAAACCTTTTGATAATTTTTATAGTGAACTATTAAACTTTATAAATAATTTTTAGGAATCATCCCTTAATGTGTAGCAGATAAATCAAAATTCATACGAGCTTTTGTCGTAAGAAAGTTTTGCAGTCCTTAAAAATATAGATGAAGAAAATTTAAGTAAATGTAATAGATTGATGGCAAATTTTAAAGTGGAGCAAAGTATAGTTAAGTATATTTTTAGCAGAGTATTGTAAACAACCGTACGCAAATAATTCAAAATTGCAAAATGTTTCACGTGAAACATTTTCAAAAAATCTTAGAGCATTCTACAAATCTTAAAATTATTCGTAAAATAAAAACACGGGGAAATTTTAGTAATAATTATATACTTAAGTATTAAAATGTTTTTATGGTTTATATTTATATATTATTCTTCATTAATACTTGCGGGTTCAAAATAATTCGTCTATTTTTATCCGTACTCCTTGCCAACCTACGTTTTAGTATGTAGACTACTAGAAATAGCGTTTGTATCTCGCAAATCTCACAATTTTCTCTTAATGAAAGCTAATGATATATAAAAATTTAGAATCTATTTACGAGCGATACGACTCGTTTTTAGTCGACGTTTATGGAGTAATATACAGCGGAAGCGGTTTTTACGACGGCGTTTTGGACGTCCTTGAAAAGATAAAAAAATCGGGAAGAAAAATTGTTATATTGTCGAACACGACTTTTGTAAAAGAGGTATGTCAAGAAAAATACGACGCAATGGGGTTAACGAGCGGCGTCCATTACGACGAGTTCGTAAGTTCCGGAGAAGCGTTTAAACGCATGGTTTCGCAGTATATGAAGGATGCGAAGTCTTATTTTCAAATCTTTCAAAAGAACTTGGCTATCTTTAAAGACAGTTCGCTAGCGGAAGCGGAAAGCATTGAAGACGCCGATTTTATATACGTCGGGTATCTTGCCGAACCGTACGTCGTAGACAACCTTAAAACAAAGCAAGGAACCCGCGCGACTATGGAAGACGTCGCGACGATGGATTGCCGAGACATAGAAGGTCTTGAGAAAATCGCGGAGACTTTAAATACTTGTCTTAAGCATAACAAGCCTCTAGTCGTTGCAAACCCAGACATATTTGCGTTAGAAGCAGTGGAGGAAAACGGCGTCGCAAAGAAAAAAGCAATACTATGTCAAGGAGCGGTCGGCGGGTTTTATGAAAAAATGGGCGGCAAGGCGTTGTATTTTGGAAAGCCGTATCCCGCGATTTACGACTTTGCAAAGCGGTTTCTTGCAGGCTGCGAAAAGACGGCAATGATCGGCGACACCGTATGGACGGACATACTCGGCGGCAACATGGCTGGAATCGATACTATCTTAACGTTAACCGGCATCTCCGGCGAATTTTTAAAATTCATGGATAACCGTTTGTCTACGGAAGAAAAAATCAACGCGCTTTTAAACGAAATATCTTTGAAAACGACGCCCGAGACCTTAAGAGATTTCTCTCGACGCCCGACGCATATTATTGAAAGCGTCGCTTAGTTTTGCCAAAGCATCGTTCGGATAAGAACGGCAAGTGTAAAAAGCATAATTTTAAGGCTTGAAGGAAGCGCTTTTTCTGATGCGTTTTTAATAATCTAAGGGAATCATCGCCTAGCACATACGATAATAAACTTTTCATAAGAAGAATTATCTAACGCGGCGTTTCGTTCGTAAGAACTCTGAATAATCCAAGTGCAGGTTATCCGTATTTCTTACATAGCGTATGTATGCGACATCGTTAATATAACGGCGAAATGTTTCAC
>JAISID010000073.1 GCA_031262205.1 Holosporales bacterium | reverse complement strand
CCGATTTATAAAGCGACTTGTCAAGGGCGTGAGAGCCGAGCAAAGCGAGGCGTCCCTTGACAAGCTGCGCTTTTAATAAATCGGTATAATCGCGTGAAGCCAAAAGATAAATGTTATAGGTATATGTTTTAAATAATTCTAAGAAACTTGACTGAAATAAGCAAAAATAACCAATGAAAATTGCTTAATTACAAATAAGCTTTTCGCGAAGCGTTAGCGCTTCGCAGCTATGTATTGCGCTACGTCAAGCATCCTATTAGCGAATCCAAACTCGTTGTCATACCAGGCAATAACCCGACAAAACTTATTGTCGATCGCCATTGTCCCCGTCGAATCGAAAACAGAGCTTAGCTCGGAATGGTTAAAATCGCACGATACTAGCGGTTCGTCGTTGTATCCTAAAACGCCTTTTAGTTCTCCCTCGGCGGCTTCCTTCATAAGTTGATTAACCTGCTCGACAGTCGCAGGCTTAGAAAGCGTGCAATCCAAGTTTACAAGCGAAACGTTTGCCGTGGGCACCCTGATAGACGCCCCTGCGAGTTTGCCATTGAGATTTGGCAAAACTAATCCAATCGCTTTCGCCGCGCCAGTCGTGCTCGGAATCATTGACAACGTAGCGGCTCTCGCTCGTCTTAAATCTTTGTGAACGGCGTCTATTAATCTCTGATCCCCAGTGTACGAGTGAATCGTGGTCATAAACCCGTTTTCTATCCCAAACTTCTTGTCCAACAGATAGGCGATTGGCGCGAGACAGTTAGTAGTGCAAGACCCATTTGAAACGACTTTATGAGAATCGTTAATATTTTTGTGATTAATTCCATAAACGACGGTAATATCCGCTCCATCGGACGGAGCAGAAACGATTACCCTTTTGGCCCCTGATTTTATATGTTTCTCAGCGTCCGCTTTTTTAGTAAATACTCCAGAGCATTCAAAAACAACATCGACTCCATACAATTCCCAATTAATCTTCTCCGGGTCTCTTTCTGAAATCATTCTTATATTCTTTTCGTTAATTGAAATTCCTTCTTCTACTTCCTTAATGTTAGATTTAAACGAACCGTGAACGGAATCGTGTTTTAAAAGATGAATATTCGTTTTTTTATCGGAAAGATCGTTAATGCAAACTACTTCAATATCGTTATAGGCGTCGGCTTTTTCATAATAAGCTCTTAATATCATTCTTCCGATTCTGCCGAAGCCGTTTATTCCTATCTTTAACAATTCTTTCTCCAATTCGTATAATCTTTGAATATGCGTATTATACATCAATACGAACTTGCCAAGCAAAACTTTATGCGAGTCATAAAAGCCTTCGCTAAAAAATGCCAAAATACGCGTTTCCACAAAAAGCAAAATTTTCCCTATAACTTGTAAAAGAGAAGAGAATCGCTCTCTAACGTAAATAAGAGTATATCTATAGAGTTTCTAGAAGTTTTATAAGTATGCTTAAAGTAATCTATAAATACTTATAAGCCCCGTTACTGCTCGTTAGTAGGTGACTTCTCCTGTATTAGGTGATAGTCTTGAAACTTAATCAGAGGATTTTTTGAAAGCCTCCAACACGTCGTTAATACCTCCCTTAAACGAAAACATGACTTCCGGTATATGGTCGACGTCTCCGTTGACGATTGCCTTAAAGCCTTCTATAGTGTCCTTTAATTCAACGAAAACTCCTTTTCTTCCTGTGAAATTCTCTGCCGATTGAAAAGGCTGAGACAAAAACTGACGGATTTTCCTTGCTCTGCCGACAATTAATTTGTCCTCGTCGGATAGTTCGTCCATACCGATAATGGCTATGATATCTTGAAGCGATTTGAACGTTTGCAAAATATTCTGAACCTCTTGAGCCGCTTTGTAATGCTCTTCTCCTATCAATTCGGGATTCATCATTCTCGAGTTTGATTCAAGCGGGTCTACCGCCGGGAAAATACCGAACGAAGAAATTTGTCTGCTTAACGTAGTCGTCGCGTCAAGATGAATGAAAGACGTTACCGCCGAAGGGTCTGTAAGATCGTCCGCAGGGACGTAAAGAGCTTGTATACTAGTTATAGAGCCGTTTACGGTCGAAGTTATTCTTTCCTGGAGCGTCCCCATTTCCGTCGCCAACGTCGGCTGATAGCCTACGGCTGAAGGGATTCGCCCGAGAAGGGTTGATATTTCAGAACCGGCTTGAGTAAACCTAAAAATGTTATCGACAAAGAATAGAACGTCTTTTCCCTGAGTATCGCGGAAATATTCGGCCATAGTTAGTCCCGTTAGAGCAATCCTTGCTCTTGCGCCTGGAGACTCATTCATTTGGCCGTATACCAGCGCGGCTTTGGAACCTTTTTCTCCAGGTTTTTTATTGACTCCAGAAGCTATCAGTTCTTCAAAGAGATCGGTTCCTTCTCTCGTTCTTTCTCCAACCCCTGCAAAGACGGAAAACCCCTCGTATTTTTTTGCTATATTGTTAATAAGCTCCATTATAAGAACGGTTTTTCCAACCCCCGCTCCTCCAAAAAGCCCTATTTTCCCTCCTTTTACGTAAGGCGTTAAAAGATCGATTACCTTTATTCCGGTAACTAACATTTCGGCGCTAGTCGCCGTTTCTGAAAAAAGCGGAGGGTCTCTATGAATCGGAAGATGCGCGTCGCTTTCAACTGGAGCGCAATTATCTATAGGTTCCCCCATAACGTTTAAAACCCGTCCTAGAGTATTCTCTCCAACGGGAACCGTAATAGGAGCGCCTGTGTTAATTACTTCCATTCCTCTGGCTATTCCGTCGGTCGATGAAATAGCGACGCATCTCACGACTCTTTCTCCTATGTGTTGCATAACTTCCAGGTAAATATCTTTTCCGTCGACACGCAATTTAAGAGCGTGATAAATAGACGGCAAATCGTTTTCAAAATGAACGTCTACGACTGCTCCTATAACCTGCGTGACTATCCCTATATTCGTTTTTTTTGTTTCTTGTTTAATATTCTTAATCTTAGTTTTTCGAGATATTTTCTTAGGCATATAATTAATGCAAGAAATAAATTATAAGTTAACTATAACACAGAAAAAAGCGGCTAGCCAGAACAACGCCTCGGAATCTTTTTTTTCGGAAATATCAAAATAACGATTCCTTTGAATTATCTGCTTACAGCTTGTTCTCCGATAGAATTAGCCTCTGACAAAACGATAAGAGACGACTTTTTGTTCGTATTCAAAACATTAATCAACGGAAACTCGTTTAATATTAGCGCCGCAATTAGTTAATTTCTCTTCTAGATTTTCATATCCCCTGTCCAAATGATAAAGCCTATTGACCGCAGTTTCACCTTCCGCTACAAGTCCCGCTATTATGAGGGAAACAGACGCTCTAAGGTCGGTCGCCATCACTTGCGCTCCTTTAAGAGCGTTTACTCCCGTAATTACTGCGGTTTTGCCGTGTATAGCAATATTAGCTCCCATTCTTACAAGCTCTGGCGCGTGCATAAATCGATTTTCAAAAATGTTTTCGGTGATCGACGCCGCGCCTTTGCAGATAGTCATAAGAGTTGTAAATTGAGCTTGAAGATCTGTCGGAAACCCGGGGTACTGCATGGTTTGAACATCGACGGGCATAATGTCGCTTTTTCTTTTAACCAAAACTCCTTCTTCAGTTTCCTCATGCGTAACGCCGGCCAAAGACATAGTTTCAAAAAATGAAGATAAATGATCGCGTCTACAGTTCTTCAAAATAACCTCTCCATTAGTCGCCGCTGCGGCGATAGCGTACGTTCCAGCCTCTATTCGATCGGGCATCATATCGAACGTCGCCCCGTGAAGAGAATCTACGCCTTCAATAGTAATAACGGGAGTTCCCTGACCTTCGATTTTCGCCCCCATTTTATTTAATAAATTTGCAAGCTCGACGACTTCGGGTTCCATAGCCGCGTTTATTAATTTCGTTGTTCCTTTGGCCAACGCGGCGGCCATTAAGGTATTTTCCGTACCGGTCATAGTTGAAAAAGGGAAACTAATGTCGCAACCAAAAAGACCTGCGGGAGCGCTTGTTTTTATGTACCCGTTCTCTAACTCTACCTCCGCTCCCAACTGTTGAAGAGCTTTTATATGAAGATCAACCCCTCTCGCGCCAATAGCGCAGCCGCCGGGAAGCGACACCGACGCTTTTTTAAACCTTGCCGTAAGAGGGCCTAAAACTAAAATAGAAGCCCTCATTTTTCGAACAAAATCATACGGAGCCTCAGTAGTCTTTAAAGTGTTTGTCGACAAAATTAGCGAATGGCGACTTGCCCAATTAATTTCCACGCCAAGATAGTTCAACAACTCAATAGCGGAGTTGACATCGACAAGATTAGGAATATTGTTCAACGTTAATTTTTGATCGGTCAACAAAGCCGCTGCAATAGACGGTAAAGCAAGATTTTTCGCTCCGCTGATCGGTATTGCTCCCCGAAGCGGAACCCCGCCTTTTATAAGCATCTTCTGTAGCATTTCGTTTTCTTATTTTAACAAAGTATTGATAATCGAATTGTAACCCGCTAAACCCTTCGTAAACAACCATTTGAGAAATTTAATAGATTGGAATTTGTATAAACGGGCATATCGAAGAGGCTTCTAATAATTCATGAGTATATTTAAACGACTCAGAATTATCTATTTTTATGTCTTGCGAATAGGGTTGTATGCGAGAGAGACGTAGTTAAGAAGGGCGAAATTTGTTAGAAAATAATGTTGTTTAGTTTTTATCTTTATTCTTCATTTCTTGTTTAAGAAATTCATTTTCCCATTTCAACTCTGCGTTATCTGTTATTAACCATGCTTGCCTGGCAGCTTTATAAATTGAGATTATCATTGCTCGTAAATCCAGCAGCGTAAAATCACGCTCCATAAGTTCCCCTTTTTCATGTTGTATCGAGATTTCATTAATAGTCTTTTCCATTGCGGTTGCCGTATTTTGTATTAACTTTGCTACTTCGAAAATGTTTTCTAAATTTTTATCTGAGAAATTTTTGTTCTCCATTAGTTTCTTTCTTCATCCAATGCATTCTGTTCCTCGGTCGTTTATCTCTCTTTTCTTTAAGAAAGTGGAAAATAAATTTCAAAAATTAACGAAAAATTAACGAATTTATATTACAATTTCCATCCCAAACCCCCGCCCTCCTCGGGGCTTGCTTCCTATAACACGCCAATCTATGCAAGCATAGCTTTAGCATATCATAAAAAGGTTAATAGAACGTTAAGATTTGCCAAATAAATTCCTTGCTTTTTTAGAAAGAAAAAGAAATCGTTTCCCAATAACTTTTTACAAGTTGTTTAACTGGTATTAAAGACTAACCGCTCTCCTAATAATATTTATCTTTTGGAACGAGTATATCTAGTCCGATTTATAAAGCGTCTTGTCAAGAGCGTGAGAGCCGAGCGAAGCGAAGCGTACCTTGACAAGTTACGCGTAGTAAATCGGTATAATCGCAGGAGCCAAAAGATAAATATTATAGAAACTATCTCTTAATATCATAGAAAATCTCATTTTCAACTAATCAATTCTAATCGGCAAGGTTTTTTACTCGTCTATTTCAGCTTGGTCTATACGCGCCAGGATCATTCTCCGATAACATTTTATTTATTAACCGACTTGAAAACTGCCGTGAAGATATTAGTTAATTACGAGTTCGTTTTCCAAATGGTTCCATCCTTCGTATCTTCTATTGCGACGCCGTTTTTTAATAATTCGTCGCGGATTGTATCGGCCTTTTGATAGTCTTTGTTATTTTTGGCAAGAGTCCGTTCTTTAATTTTAGATTCGATCCAGTCTTTTTGAACGGTCGCGGCGCTACAAAACCAATCCTCTGGTTCTCTCGTCATAACTCCAAGAAATCTGCGGCATATATTAACGAAAGCCGCAGCGAGATTTGAATCCTTGGATTTATTGATCTCGTTGACGACTTCGTTCAAAATTGAAACTGCTTTGGGCGTGTTCAGATTGTCTAGAAGAGCGTTGAAAAAGTCGTTTTCAAATTTGTCGACTGCAAGTCCTTGTTTTCGGCGCGAGGCCGACGAATTTTCAAACTCAAATGTTTCATGTGAAACAGGTTTGTCTGAAACGTTTCTAATAGCCGTATACCATCGAGCCAAAATATTCTTAGCCTGTTCTAAAGCGGCTAAGCTAAAGTTCATAGGAGCCGCGTAATGAGTTGTTAAAAACGCCGTCCTGATAACTTCTCCGTCGTATTTTTCAAGAAGTTCGCGAACCGTGAAAAAATTCCCAAGAGATTTTGACATTTTAACGCCGTCGACGTTAAGGTGGCCGTTATGTATCCAGTAATTCGCCATAAACGGCTTGCGACTCAAGGCGCAAGATTGAGCTATCTCGTTCTCATGATGAGGAAAAACTAAATCGATCCCTCCTCCGTGAATGTCAAAACATTCTCCGAGGTATTTTAAAGACATCGCGGAACATTCAATGTGCCACCCAGGCCTGCCGATTCCCCATGGGCTTTCCCATCCTAATTTGAACTTCTCGTCAATCGGTTTCCACAACACAAAATCTAACGAGTTTCTTTTTAAGTCTGAAACCTCGACTCTCGCCCCGGACAATAACTCGTCCATGTTCTTCTTAGACAACGCCCCGTATCGATCGAAAGACGAGACGTCGAAAAACACGTGTCCGTTCGTAAAATATGCGTTTCCATTGGTTATCAGCCCTTTAATGAACTCGACAATTTCAGCGATATGCTTTGTTACGCGAGGCTCCTCGGCGACGGGCAGTACGTTAAGTTGAGATATGTCTTCGCGATACATGGCGATTGTCGTTTCGGTTAATTCCGAAACGCCGACGTTTTTCTCAACGGCGGCATTGTATATCTTATCGTCGACATCGGTTATATTTCGAACGTACGCCGCGTTTTTATATAGACTCTTAAGAATCCTGTATAAAACGTCGAAAACAATTATTGGTCTAGCGTTTCCAATATGAATTTTGTCGTATACCGTAGGCCCGCAGACGTACATTCTCACGTTGTTTTTGTCGATAGGTTCAAAACGTTCGATTTTTCGAGAAAGAGTGTTATATAAAAACAACCTGTTCTCAAACTGGGATTCGCGCGACGAAGAATCGTCTGAAGGGGATTTTTGAGATAAAACTCCCGCAGTTTCTTTTCTTGAAGTTTTTAACATTATTGCTTTTTTGAAACGTTAACCAAAGCCGGACGCAACAATCTATCGTGAATCATAAAGCCTTCTTGCATAACTTGAACAATCGTCCCCGGCTTTTTATCGTTGTTTTCTATTTGGGCGACGGCCTGATGAAAATGCGGATCGAACTCCTTATCCAACGATTCGATCATTGTTATATTATATCGCTTTAAAACCTTATCTAGCTCCGATAGAGTCAGTTTGACGCCCTCGACTATAGCCCCCGTCGTCTCTACGCAACTAGCAATAGCCCGTTGAAGATTGTCTCTTATAGACAAAACGTCTTTAGCAAATTCCGACACGCTATACTTCGCAATATCCGATTTTTCCTTATCCGCTCTCTTTTGAATGTTCTGAGATTCCGCCGCTGCTCGGAGTAATTTGTCTTTCAAATCGGCTATTTGCGATTTCAACGTCTCGACATCGTCTTTTGCTTCGTCTTGTCGAACTTCATTTTTCTCTTTCTTTGCCATATTGTCTAAAGCGATAAAATGAACTCTTACGAGAAAATTATACAAAAACGCGGGAAACTTTGAAAGCGGTAATAATGGATACTGGGAATTATTCCTTGTTTCGATTCCGCTGCAGTACTTGTTTACGGGAATTATAATTTGCCGTTCGTTAAGCCGACGCTTTTATTTTGCCTGCGGCGTTTGCGTTGATTTAGGCGTTTCATTAAGCGCGGCGACTCCATGGAGAATATCTATCGCTCTTAATATTATTGTAGACGTCGGCTTACTTTTACTATTTTTCTTAACGACCGTTTGCTTTAAATCCGTATCGGCTATTTCAACGTCCGGCATTACTCCGACCTGATTGATAACGTTTCCGTTCGGAGAGACAAAGTAAGCGGTGGTAAGTTTTATCGCTCCTCGCCCCGGGATTGGAATAATCGTCTGAAGCGAACCTTTCCCATAGGTCTTTTCGCCTAAAACAACGGCTCGTTTGTTATCTTTAAGAGCCGCCGCGACTAACTCTCCGCCCGAAGCGGTTTTAGAATTAACTAAGACTACCATAGGCAAACCGTTCAACAAATCGTTGTCGTCGGATTGGACGGTCTTATTTTCATTCGCATGTTTGGACTGGAACTCGACAATCTTCTTATCCGATAAAAATAAATCGCAAACATTCACAGCCTGTTCTAATATCCCGCCTGGATTATTTCGAAGATCAATAATTACTCCCGTAGATTTTTTCTTAAGCAAGGCTTTAATCGCTTGAGAAACGCCGACTAATGTTTCCTCGTTAAAGTGCGTTATTTTTATTAACGCTATGTCGTCTATGAAATTTAACTTAACGCTTGGCAATTGAATAACAGACTTCTTTAACTTAAATTCTAGCGTTTCAGTTTTGTTTCTTAAAACGGATATTTTAACGTTTAAAGTATAATCTGAATTAAGTCTTGAAATAATATCCTTTATATTAGTTTTCAAGACGTCTTTCCCATCTATACGAGTGATAACGTCCAACGCCTTTAACCCAGATATCGCGGCGGGGCTTTCGTCGATAACGGAAATTATCTCGAGTCCTTCCTTTTCTTGTTTCACGTCGATTCCGATTCCTAGGAATACTCCCCTAGCGCATTTATTAAATGCATCGAATTCATCCTGAGTTATATAAGTCGAGTGATTATCGAGAACTTTAAGTATTCCGTTAACGGCTCCTATTTCTAACTTTTCCTTTTCTATATCGTCCGCATAGTTGCTTTTTACTTCTTCTATTACTTCCTTTATAAGGTTGTTAGAGCTTATGAAATTGGCGGCGATATCGTCTATCGGTTGACCGTCGTCTTTTTTTTCGCACGACGCAAGGGTTAAGATTAAAATTACGAAAACGCTTTTTACTCTCCCCAGATAGTTCATTACTTCAATGTTTCTATATAAAACCCCGTCTTTTTTATGATACAAAATAATATGTTCAAATATCTATGAGCGCTAGATAATGTTATTCCTTTTTAAGAAGATGTTGCCCAAAAGCATCTTCTTTAGGTTTTTACTCATCTTATTAACACCCGTTATAGTTTCGCAATTAGTGGTAAGCATAATTTTTACCGAGAAATACACGCAAGTCGTCCTTGGCATAATATCGCGACAAATGGTGGGGGAAGCCGTCGCAGTTAAAAAATTGTTAGATATGAACTGCAACGAAAAATATTTAAACGAACTGAAAAAGAGCATGAAACTCAACATAGACATTATCAATAACGCAAGACTTAGAAAAATTGGGATTTCGAAAAGCCATAAGACTTACAGGATGCTTAGAAACGCTCTTATTAAAAGAGGATACGAGGAATATTACGTCAATACCTATAACGATAAAATGGAGATTTATATTCCTTCTAAAAATGAAAACGACGTATATAAGATTTCTTTCTCAAGGAAGAATTTGTATATGAAAATTATTTGGATAGTGTTGGGAAGCGGAGTAGCCTCGTCGATTCTTCTTTTGGTTATATCGCTGATTTTTTTGAAGAACCAAATTAGGCCTATCAAAAGATTGGCAAAGGCCGCGACCGAATTTGGCAAGGGAATAGACGTAGACAAATACGTTCCAGAAGGGGCTAAAGAAATCAGAATAGCGGGAGCCGCTTTTTGCGAGATGAAACAAAACATTAAGGCGTTGATAAACAATAGAATAAAAGCTCTGGCCGGAATTTCTCACGATTTAAAAACCCCTTTAACTAAAATGAAACTACAGCTTTCGATGATGCCTAAAACCAAAGAAGTAGAATGGTTGACTAACGACGTTAACTCGATGATAAGCATGACGGAAAGTTTTACGCTTCACGCTGCGGAACAAAGCAGGGAAGTTTTTAGTCGTATAAATTTGAGCTTATTTTTAAGCGAAACGGCGCGGGACTATGCGTCCGACAACTTCAAAATCCATTTGTCGGGAGATAAGACAATCGACGCGTCGATAAAACAAACGTCGTTCAAAAGGGCTTTAGGAAACATTATTTCGAATGCTAAGAAGTATTCAAATAATTTATACGTAACGTTTTCCAAGGAAAACAATTTTGTAATAATCAATTTCGAGGACGACGGCCCAGGCATAGACGAAGAAACGGCGGAGGATTTGTTTACCCCGTTTGTAAGACGAAACCAAGCCAGAACGCACGGAATAGACGGCGGAGTAGGCCTGGGGCTTAGCATAGCCAGAGACGCCGCGCTCTCTCACGGCGGGAAAATCGCAGCGAGTAATTCTCAAACATATGGAGGAGCTTGCTTTACGGTTACTCTTCCCTTTATATCTTAAAAATATTGGGGAGCGTCCCTCCGACGCGCGACCGTAAGGTATAATTTATAAGGGAATCATCCCCTGACGTCCTATAAATAGGGGTTGTATACGAAAAACACAACTGAAATAAACACACAAACCATCGCCGATTAGAATTGTCTAGCGGCAAGCGATGTATTTAGGATGTTAAGGTATGATTCCCATTTATAATCGCCGATTATTCAAATTCCACAGCGGTAATTTATTTATAAAAAATCCTAAATATCTGTCGTTAAGAGATGATTCTGGGAATCTTTAAGATTACGTCTCGTATTTGTATATCTAAATTTATAGTTAAAAAAATCATCTTCCCAATGTCCTGGAGCTTCTATCGACAACTAATTAACACCTGTCGCCAATGGTTTTCATTCATTCGGAAAAAGCGTAATACCTTTATATAGCCATTTTTTGCCAATACATTCTGGGCAATAATTTCTTCCGCCGAAATTTTTTTTTTATTTTTTGAAAAAAAATTATTGACGGAAGGCAAATCGGATGGTAATTTATATCTCAATGAGAGAAAAATATGAGCTATCCGCATTTATTTTGTTTCTCAAGGTTCTAGGAAATAGTAAAAAAGAAAAATAGGTAGTGAACAGGTGGCGTGTTTTAACAAACACAAAAAACATTTGTTCATTATGACGATACACAAAAACAGTCGATTCTAAATTAATGAGCGAATGGGATTAAACATGAGAGTTTGATCCTGGCTCAGAACGAACGCTGGCGGCATGCTTAACACATGCAAGTCGAACGGTATTTTTAGTACTTGTATTAAAAATATAGTGGCAAACGGGTGAGTAACGCGTGGGAATGTACCCTTCAGTCTTGAATAACGTTTGGAAACGAACGCTAATACAGGATATAAACGAGAGTTGAAAGAGAAATTGCTGAAGGAGCAGCCCGCGTTAGATTAGGTAGTTGGTTAGGTAATAGCTGACCAAGCCTGTGATCTATAGTTGGTCTGAGAGGATGATCAGCCACATTGGGACTGAGACACGGCCCAGACTCCTACGGGAGGCAGCAGTGGGGAATATTGGACAATGGGGGAAACCCTGATCCAGCAATGCCGCGTGAGTGACGAAGGCCTTCGGGTTGTAAAGCTCTTTTATAAGTGAAGATGATGACGGTAACTTATGAATAAGCTCCGGCTAACTTCGTGCCAGCAGCCGCGGTAATACGAAGGGGGCAAGCGTTGTTCGGAATAACTGGGCGTAAAGGGCGTGTAGGCGGTTAAGTAAGTTTGATGTGAAATACCTGGGCTCAACCTAGGAACTGCATTGGATACTGCTTGACTAGAGTATTGAAGGGGATGATGGAATTATGCGTGGAGAGGTGGAATTCACAGATATGCATAGGAACACCAGAGGCGAAGGCGATCATCTGGGCAATAACTGACGCTGAGGCGCGAAAGCGTGGGGAGCAAACAGGATTAGATACCCTGGTAGTCCACGCTGTAAACGATGAATGCTAGACGTTGGAATTTTATTTCGGTGTCGAAGACAACTCGATAAGCATTCCGCCTGGGGAGTACGGTCGCAAGATTAAAACTTAAAGGAATTGACGGGGACCCGCACAAGCGGTGGATTATGTGGTTTAATTCGACTCTACGCGCAAAACCTTACCAGCTTTTGACATGTTGCTTTGACTAGATAAGAAATTATCCGGGACGCTTCGGGCGAAGGCAACACAGGTGCTGCATGGCTGTCGTCAGCTCGTGTCGTGAGACGTTGGGTTAAGTCCCTCAACGAGCGCAACCCTCGCCGTTATTTGCCAGCAGGTTAAGCTGGGCACTATAATGGAACTGCCGGTGATAAGCCGGAGGAAGGTGGGGATGACGTCAAGTCCTCATGGCCCTTATGGGCTGGGCTACACACGTAATACAATGACTGTGACAAAGAGAAGCGAAGGAGTGAAATCTGGAGCGAATCTGAAAAAAGCAGTCTCAGTTCGGATTGTCTTCTGCAACTCGAAGGCATGAAGTCGGAATCGCTAGTAATCGCAGATCAGCATGCTGCGGTGAATACGTTCTCGGGTCTTGTACACACTGCCCGTCAAACCATGGAAGTTGGTTCTACCTTAAGCCGGTGCGCTAACCAGCAATGGAGGCAGCCGACCACGGTAGGGTCGATGACTGGGGTTAAGTCGTAACAAGGTAACTGTAGGGGAACCTGCGGTTGGATCACCTCCTTTCTTAAGGAATAAAAAAGTTGAATGGTGTACTCAACGCCACGTCACCTGATGACTGCCTATTTAGTAAATGAGATACGGAGCCTAAAAGCAAGAGGGGCTAGTAGCTCAGTTGGTTAGAGCACACGCTTGATAAGCGTGGGGTCGGAGGTTCAAGTCCTCCCTGGCCCACCAATTGAATCGCTGGCTTTACGCCGGGGGTATAGCTCAGCTGGGAGAGCGCGTGCTTTGCAAGCATGAGGTCATCGGTTCGAATCCGTTTACCTCCACCAATTAGAAACGGGGGTGTAGCTCAGTTGGGAGAGCGCGTGCTCCGCAAGCATGAGGTCATCGGTTCGAATCCGTTCACCTCCACCAAAATTATCTTAGGTGTAAGAAGATTGGTAAATTGCGATCTTTTTAGATCTGATATAATCAGAAAAGTTCTTTAAAATAGTGAATCAAAAATATCTAAACAAAGCGTTTTATAATGATGAGTTGTAAAACGCAAATAATAACACTTTTTGCGTGCGATAGATTCTATAGGGGGCGGGGGGGTACCCGCTATTAAAATAGGCCGGGCGTGGGATGGCCGGGTTGGGGGAGCCCAACAAACCCCCCCCCCCCCAAAAAAAAATAGTGTTTGGGC